>NZ_CP115542.1 GCF_031834595.1 Stenotrophomonas oahuensis | reverse complement strand
TGCTTTGCGATGGCTGCTTTGCTAGATCCTGTAGCCGGCTTTGGCTTTCGCTGTTGCTTCTGCTTGCGCGAGTAGTGGAGGTCGGCTGCTTCGTCATGGCAGTTGCTCCCTTGGTGGATGGTTGCTTCGCTGAGTCCCGTGTGCCGTAAGGCCCCCGTACCGCGGCCGGGGCCGGCGGCGGCGGCGGTCCTGTGCAGGCGGAAGCGGTTGCGGTAGGGGGAATAGACCGCCAGGCAGACGGACTCTGCGAACCGTCCACAGCGGCGGGAGCCGACTGGCCATGACGGAAGACGGTCCAACGGTGCGAAGCGCCGGCGGCGGCGGCGGATGCCGCTGCCAGGCGCGGGCGGGGCATGCTCCGCCCGCGCGATGGCCGAAGTGATCGAGAGAGATTTCTGCAGGCGCGCAGCGCCTGCAGGACGCCGGCGAGAGAGGTAGGCGTCACCACCGGGCGGCGAGCAGCCGGCCGGTGCCCTCGCACGCGCTCGAAATTGATCCGGTGCCGGCAGGCACCGGCATAGCGCCGCCTCGCCGTGGTCCCAGCAGGCGCAGCACCACCGCGCCTGCAGGCCGCCGGCACACCGTGTCGGTGGCCACCACCGGGCAGGCCGAGCCTGACCGGTTCAATCGAGGGGCATGCGAAGGGAATGCCGGCGCGCAGCGCCGGTGCCCGGCAGACCCCGAGGTCGACCAGGGCGCGCGGAGCGCGCAGTGCCGGCCGGGCCGGCACGGAAAGGCGAGGACCAGGCCCATGGGGCGAGACCGCCGTGGCGGGCTCGATGCGGAGCACCGCAGGCCGTGCGGATGCGCCAGCGTCCGCCGCCCATAAAAAAGCCGCCCTATAGGCGGCTTGGCGAAGATGGCGTGCTCAGTTACGACCGGGCCAGCTGTTGCTGTCAAACCACATTTCGGCGGCATCGTGTTGAACGTGGCCACCACGTTGATCGGCTTCGGAGAGGTCGCAGGCGAGCCGGTAAAGAACCTCGCGAGGATCGACATTTTCCAGCGCGCAGAAGTCGATGAAATCCGACGGAACGTCGAGGGTCAGGTTCTTCAAGTCAGTCATCTACGCGCTCCTGGCAGTTGTGGAAGGCAAGGGCAGGGTACTGCATGGAAGCGAAGAGCGAAGGGTCCAAGCACCTGGTCGCCCTCCATGAAGTCAGAACAAGGCCATCTGTGTCGCTGCCCTGCGGTTCGGACAGTCTGGGCCCGTCTTTGCGGGAGGCGGCGCGTCGTCCGCGCCCGGATGATGTGCGGGATCGTCCACCAACAGGGCGCGCATGGCCTCAACTGCCCTGGCGCAAGCTAACCGCTCATCCCAGCGGCCCAGGACGTGCGCCGGGGTGACCCATTGCTCCCACGGGCTCTGAGGTGCAAGCGCATTGCCGTGAATGACGATGCCGGGGATATGCAACAGGGACATTTGAATGTACGTCATGTGGCAAGCGGTTCTGTCGATATCCACGGCAGTGACGTGCATACACTCCTGGTAGTTGACCCCCATCGAGCGCAACGTATCGGCTGCCGCGATAACCATGCCGCCTGCACCGCAGGCCGGCTCACTGAGCGTGATGAAACCCTTTCGTGCGATTAGCTCGTCAGCCCCCAACAGGGTCATTTGCGCAGTCAGGCGCGACACCTCGTAAGGGGTAAAGAATTGGCCTGTTCCTGCATTGCCAAGGTCCATACCCATGAACAACGTGCCAAGGCAGTCGCTCATGCCGGACTCCAGCGCATTCACCAAGCACGCAGTCATCTGAGCGAAGCGCTCACGTTCTGACCGGTCGTATTTCTGCAGCAGAGCTGCATAACGTGCGCCGCGCTGCTCGCGCTGGGTGAGGTCGACGGCTTGGGAGAATTCGATGGCCAGCATTTCACAGAAATCCCCGAACACGTCGAAGATCCGATGCCGATGTGAGTTTTGCCGGGCGAGGCGATAGAACATGTTTTCGTGCTCGCTGAGACGTACCGGACTACGTTTTTTCACAGCAGCTCCCCTTGACGCTGCGCAGCGCGCCATCCCTCGATGGCGTGCTGACCCAGCTCGGCCGCAACGGCAGCTGCGAAGCCTGCATCCACCGATGTTCTCGCCAAGAGCTGGGAAACGACTGCTTCTGAAATGCACCCGTCCTCAAACACCCGGTCAAGCGTTCGTTCTGACAACCACGCGAAGGGGATCAGCGAACCCAGCTCGTTGAGCTGGGCGACCGATTCCAGCTCAATAGCACGTACCAGGAACTGCAGACGTGCCTGCACGGATGCCTGGAAGCCTTTTGCACTTTCGATAGCCATTGCCAGCCGCTCAAGCTCGCGAGCGAGGTGATAAGGCTGAACTCGTCCCTGCGCTTCGATGGCTGCTTTGCAAGCTCCTGGAGCCGGCCTTGGTTGTTGCTGTTGCTCCTGCTGGCGCGAGTGTTCGCAGTAGGCTGTGTTGTCGAGCATGACAGAGGTGTCCTTCATGGATGGTTGCTTCGCTAAGTCCCGTGTGCCGTAAGGCCCCCGAACCGCAGCGGGGGCCGGCCGTACAGGAGGAGAGCGCCAGCGGTCCTGTGCGGCTGGGCACGGTTGCGGTAGGGAAATAGGCCGTGAGGCAGGCGGGGCGCAGCGGACCAGCCACGTTGACGGGAGCCGATAGGTCATGACGAATTGCTCCCAAGCTGTGCCAGCGGCAGGGGCGGAAGCCGCTGCCAGGCGCGGGCGGGCATGCGCCCCCGCGCGATCGCGAGCGATCGAGAGAGATTTCTGCAGGCGAGAAGCGCCTGCAGGACGCCGGCGAAAGGGGTAGGCGGCACTACCGGGCGGCGAGCAGCCGGCCGGTGCCCGCGCGAGGTCTCGAAATTGGTCCGGTGCCGGCAGGCACCGGCAACGCGCTGTCCAAGCGCGGGGTGGGAGCAGGGCCGGGCGGCAGGTTACTGACGCCAGGTTGCAGGCAATGGCCTGCAACCATGCGGAGGACGCGTGCGGCCGCCGCCGGACCTGTCGCGGCGATGGGATACGAAAAAAAAAGAGAGGCGGCTTTCGCCGCCCCTCCCCGCAGACTCAGCGCCGGGCCACCCCTCCAAGGGAAGCCATGTTGAGTCCAGCTGTGGCGAGCATAGAGACGCAGCTGGGCGGGGTCAACTGGCCTGCGGCCTCTTGGGATTACCAGCCGCACCCGGCGAAGCTGGCAATGTATTTCTCGCGCCTTGCAGCGAGGTCAGGGCATGCCGGCGCACGCTTGTCTCGCACGAGGCGGTAGGTGGCCAGGTCGTGCACCAGCTGCGCGGCCAGCGGGTGTCCAGGGTGCGATGCGCGCACGGAATCGATCATGTTGGCCAGTTCGTCATCGGATTCATCGCCAGCAACCCAAGGGCGTTGCGCCGTGCGGGGAAGCCCCAGCCCGTTGGAAGTCGCCTGGGCGGCCAGCAGGGCGACCTCCGCAGCGAATTCGATTTCCTCGCTGGTGAAGTGGGCGGCGGAGGGGAGCGCGCTCATGCGCGCGCCTCCATGTTGCCAAAGGGGATTTCAGCAATCGCGCCGCGATGTGCGCTGAGCATGATGCGGAGCATCTGTTTCATGCCATCCCTATTAACCGGCCGCCCGGTCCCCCACGCGCCAATGTAGGAGAGATTCCCTGCGCCCTCGCGGCAGGCATTCACTCGGATTTCCACACCGAGGCTTCCATCAGAATTGCGGTATCGCCCCACGATGTGAAACCCAGCCGCAGTGCTAGATTCAGAAGCCGGCTTTTCGCTGTTGCTGTTGTTCGTGATGTGCCGCAAGGTCATGTTGAGTCTCCCTGTTGTTTTTGGATTTGCCGCTGTGCTGAGTTCATCGCCGTGAACCGCGAGGACGACCAGGGGGAGTCCCCTGACAAGCGAGCGCAGCGACCTTGTCGGGGGGCTACTCCTGGGACAAAGTCCAGCGGTGGCGATGAAGTCGGGACAACGGCAAAACTGCAGGGGGCACATGCCTGCGGAGCGCTGCAGCACAGCTGCAGCGGTGCCGGCGGCGGTCACGGCGCTGGCATGAACTGAGCGGACGCGCATGCGTCCACGTGGGCGCGCGGAGCGCGCAGTGCCGCGGATGCGGCACGGAAGGGCGAGGACCAGGCCCAACGGGGCGAGACGCCGCAGGCGGCTCGATGCGGAGCACCGCAGGCCGTGCGCCGCCATGGCGGTCGCCGACCCAACCAACAGCGAAATGTTCACCTCGGGAAGCTCACCGATCGCGCACACCGCTCCACCGAAGTGCCCTGCCAGGCCACCGTTTCCTTGGGGCAGGGCGGGAAATGGTCCTACGGGACCTGCGACGGGCTGCTAGAGCAGCCCTCGTTCGGCCAGCGAGAGGCTGCCGGTGCGGGAGACTATGATGTGATCGAGCAGTCGCACATCGAGCAGGGCCAGCGCCGCTTTGATTTCTGCGGTGATGGCAATGTCGGCCCGGGAAGGCTCAACGTCACCCGAGGGGTGGCAGTGGCTTATGACGCAGGCGGCCGCGTTCCACCTGAGTGCGGCTCGGGCGATTTCGCGCGGATGTACTGTCGCGGAGTTGATGGTGCCCGCGAACAGGGTCTCCTCGTGGAGGAGGCGGTGTTTGCAATCGAGCAGCATGACGTGGAAAAGCTCGCGGTCGGAGTTGCCGATCCGCAGCTGGAGCAGCTGCTTGGTGTGGGCAGGGCCGGTCAAGGCCTCGCCGACCTGGTGACGGCTGGCGAGGATCTCGCATGCCAGTGAAATGAGAGCCTCGGCGGTGGGCTGCTCGGCGAGCGTGAAGCTTCGGTCGGCGTCGTAGATGGTGGGCAAGGCTGGCTCCGTGGTCGCGCGGGAAGGGCGCTGTGAGGCCAGGAGCGCGGTTCCGGGGCTGCCGCAACCCGCAAGGGTCCAAGCTTGCGCAGGAAGCGCGTAGCGCTTGTAGGCGGCACAGGAACCGCGAGGATAGGCCGATGGCAGGGCCTTTCCTGCGCGATCACGCGCGTGACGCGTCACGCTAATCGGGCGAACCCGAAAGCGTGCGTTGGCAAGCTGGGGGCGTGCGAAGCTGGAAAGCGCGCTCAGGCCTCGCCGAGCAGCGTGGTGATGAGACGGTAGTAGTCGCCGAAAACGCTGCCCGGCTCCGGTGAAGGATGGTCAGCCAGGTCTGCCACAAAGCCTTCCAGGGCGTCGCGCAATGCTGCCACCAGGTCGTTCGAGCACGCGTACATATCGGCTTGGGCGGAGAGAATATCGGGGTCTCCCTGGGTGCGATTGAGCTGCAGCCAACGAGTAAGCAAATCGCGAGCGGCGGCAACGGCGGGTTCACTCGCATCCGGTGGTTCTGAGCTGGCCAGCGCGACCACAAAGTCTAGCGCCGCATAGACAGCGCCCTTCGGCATATAGCCGAGGGCGTCCGATGCGGGCGGGTAGGCGGAAGGGAGGTAGGGAGGGGATTCTTCGGACATGAGGGCCGCCAGGGATCGTGGTCTAGAGGGTTAACCAATTTTGTGCCGGGTCACGCACCGCCCCCATCTACTCCAGCTGCTCCGCGTTAAAACCGCTCGCAAGCAAGCGCTCCCGCACCCTCTCGGACATGGGTTGGTGCTCATAGCGAGCCGGCCCGTACCCGAGGGGCCGCGCAATCTTTTGCGCAACGAACACCTGGGCCAAGTCATCGGTATCAACGGTCGCCACTACGTAGAGGCCGCCATCTGCCTGTGGCAAACGGAACAGTACGGCAAGCGCGGAGCCATCGTTGTAGGTCGGCATTTGTGGTTTCCTTTGGCGTAGGTGGACGGGGATTCAATGGCGCGCGCGCGAGGCCCCTGGAGGGGCAGGAACGCGCCTGCGTGGGTCGCGGTCAAACTGCAGCAAGTCACGCAGCTCCAATGCCTCTTCATGCGAGATTTCATCCTGCAGCTGCAGCAGTTCGATCCGGCGGCGGCGCGCATGCTTGTCCAGCCGACCCAGCGCACCCCGAAGATCCGCCAGTTGTTCGGTGGGATCTTCGGGCAGCGGAGCATCGGCCAACTTGATGAGGGCGGATGCCTCTTCTCGACCGGCAAAATGGCCCAGCAGGGCGAAGGTTGTCGCGTCGGGGTTGAGGTTGGCGTAGTCCAGCATCTCGGCCAGCAGCGCTGCGCCGGGCTTTGCCACTGACCGGAACGCCCGGGAAACCGGGAGCTGCGAGGCCAATCGCGGGTTGCGTAGCAACAGTGCGATGGCCTGACGAATTGGGGTGCGCTCGGCAAGGCTCGGGGCTTTGGCCGTCGCGGGCGGCGGGGCAGGTGCGCCGGTCAGCTCCGACAGGCGCGCACGCATCAGATCGCGGTAGACGCCCTCTGGAATTTGCTCGATGAGTGGCATTGCTTTCTTGGCCAGCTTTGCCCTGCCTTCGATGGTGGCCATGTCCACAGTTTTAACCAGCTCCGAAAAGAGGAACTCGGACAGGGGCGCGGCGCTCGCCAGCCGGTCCCGGAAGGCGTGCCCACCCTCCGCCCGCGTGACCTGGTCAGGGTCCATCCCATCGGGAAGCAAAAGAAACGATGCGGATCGGCCATCCGTCATCACCGGCAGCACTGCTTCCACGGCGCGCCATGCGGCGCGCCGTCCCGCAGAATCCCCATCGAAACAGAACGTCACGTCATCCGTGGTGCCAAAAAGTGCCTTGACGTGATCGGAAGTCACAGCGGTACCAAGGGTGCCCACCGCCGTGGTGATCCCGACCTGGTGCAATGAGGTCACGTCGGTATAGCCCTCAACTACCACCAGCTCCGATGCTCCCGCAGGATGCTCCTGCAGGACGTTTGACAGGCCATACAGTTCGCCACCCTTCTGAAAAAGTTCTGTCTCCGGACTGTTGAGGTACTTCGGAGTAGTTTCCGGCGATATCGCGCGACCGCCGAAAGCGATCACCCGCCCGCGACGGTCATGAATGGGAAAAATGATGCGCCCACGAAATTTGTCGTAGCAGTGGCCATTTCCGGCCTGAGACAGCAGGCCCGCTCCAAGCAGCACGTCTTTCTTGAAGGCCTTCAATTCCTTCCGGAGGGCATCCCAGCTGTTGGGCGCGTAACCGAGTCCAAAACGTTGCACGGCCTCCGGGGTAATGCCGCGCTGCAGGAGGTATTCCTGTGCGGGCAAATCGGCGGTGAGCTGTTCGCGGAAGAACTCGGCGGCCTTTGCGCACGCGGCCAGCAGTTGGGCGGCGTGGCCGCCCATGCGCTGGCCGCGTCCGCCGGCGGGGGCCTCCTGGGCGGGGATCGTCAGGCCAGCACGACGGGCAAGAATCTCGACGGCTTCGCGGAAGTCGATGTTGTCGATTTCGATCAGCCACTTGATAGCAGTGCCGTGCGCGCCACACCCGAAACAGTGATAGAACCCCTTGACGGGACTGACAGTGAAGCTGGCCGATTTTTCTTCATGAAAGGGGCAGCGCGCCTCGTACTCCTTGCCCACCTTCTTCAAGATCAGGCGCTCCCCTATCAGGGCGACCAAATCCGTCTTGGCGAGCAGGTTGTCGATGAAGGAATCAGGCAATCGAGACATGGCGGTGTTCTCTGGCGTACAGGGATATTATCGGCGCGGAGCGGACAAACCGCAGATTCCAAGCAATTCATCGGCCTCGGCGGCGGCCCAGCCAGCGCGGCGGCGCAGCTCGTCGGCGTCCTGCAGGCGCGAGAGTGCGGCCAGCTCGGAATACAACGGGGTCAGGCCTGCTCGCTGGGCGCTTTCGGCGGCCCAGCCAGCGCGCTGACGCAATTCCTCGGGGTCGTGCAGTCGTCCCATCGCCACCAGCTCGGCGGCAAGCTGCTCCAGGTCATCGGCGAACGCGGCAATCGTTCCCGGCACCTGCGAGAGCGGGTGCCGGGCTGCGCTGGCCTCGGCGGCCGCGACGGGGCCGCTGTCGGCGGTACCCAAGTCCAGGACGCTATTGGTGGTTGCAGTAGAGGTCATGGCGGTGTTCCTGTGAAGTAGGAAGGTAGGCAGGGTGGAGCGGGGCGGCCATGCCGCCCCGCCGCCCGATTACTTCTTCTTGGCCGGAGCCTTCTTGGCCGGAGCGGCTGCCTTCTTGGTCGTGGCCTTCTTGGCAGGCGTTTTTTCATCCGCCTTCGGCTCAACCTGCTTCGGCTCGCGAGCCGGGGTGCGGATCAACTCCGGCACCCAGCCCGTACCGGTCAGGCGATGTGCCGCCACGTCGGCCAGCCCGTCTTTTTTCATCGTCAGCAGCACGTGGGCATCGGCGGCCTTCTCGACTTCGACCAGCGCCTGGACAACAAGCTTCTTGGATGCACGCGCCGTGAAGTTCTCCGGGGTAGCCACGAAATGCTCGGCCATATCAAAATCGACTGCATCCAGCAGCATTGCGGTGATTCCTTCGTGCTTATCGCTCGGGCACAGGCTGGTAGCGAAAGCGTGGGCGATGATGGAGTCCAGCTGTTCGTCGGTCATCTGCACCAGTGCATTCCAGCGCTCGGCGGCGGTCTCCGGCAGGCCCGCAACCACGGCGGTGAACGCCTCTTCCTGTTCATTACGAGCGGTCTGCACCACCGGACCCAGCTGGCTCAAACGCCCGCGCAGGCCCATGCTGGTGATCCCCAAATCGGTCGGCAGGCGATCCGCGCTGTAGTCGAACGAATCGCCGGTCAGTTCTTCGACCGCCCACAGGGCCATCATCACCTTGGCAAACCGGGCATTCTTCGCCACTGCGTTCTGAACGGCGATGATGCGCAGGCCGCGCAGATCATCCACCATTGCACGGCTCATTTCTTCCTTGGGACGACCCGCATCACCGGTCTCGCGGCCACCAGTCGGGGCGCTGCTGAGACGGCCAGCGGCGGCGGCCGCGTCCAGATCGCGGCGCTCTTCGCGTCGGACCAGCCCGCGTCGGATATCGAGCGAACCATCATTGGACAGGCCAACAATGGCCCCACCGAACGCCTTCTGCTCGGCGGTGAAGGTCTTGAACTTGGCCCGGAAGGCAATCAGGGCCTCGACCGCCGCTTCGCGTGCATTGTCCGCCGCGTCCTCTTCGTCGGAGCCTCCCGGAGCGTTCTCATAGGCGGTCTCTGCCTCGTCCTTCGCCTGTTCCAGTTCGTCCAGGTGGGCCTGCTCTTCGTCGGACATTTCCACGTCCTCCGGGCGCGTGGTGGCGTACTTCTGAGCGGCCGCGTAGACGTTCTGCGTTTCAATTTCGACCCACGACCAGCCTTCGGCCTGAACGTCGGCGGCCAGTTCGCGCAGCTTGGCTTCCACCAGTTCCTCGAACAGACGCGGGTTCAGCAGGTAGCTGTGGTCGGTCAGCAGCGAAGCCTGCACCTCGCCACCAGCGGCCTGATAGTCTGCAACCGACACGAGAGTGATGCGGCGATCGCTGCTGGCATCGATGGCATCCGGCTCGGTCAGTTCAGCGCGCAGCTGCTTGGGCTTGCAGGTGTAAGCGTTGGCGTTGCAGCTTTCCCAAACTGCTACCTGACGTGCATGGTCGTCGGTCAGGGTCAGCGCCATCAGCTGTTCCAGCGCCGGGAAATTGCGCTTGCGGTAGCCATCCAGCAGCACCGGCGCAGCGCTGTTCAGACGCAGACGGCCCTCGATGTAGCGGGTGGTCTGGCCGAATGCCAGGGCGACGCCTTCGATGCTCATACCCTTGTCGATCAGCTTCTGGAAACCGTCGCACTCGTCCAGCGGATGCATATTGGTGCGCTGGTTGTTCTCCGACTGGCTGACCAGCACAGCCTGAGCTTCACTGTGGACCACGGCGCACAGGGTCTCTGCGTCTTCCGGCAGTCGGCCGTCCTCCACCAGCAGCTGCAGGGCCAGCAGGCGGGTCTTGCCCGCGACGATGCCGCCGTCATTGCCTTCGGACTCGTAGACGGTCAGCGGGTTGATAAGGCGGCCATCGCTGTTCACGGCAATGATGTTGTCGGCCAGTGCTTCCACGACTTCCGGCTTCGGAGTGACCTTGAAGCGCACGTTGTGCGGGGAGACGGTCAGGTCAACGATCTTGAAGGACTTGAAGATTTCGGTGCTCATGCTGGATTCCCTGTCTGTAGTTTTTTGGTGTGTCAGTGATTCGGTGATGCAGGCCAAAAGGCCTCAATAAAGGCGCTGATGCGCGTGCCGGTCCAAAGCGGTGTTCCCGTTGTGCTGCATGCTTGGAGTCGGCTGATGTTGTTGTTGTGGGTAACGACGACGTTGGTGTAGGTGCCGCTTTTGTGGATGATTCGGTTGTCGTCGGTTAGGCCGAATCCGCAGCGTTTGAGGTCTTTAAGAACTGCCTTTCGCCAGTCTCTTTTCCACATGGCTTTAGGCCGAAAGGCGGTGGAGGGTGTCGGCCACGGCACGCGCCTTCGGGTGAGGCGTGCTGAGTTCGATCAGCGAGGCAAACCCGGCGAGGGTCTGAACTGCATAGGGCTTCAACAGGTGGCCGAATGCGGCGATGGCGTGCTGGACGATTTCCATGTCCCTCGGGCCTACGTCGCGGATCGTCTTGGCGGTGATAGCGTGGCCGTTGCGCACGACGTAGCCCTTGGGGATTTCCTTAAAACCGGTAGTCAGCTCGTCGCTGTGCTTTGCGATGGCTGCTTTGCTAGATCCTGTAGCCGGCTTTGGCTTTCGCTGTTGCTTCTGCTTGCGCGAGTGATCGAGGGGGGTTGCGTTGTTCGTCATGGCAGTTGCTCCCTTGGTGGATGGTTGCTTCGCTGAGTCCCGTGTGCCGTAAGGCCCCCGTACCGCGGCCGGGGCCGGCTGCACAGGAGGAGAGCGCCAGCGGTCCTGTGCAGGCGGAAGCGGTTGCGGTAGGGAAATAGGCCGCCAGGCAGACGGACTCTGCGAACCGTCCACAGCGGCGGGAGCCGACTGGCCATGACGAACGGTCCAACGGTGCGAAGCGCCGGCAGCAGCGGCGGATGCCGCTGCCAGGCGCGGGCGGGGCATGCTCCGCCCGCGCGATCGCGAGTGATCGAGAGAGATTTCTGCAGGCGCGCAGCGCCTGCAGGACGCCGGCGAGAGAGGTAGGCGTCACCACCGGGCGGCGAGCAGCCGGCCGGTGCCCTCGCACGCGCTCGAAATTGATCCGGTGCCGGCAGGCACCGGCATAGCGCCGCCTCGCCGTGGTCCCAGCAGGCGCAGCACCACCGCGCCTGCAGGCCGCCGGCACACCGTGTCGGTGGCCACCACCGGGCAGGCCGAGCCTGACCGGTTCAATCGAGGGGCATGCGAAGGGAATGCCGGCGCGCAGCGCCGGTGCCCGGCAGATCCCGAGGTCGACCGGGGCGCGCAGTCCCGGTGGCATGCCTATGTACGCCCACGTCGCCGCTGCGCTTGGCAGCGGTATTCACGCTGACGGCTTCCCTCCTGGGCCCGGGGCGGTGCGGTGAGGGTGGAGCGCAGGGACGCGCGGCCGTGCCAGCTGTTGGCAAGCGGAGCGCGCAGTGCCGGTGACCGGCACGGAGAGGCGAGGACTAGGCCCGAAGGGGCGAGACCGCCGTATGGCGGGCTCGATGCGGAGCACCGACGGCCGTGCGGCCGCTATGCGGTCCGCCGCCCACCCTGGTTGTTGAAGGGGGCATCCGGCATCAATCACGTCCCATTACGACCTAACGGTTCATACTTCGCGAGCAGCTAAAGGCGCCCTACCATGGAGCCGGAAGCGCCAGGCCATTGCGACAAGTGAGGCGAAAAGCGACACTACAAACCTGAACAGAGACAGCCCGAAAGGGTCACTTCACACCTATACCGACCCAACATCGAATGAAGAAACTTAGGCTGGCAGTGCCGCAGGGGAGCGCTCCGAATAAGCCTCGTAAGATCGCAGATGAAATCAAACACCTGGTATTTATGGGGCAACTGAAGGCAGGCGATCGTCTTCCATCAGTGCGTGAGGCGGCGGACGATTGGGGGCAGTCGAAAGATTCGGTCCAGAGAGCCTATAAGCAGCTCTTGGAAGAGGGCATCATCGTAGATAGCGACGAGCGCGGAAATCTGCCGAAATACATGGTCAGCTTGGAGGTAAAAGAGCCAGCCGAATCGGAGCGCATCGCAAAGCTCGATTCGCTCATGGCTCAGTTCGTCGCCAAGTCGCGGAAACTCGGCTACACGGTTGAAGAGGTTCAGAATGCAACCGAGCGAGTCATTGATCGCGTGAAGGCACCGCGGGCAAGGAAGTCCCCGATCGCATGCGTTGCGAACGGCACGGGAAAGACGGCGGAAGCCATCTAAGAGCCGCGTTGCATGAAGAAAGAGGCGGTGCCGCATAGCGGGACCGCCTCTTTTGCTTCATCGCCGGAGCCCTGGGCAGAGCCGAACTGTGGACAGATAGTGCGCGGGGAAACCGCTGTCGAAGTGGCGCGCGGCAGCGCGCATGCGGCGTTCCGGACGAAATCAGCTCGAAGAGCCGGGACGCCGCCGCCGGGCCAGCAAGCTATACCGTCCGCACCATGTTGGAGACGGCCAGGTGCAAGCGACGAATGGTGCGGCTTTCGCCGCGCAGTGCAGAGTCGGCCGGCTGGGTGGCCACTACCTGGGCGAGAACTGCGGTGCTGTTGCCCGCTGCGACTGTCAGCTCCTGGAGTCGCTGCCTGATTTCGGTAAGCTGCAGGCGCTGCTCAACGGACAGGGGCTTCGTTTGCTTTGCCGCCTGTTCCAGGGCGGCCAACGCTGGGAAAAGATCATTCATTCGGGTGCGCCAAGGTGTCCAGGGCAAACAGTTCGAGCTGAGACGGCTGAGGCCGCGTCAGAAGAGAGTCCAACCACGCTGAGAGGGCGGCAGGCGGTCGCTCGGGGGCCAGCTGCAGCCCGTGACGCAGGTCCGCCACGGCATTGGCCAACGCTTCGGCGCGATCGCCGACAAATCGCCCGGCGGCCGGATCGGGGGGCATCCCGAACGCAAAGCCCCCTGCGGCCTGATAGGCCACGCCCCACATCCAGTGACCGTCCTCTCCTCGCGACAGGCGCAGTTCGGCCTTGGGCAGCGTGCCAAGGCGCTTCCGACCGGGAACCAGGCTTCCAGTGCTGTAACTGATGGTTTCCAGCTCAACCATGGCCGGTCCCGTGCCTGCCGGGGCTGTGCACCGGGCAGAGCCATCCCGACAGGCCGCAGCTCCAGCCCGATTCCGCAGCCGCTTCCAGCTCGAAGGCATCGGCGGTGCGATCGCAGAGCTCGCATGCGATGCGTTCTTTAGAAACCGCGCGACGCTCGAAGTAGAAAATCACGGGCGACTTGGTTTCCCGCACCAGGCCAAAGCGCACGGCGTGGCGGTACGTGGGGATGTTGCTGGCCAACACGTCGCACGCGCGCGCCAATTTCGCCCTCCAAGCCTCCAGCGACATTGAGTGCTTATCGATATTGCATGGGACGCACGCCGGCATCAGATTGTCGATCTGATCGTTCTCCGGCCGCGATAGCTTGCCGGTGGCACGAGTACCCCCGGCGACAAATACGAACTCCCGTCCCACCGACACCAAGTGGTCGGCGTGCCATCGTGCGCCGAGCATTTCGCCGCAGTAGGCGCAGCGGCCGTCATACCGCATACGAACAAGTTCGCGCTGATGTTTGTTCAGGCGCATACGCAGTCTCCTGCGGAATAGGGCGGCGGTATCGAAGCTGCAGACAGAGAGCTGCTGCAGCGCCGGCGCTCGGTGTGGGCAGTCATAGGCTCATTCCTTCAACCCAAATAACGCGCAAAAAAATGCCGGCGGTGGCCACATCCGCTCAGGGAGTAGTGGAAGGTGGCCGCCGCCGGCGAAGATTGCTACAGGGAGTCGCAGCACCTGCGACAGTTGAAGTTTGAACCAGTAATCGTGAACGAAACTCTTCTATTTCAGGACGCGCTTTCTGCTTCGTCCGCGTGTTCGGTGGCCATGTCATCCTCGCTCGGCACGGGCATCGATACGTAATTTTCCGTTGCCGGCAACGCCGGCAACGCCTCGCCCTGACGCCAGAACCACGCGGGCATCTGCGCCTCGTCCACCAGCTCGGCCAGCTGCTCGAAATAGGTAGCGCCGGCTTGGATCGGCAGCGCGTACATGGCTACTGCAGCTGGCGTGGTGTCGGACAACACTGCAGTAGCGAGCGGCCGATCGGAAGGCAGGTTGTAGCGCAGCCCTACGGTGAAGCGGCGGTTCGCGCGCACCATGGCATCGATGAGGTCGTATTCGTCCTTGGTCTGGAAGGGGAGCCACTGCGCAGTGACCAGCATCAGGGCAATTTCATGCAGTGAATAGGTGCCGCCGTCGTTCTGTCCCATGGTGCCAATCAGCATCAGCCGAACGCCGGACTCGGACAGGGTGTCCCACAAGCCAAGCTCGGAGGCGAAGCGCTTGTCCAGCCTCTTGTGCAGATCCTCGTTGATGAGCAGGGCGGTACCTGGCATGTGCTTGATGGTGATCTTGCCGCCGTAGCGGGCCGCACCGATTTCCTTGACTTCGCCGACGACCAGCATCAGTCGGCGGGCTTTCCCGGATGGCACCAGCGGCATGAGGATCTTCCGCCGGCGGCCATCAATCTCGGCTCGGCGGTCAGGCGAGTAGGGCTCAGGGACAAACAGGGACTCGGCCAGGCTCTCGCCCTTTGCCGCTTTATTGTTAGCTGCGCCGATGAGGTATTTGTGGATCGTCGCCCAGCTGCGACGACCGTCCATCGCGGGCGACCAACGATTGAACTGAGCTTGATCCCACAAATAGTGGAGCAGGCCGCGAATGGTGAGCTTCTTGCCATCGGTGCGGACGGACGCCGTCTCCGCGCCGCTTGCGGCCGGGGCGGGGCGCGCCCCGGTCTTGGTGAGCGCGAAATCGAGCTTGATGTTGGTGATGCCCGACTCGGTGTCTTCCTGGATTGCTGCCCCGGACACCTCACCCAAGCCGGACAGGGCCGCCGGCGGCTCGTAGCTGTCGCACACCGGGGCATGCTTGGCCCCGGTGTTCGGCATGCGCTTGACGATGTAATGGCCTTCCAGCTTGGCGATATACATCGGTACCGGTGGCCTGGTGCAGGGGCAAGCCGGCCGCTTCTTGGTAGCGTACGCGCGAGCCAGCTGGGCCTGTGCATCGCGGTCGGACGTTGAGAAGGGCTGATTGTCGATCAGGAAGTGGTTCGCCACGATGGCTCCTTACGGGGCAGCTGCAGCTGCAGGTATTGGGTTTCCGTTCCGGTGTCAGCCGCCAACGGCGGCGTCAGCGGATGCGTGAGGACCAACCGCCAGCGAGTTGAGGTCAGCACCGCCGGCGATCGCGTCGACCACCCACCGCGGCTGCCGGCCTCGGCCGGTCCAGGTCAGATCCGCATTGTTGGGGTCACGGTACTTGGGAGCGACCTTGGCCTTGGCCGCCGGGCGCTTCTTGCTCACCTTGCGGGACGCTGGGCGCTTGGCAGCAGACGCTAGGCCCGACCCGAACAGTTCGGCAATCGAATAGCCCTCGGCCTTGGCCAGCTTGGTGAGTTTCGCGCGGACTGCAGCGCCAGGCTTGCGCTTGGCGACCACGGCTTGCTGGCGCTTGGCGTCGCGAATCAGCTTGCCCAGGTCCTTGGTGGTCATGCGGGAAAGATCAATTTTGCTCATACGTAAAGCCTCAACGTTTAACGATGAATCAAGCTGGAAAAGGGAGATTGGACGGCAGCGCGGCTGTTACGACCGCACAGAGCTCCACTCGATGCGGGCGGAAAGGTGCGCAATCACGCCCGCCCGGGTGTTGTCCGTCGACGGGAGGGAATCACCGGCAACCTCGGCCAGCTGTTCGGGCGTGGCGGTTTTCAAGAAGTGCAGCGCGAGTGCCTGCGGTTGAGCCAACAGCCTGGCTTCAAGACTGTCTGCCAGCTGATCCCAAAGCTCCTGCGGAGCGGTGACCTGTGCGGGGGCAAGGGGTACGGCGTTCTGAATATCCATAGAAGTGTCCAATTAGAAGGGAATCGGTGAAAGAACCGCTGGAACTATTCCGTCTTGCCGACCAGCGTCAATCCAACATGTTTGACTGCAGTGCCTATCAGGAATGCCGCGCCGCACAGGGACAACAGGGCCACAGGAGCGAGGCTGAGGAAGTCGAACTGGTCGCTGAAAAGCCATTTGTAGAGGAGGGTGCCTACGCATAGAACCGCACCTACCTTGGCAAAGATCCGTAGGGCAGCGCCCACGACAGTGGCCAGCCAGCCGGACGCAAGCATTGCCCGATCGACAAGGTTGTCCATTACATGTACCTCCACACCGAACAAAGGGATTTGCCTGAAACCGCAAATTGCAAATGCGCGTCGCATTCTTGCGACGCGATGAGTATGGCGCTGGTGGGCTGAACCCTCAACCCAGCGGAGCCTGCTGCTGGTCTTCGGTCCGACCATGGCAGAACGTCGTAGGCACCGCGCGCGTGAGCTTGATAGATGCACGGCCCAGCCGCATCAGCACTGTCACGGGAGTGTGCCTGTTGAGGCAAAGCGTCATGCCGGCCGTAGTGGTGCTCTTAAGCGTGGCGACGGTCTCCGAAGCCGGACCGCCACCATTGAACACCTCCTCCACCGATCCAAGATCGATAACCGTGCGCTCGCCGACGATGCCGGAAGCCGGCACAGTTCGGACGGACACAGGTCGCGCCGTCCCCCGCTTGTAGGCGAGGGCAGCTGGCACCTCGACACGCTCCAGGGTGATAACCACCTCGGGCGTGGTGTTCGAGAGAATCAGCTGGACACGTCCGTCTTGGATGCGGGAATCGCTGACCACATTGCCGGCACTCACGGCAGGCGAGACCA
Source organism: Stenotrophomonas oahuensis (assembly GCF_031834595.1). Taxonomy (NCBI): domain Bacteria; kingdom Pseudomonadati; phylum Pseudomonadota; class Gammaproteobacteria; order Lysobacterales; family Lysobacteraceae; genus Stenotrophomonas; species Stenotrophomonas oahuensis. The sequence continues at coordinate 44,094 of NZ_CP115542.1, read as the reverse complement.
TCATTGCGGCTGCCAGTAGGTATAGCCGGGGCAAGGCCGGCGAGTGGCGGGCTGATGGCATGACTAGCCCTGCTTCTTACGATTGCGGATGGCCAGCGCAACCGGGGCCCATCGATCAGGTGCATGGGCAGGCAAACCGACGTTCTCCAGCAGCTCGTTCAACCATTTGTCCGGCGCGTGCTCGTACTTGAACTGGTCGTAGCCGTCCTGGAGAGCATGCACCGCAGAATGAAAACCGTCATACCATTCGAGGAACTCGTGCTTAATGAGGGTGACGCCCACCGGCCAGCCGTCATCCAGCTCGTAACCATCGTCAACCGGTTTACCCCGCAGCTGCAGCGCATGCTGCAGCTCAAGGATCTGATTCTGGGCCAAGCCGATGCGTGCTGTAACGGCATCATTGAGCTTCTGCTTCTTCTTTACGTCCATCGTGCGTCTCCAGCTGTGGGTTGATCCCGCGGTCCCGGCGGGCCGGTGTGAGGCAATAAGACCGCTATTTTCTCCGTCCTGGCACCCCATCAAGATGGAGGGCAAAGCCTTCGTCGTTGCGCCTGGCGTACAGCCCTGGGCCGGCCTCACCTTGTGGATCGTGGCGAATAACCACTACTGGCTGATCCGCAGGTGGCATTTCCACGTCCTTTCGAGAAAAGAGCGACAGCATCTGAACGACCTGGCCTGCCGTGAATGAGTGAAACTTAGGTTCAATCGAAGGATCGAGCGAATCGGCCATTTCAATGAGCTGCTGGCCCGCCTCAAAGGCTGCAGCCCAGTCCACTCTGTCACGCTCAGGGAACTGGTGGAGGAACTCTCTAATCAAGTCTGCAAATGCCTTGGCATCGACCATTGGATTGGACCTCCTAGAGCTACTTAATCATGGCCCGAATTCCACGGATGGCGCGCAACAGGAAGAACACACCTGACGCAATGCCGACGACGTAGATCGGAATGCCAAACGTGTCCGTGAACGTGACATAGGGCAGCTCAGGCGGAGACGGGGTGAAGGTGGCCAGGCCGTAGACCGCTCCCACGATCAGCGCCGTTGCGAACAACAACTGCGGTGAGTGGGCAACAATTGCGAGTTTGGTTGTGTTCTTCATGGTCGGATCGTGGGTTTAGAAAGTGATGCTCACGTAACAGGAGGGCGACGGATTGCCGTCAAAGCCATCTTGGGAGACACGCGGGGAGGCATGGTTGATAAATCTCCAACATGTAGTAACGTACGAAAATGGCTGCGCCGGCTCTCTAACTCTTTGATTTTTAACGTAATCTTTATTATGCGAAATTAGTTGCAGATGTAACTAAGGCAAGCCCGCTGTCTGTGTTGCATCGTTTGTAGGTGTGGGAAGCGAATGCCACCTGTGGTCCCACACCTCTGCAACTCGCAGGCACCACCGCGTATCGTCATAGGAAGGCTTCCCTGGCTCGTCGTACGCCCACTCACCGCTCTGGACGCTTAAGCCTATGCGGTTGGTGCGGAGCCCGCTGTCGAGCATTTCGGCCGTGTGAATCACCGGCATTTCATCTGGCAGGCCCGCAAGCGCCTGCCTGAGTTGACCAACGGTCAACACATCCACACTTCTGTAAAGGCGATCAAACTGCATTTCATGTTCCGTCTTTGGGAGAGCCTCACCAAAGAAACGACGGACAGCATCCTTCGAACAGAACGTCGAGAACTCAACGTGATCGGGAAGTTTGATGCGGCTGGCCACCTTGACGCCAGACGGCGCAAGCTCATCAAAGTGTGCGCCGTCTAAGACGTCCGCCACGGTTCCGCCTTCGATCCTGACGGTCACCAACCAAGAATAATCACCCTCCTCGTCTACTGCATATTCCTGGCTGAGGTCATACACCTCCACCAAGATGAATTTCACGCTTTCGCTTGTATTCGACATGGTGCTTCCTGGGCACAGGGGATGGTGCACGTCATTAACGGCACGCCGAGCTAGAACTTTTGTCAGACGCGGGTTACGGATAGAAAAACACTATCACGATTCGCTGTGTGTGTATACTGCGATATACATCAAAGTTTTCTTTGTGCTGTGCCGATAACCTATCTATGGGCCTTACGCCACCTACCTGGAGAACCATGACATGAAGTTGCTCTCTGCGCTTTTTGCTGGACTTGTTGGAGCCGCCCTCCCCTTCATTGCGCCCGCAGCGCCGGTCATCGAGACGAAAGGAAGTAGCGGATCGGCTCCGGTGGAAAGCGGATTTCTCACCGTGCCAGGCCTCGGCAAGCTCCCCTATCACTTCCTGTTCGAGGAGTTCAGTGCGCCGGGAGAGAACCTGGACGCCTTCGTGCTGCGTGTGGCCCCTCGCCTGCGTGAATACAGCCGCGAGACAGGCTATGAGGCCTGCGGCGTCATAGCGAGCGATGGTGCACAGTTCTCCGTGATCGTGGGCAGCAACCATGCCCATACGCTTTGCGTGAACGACTCTCGAAAAGTAGCTGCCGGAATGGTTCATTCGGGCCAGACGATCCATTCCCATCCGGTCGGCGAGTACAGGGTCAACGCCCAGGACAAGCTGCTTTTGGGCGCGCTGACGCCATTGAACAGCCGCCAGAAGCGGGGTCCTGCAGGTGTCAGTGCTGAGGATCTTCTGAGTGGCCATGGCTACGTCGTTGAGCGGAACCGCGTCCTCCACCAGGCGGGGGAGAACGCGGTTCGGCTGGTCAACTAATTACACTTGTAGGTCGTCAGGGATCGGCTGGTATACCCGCCCCAACCGTTTTCGATGTAATCGTTCTGCATCTGCGCTTCCAAGTCCCTGTAATCCTCCGGGAACACGCCGTTGTATGGGGACGTGCCTACACCCCTGACGATCGTCCACCCTGCGCCCTGGCAAACCATCGCCCGCCACAATGAACCACCGCCACAGCCAGCACCGCCGCACGAAATGATATTGGACAAGGCGCGCTGACCCTGATTGCTCGCGTCGCAGACGCGGAGCTCTGTCCACGGATACGGGTTCAAGCTGCTAAAGGTCCGCAGATCCGTTCGCGTGGCGGCGGTGCAAGGCTTGGCGGCCGGTGCACAGGTGTTGGATGCATTTCGAGTCTGCCCCGTTCCATACCACGGGCCGCCCGCAGTCCGGCGTTCCTCGGCCTCCCACGTGTTAGCTCCCGTGTACCCGGCCGGACAAGCAACCGATGCACCCACCCAGCGCGTTTCTACGATCCCGGTGCAGCTGTCGACTCGATTTTGCGTTCGACCAGTTGGGTTCCAGCTGCCACCACCCACTCGCTGCTCTTCGGCGAGCCAGGTGATGCTGCCTGAATAGTAGGCTGGGCAGCCCTGAGAAGCCCCGACCCACCGCGTTTCGACTATCGGTGTGCAGGCGTCTACACGATTCTGGGTCCTCCCCGTCCTACCCCACGCGCCGCCGCCAACCCGACGTTCCTCGGCTTGCCAGGTGATCTGCCCGTTGTAATACGCAGGGCACGCCTGGGACTCGGCGACCCACCTGAACTCCTCGATGGGGGTGCAGGTATTCACCAGGTTCATCTGCGGGCCAATCGCCTTCCAGTTGGGGTCATTAACCGTCCGGATCTCCTCTTGATCCCAGGTGATCGAGCCACTGTGAAAGGCAGGGCAGGCTCCGGTGTACTTCACAATCCGCTTGTTAGCGCCTGTGCGCACGATCGTGGCCGGCTGACCGGCTGCAGAAATGTTCCTGCTTAGCGCCCCCGGGTTCACCACTACAGACTGTGCTGCACCGCTGTTCACGCCTTTGATGACGACAGCTCCGGCGTCAACCGGGTTCCACATTGTGGGGTCGGTTCTGGAGCCGCTCACGACCACAAGCGGGGGAGCCGCCCCAGCGCGCTCAGACGGCTGCTGCTGCGCCCGCCGGTCAACCAGCACCGCACCATCGTAGGTTTTGCTCGGCAGCTGCTGCGCAGCAGCTGTTGCCGCAGCGAGCAGGAGCACGGCCGCGATCGAGGGTTTATTCATGGTTCTCTCCGCTGACTTGGTTCCAGTAGTAGGACGCGAATGCGAGGTCGACAATATTTGTTGGGGGATCTGGATCAGGCTTCGCCGCACCTGACTCAATAAGGCTAATGTTCAGCGGCTTTCCATCAATCCACACAACGGATTTCGAGTCTTCATAGATTTCAAAGCGAGCATTCTTGTAGCGCATGGCGCGTACCGCGCTGTCCGCGTCAGCCGGAGACAGAATCACCACGTCCGCGAACTGCAGCCGACGCTCCCTGAATGAGTCGCCTTCGGGAAGCATGGCGATCAGTGCACCGTCATAGCGGACCACGCTGCCAAAGCGCCTCTCAAAGTGCAGCTCCTCAGCGGACGCGTGGATCATCGCCCTGGTGTACCAATAGGCGGCGTTCTTGGCAGCGATCAACTGGCGTTGCGCTCCATTGATCCCGATAGCCTCGAAGAAAGGGTTGGTTGGCACTACCAGGAATGCTCCGAAGGCCAGTCCGCCGGCAAGCAAGAGAGAACCCGTCCAAAATACGCGCGGATGATCAAACCGTAAGTCTGCCAAGGTCATTGCCATCCGGCGTCCCCCTTCCTGACAACCACCTGCTGGCCAGCGATCAACATGACGACCTGGTCGCGCCCGGCGGACACAAGCCGGGGCACGAGCGTCACCCCGTCGGCCGAGGGCACGGCGAGGGCGGCGATTTCGTCACCAGCGGCATAGAACCGCTCGTTGATAAAAGCCCCATTGCCAGATGTACCCTGCACCCTGGCAGACGCAGCTAGCGCTTCGCCGTAGAGTGGCTCTGCCGGTGCCTGCTCCTCAGCCGGAGCCGGTACCGCTGAAAAGGCGGAATCCACCAACCCATCGGCTGAGCTGGTGACTGCCGCTGCGCGCGGAGCAACCCAGACAGGGAAGATTTCCGGTACCGCGGCTTCGGCACCCTGATCTGCGACGTGTTCTACCTGCAGCACCGGTAGCGCTTTGATGTTCTCGGTCACGGTATCCAAACCCGACCAAATCAAGGCCAGTCCGCCGCCGGCCAGTGCCATTTGTATCACCGAGGACTGCAGGAGCTTCATGCCTGGCCTCCATTACGCAGAAGCATGCAGAAATCACCAATCGTTGCCTGGGGTGCACCCGAGGCATCGCTCGAAACCGTGATCGCGCTCATTTCGATATCCTTGCGTGCAGCAAGATTGCTCACGCCATCAAGCAGCGCCGAGTAACCCGAAGCGGTCACCTGCAGTCCTGCATTTGCTGCCGCGCCCGATGAACCGACGCAGACGCGGGTGAGCCCCACGTTCATTCCGTTGTGTTGGACATGCTCGACTTTGAGGACCGACAGCTGATCGGGATCTGCGGATAGACCGTAGCGCGCAAGCGAGAGCCCCCGGAACAGGGCCAGGAGGTCGTTGTACTTGGCAAGGCTCGGGTACCGGCGCTCCCACGCAGCCCTACTCTTCCCCAGCGCTTGGTAACTGTTCTTCCAACGCTGCACCACCTCGGTCTCGGCCTGCTGTTGAGCGGCCTTTTCCATAAAGACAGTCATTCCCAGGTATCCGGAGTAAGAGAAGATGCCGGCGGCTAGGATCGCGGCAAACAAGGTTTTGTTCATTGCGTGAATCCCTCAATACGAAGCTTACGAATGCCGGTGGTCTCGTCGGTAGACCAACCCTGCGCCTTCTGCAGGCGCAAACGCATTCCGGTACGGGCACTGATGGCAGTCATGAGGCTTTCTGCGTCAGTGAGGGCGGAGTCAGCCGACTGTTGAACGAGCAGTTCCATGGTGACGTTCGGCTCTACGGGCTGCGCTATCGGCGCGCCGGAAGCATCAACAGCAGCCGCCGAATTCAAAGTCCCAGCATTGCTGCTGCCAAAGGTGATGGAGTTGATACGAACCCCCGGCAGTGTGGCGATGCCTGAGACTATTTGGCGGGACTTCTTTGCCAAGGCCTCTTGAGGACGGATCTCCTGCATGTAGAACTCACGCCGCTGCAGCAGCTCCAGTCGAGCGTTGTTGATGCCGCCTGCATCGCTCAGAACGGGGTCTGCTACTTCGGCTTTGTATCCGGCACCCGCATCGCTGTAACTCTTCCAGCCGTATCCAACCTGGACGCCATAGGCGAGGAGGCCAGCAATGGCAACTGCAGCGCTCGCTTTCACACCGGGCGCTCCTGCCTTGGAAGCACCGAGGGGGCGGAACGAAAGTGCCTTCAAGGGCGCGTCGCCGATGTACTCCACGTCGTCGTTCCGCCAGTCAGGCAGCGGCGCGGCTGCAACAATTCGCGCCCCCGGGCAGTCGTCGGCAATCTTGCGCAGCAGAACTTTGAGTGAGATTACGAAGTCGCGATGGTCGTGCGCCGGCAGCTCGTGCTCGAACAGATCGCGCAAAGTACCATTACTGAACACCATCACGTCGATGTAGGTGGTACCCTCAGATTCAGCTCCACCCAGCAGCACCAAGGGTGCTTTTGAGTGAGCCATGCCCCATCGCAGGTAATAGTCCAGAGCAAGCGCGTAGCGCACCTTGGGCTGATGGACCAGTCGCTCATCGATCGCGATGAACAACCTTGCGGCTGTCTCCCCCTTCTTGAAGCCAGTCAGCACCGGGCCTGCACGGCGGGAAGGCTGGTCAATGAATCCCTCGGTCGGTTTGGGCGCGGACTTGTCCAGAGAGGCAAAAAGTCCATGACCACACACCAACACCTTCCGTCCGACTGCTGCACCCAAGTGAGCTGGTGCCACGATGACGCTGTAGGTGGCGGGCGACGGCTGCTTGTCGCCGGCCTCTTGCTTGCCCATGTGTCGGGTCCGTGCAAGCCGTCCGGCCAGCCGAGAGGCCCTACCGGCGGACGAACGGCTTGCGCCCTCCCCTGCGACTTCTAGAGCGGTTTCCGCGTGCCCAGGTCCTGACGGCGCAACAGTCTGCTGAGAGCCCTCGATAACTGCCCCAGGCCCGGCAGGGAGCTCATCGTCCAGCCAGATCCGGTTGGCCGGCTTGCGGCGCTTGAACAGTCGCGTCAGTTTGTTATCCATGGTGACCTCAGTTGACTCGCTCAAAGACGTCCATCATCGGGACGTAGATCAAAACCATCGCACTGGCCAGCATCGCTGCTGATACAGCCATGGCGACGTAGTACCCGTACTTGACAGCAGCCTGCACTTCCTCCTTTCCCGTAGCGATCAGCTCCGGTGCGATTCGCTCCAGCTCAACATCAAGCTCACCGCTTTGGGCCGCGACCGCGAAGGCACGTCGAACGTAGAAAGGCCATTTACGTCTGGGATCGGCCTCCGGAAGTTCCTTGGCGTTGGTCGCCTTGTCCATAGGCAGGTGGCGTACTGCGAGATCCTGGATAAGGCCACGCACGCCGGCGCGCATCGGCTCTGGCAGAACGTCCGTGGTCGCGCGCAGCGCGTCAATAGTAGATAGCCCGGACGCGACGCCCATCGCCAGGTAACGCGCCCATAGCCCGAAGCAGAGCTGGTAGAGGGCCGGACCCAATACAGGGAGGTCGACCACGATGCGCGCAAGTTCGCGGAGGGTGGCGGGCTGCCTGATCCAGTGGGCCAAGCCGGCAACCCCAGCCGCAGCGCCGATGACCGCCGAGACCCAATGCTCCACGAGAAGGAGCCGAATGCTCAATCCAAGGCCCGCAATGCCCTTCACATCGCCGTAGTTGCCAACGGCGTGCTGCAGCTGCACGGTCAGGCTTGGTACCAGCGTGAGCAGGATCGTAACGAACACCACCGTTGCACCAGCCAGGACCGCGAGGGGGTAACCAATCTTCTTGATTTCAGAATTGATTTCGCGCTGAATCTGAATCGACTGCGAGAGGTTCTCCAAGACGCGAACAAGCCGCCCGCTCTCTTCGCCAGCGCGAACGGCGCTGATCGCCCCCGTTGGCCAGATCGGCATCAACACTGCGGACAGCGTGCGGCCATTTCCAACATCCTTGGCCGCCCCAAGCCAAAAAGCCTCGAACTCCGGCTGCAGCTCGGCGAGACGTTCTACGGCCTCGGCGATGGGAACGCCAGCAGCCAGCTGCGAACGTAGGGCAGCAGCCGAAGACTGCTGTTCTTTGAGTGACATGATCTGCTGCATGGCGGGCCTCAGAGGTGAACCGCGGAGCGAAAATCGATATCGCCCGATTTCAGGTAGGAGGCTGCGGATGCGGCGAGCGTCAGGGTGCGGTGGCTCGCCATAACGTCACGTGCGGCTTTCGCGCTAGCACCACCCTCCAAGATGCCTGCGGCTGCGTCTCGCACCGACCGCGTGAATGGAAGGACCTCACACACTGACCGATAGCCAATGAAACCCTGCCCTTCGCACGCGTCGCAGCCTGGGCCTGCGCGGTAGATGGTCGCAGGCAACGGAAGCTTCTCGCCCTCCATATCCATGTAAAGCTGCCAGGACTTCTTTTCTTCGGCAGTGGGCTTCGACTTGATCTTGCATGTCGGGCACAGAGCCGCAACCAGCCGCTGGCTGATGATGACATTCAGGGACTCACCCAGCTGGAATCGCATGTCCTCCGGCACCATCTTGGCAAGAATGTCGAACGCCAAGATCGAGTTCTTCGCATGCAGGGTAGAGAACGCCAAGTGCCCGGAGCTTGCAACGCTGACGCAGAACTTCGCGGTTTCCGCGTCACGAACCTCGCCGGCGCAGTAGACGTTGATATCATGTCGCTTGCTGCCTTTAAGAATCACGTTGAAACGCTCGTTATCATCGATCACGACGCCACGTGAGCCCTGCATGACGGGAGGCACTTCGACCTGAATCACGTCTGGGATAAAGCGTTCAACCGGGTCTTCGACACTGACCCGCTTCTTTGTCGTCCCGAAATACTCCACATGCATGCCAAGGGCCGCAGCCAAAGTCGTGGATTTGCCGGAGTTCATCGGACCGACAACCAGTCCGAAGCCGCTAGGCATCTGGACGCAGTTCCTCACAGCAGCCACTACCTGCTCGGGAAGCTTCAACGCCGCCAAGTCGATCGCATCCTCATCAGTCGGCAACAGGCGGATACTTACGCTCTTGCGCCGGGTAGTGTCACCGCGTTGATTGAGGGGAATAAAGCTCAAACGCAGGAAGACCTCGCCGGACGACGATCGATATGACAGCGCACCATCCCGAGGCTCTCGATATGTCGAGTTCGACGGGTTTGCGCCGGATTTGGCTTCCAGCGTAGTGATGATCTGCTGCGCCTGAGCCGCATCCCAGGTGTGCGTGGTTCGAGGCTTCATCAGGTTGCCAAACCGCCGCACGAACACACGATAGTTGCCATCCCGCTTAGGGATGATTGAAATGTCCGTGGCCCGCGCCGTCATCGCATGGTCCAGCAGACGCGCGAGCTCCAGCTGCTCAGCGTGTTCCTTGGTCTCGCCTGAGCGTGAATCCCACACCCGGTCGACTTCCACGGCGCTTATCTCAGCGCCAGCAGTGTTGTCACCGAGCACGGCTGAAATCTCGTCGCGGCCGCCTACTGCGACAAGGCGGGCCTCATCGGCAATTCCCAGCTCGATCGCGTCCGTGGCGCGAGCGGTGCGGCCAGCCATTTTGAAATGCATCATGGACTGATACGAAGCGAATACGACTACCGGGCGCTTGCCTTCGATCAGCATCACCACGCAGTCTTTCTGCTTGCACTCACGCAGGACCGTAGGCTTGTCCATGCATGGATGGCGGTCCAGTAGTGAAAGGCTGTCGTAAAAGGGCACGCCGCCAACCAATGCGCGGATCTGCTCTGCACTCGCCAGGAGTTTAGGGGCTTCATGCAGTGCGTAGTCAACAAAGTCTTCCCCGCGCGGGCACGCCGTTCCCAGCTTCTCTCGGGCCGGAGCGTCCAGAAGCCCAAGCGCCTCGATGGCACGCCGGCCGTCTCCGGAGACATCCACGACCTGGCCGGCCTGAGCAACAACGAAGGAAGGAGGATTCTGCCAGCCCCAGCTGGCTACCACATCGGTGTCTTTCATGTTCAACCTTGAATATTTAGGGGGCTAGCAACAATCACGCGCTGGCCGTCTGCCGTTGAGAACGGAGCTTCGGAGGCGAGCAGCACGTAACGGTCATTCTGGAACTGGTACCCAACAGGATTGCCCCAAACGTCAAAGAGCGCGGCACAGTCAAAAGGCAGACCCATCCAGGTGTAGACGCCTGTGCACGTGGCTGCTGTACCGCTGTAGCCAACGAGGACTGGCAGCGGCAATAGCTGCCCCGTGGCGAGCGTCTGGCCGCCTACGCCGGTTCGGGGAAACGCCTGACGCGTGGTCCAGTAATCGGCCAGCAGCTGCAGGGTTCGCCGCTGACGGTACTTCTCCTGGGCGATTTCATCGGAGAATCGCTCCCGCGTCTCGACGCGGTGCCAGACGCTCCCTGGGGAGCCGCACCAACTGGCCGCGTCGCTTAGACCGCCCGATCCACAACTGTTCTCACTGGCATACCCGACTGCTCCGTCCTTGCGGATTGCAGTCCAGCTGGCAGCGCGCTCGAAGCGCCACGTACCATCATTGAGCAGACCGCTCATTTGGTATTTCTGCCACTCATTCCGGGAGGACCGTAGTTGCTCGAAGCCCACCGTAGCGACTAGCTCATCAAGCGACGACGGAGGCCTACCCCGCTCATCCGTGAAGGCAATTATCCCCTCCGCGATCCGGGCCTGTTCGGCCCGGATGCGGCCTTCGCGCATGGTTTCCGTTCGGCTGTCGTACTTGATCGCCACATTTATCATCACGGTGGCCATCATTGCGAACACCGCAGTGACGAATGCAGCGTACATAGGTCAGTTCAGCTTGAAGGTGAGAGTGCGCGTGCCAGCGCTTTCAACGCTGTAGTTCACCACGTCGCTGGTCGTGTCACTGGCAGCGAGCGTGGTCATTCCGGCTGTGTACGGCTTGGCCGCTGGAAGCACCACTTCATTGGGCACGTTGGCGTACGCGATGGAGAACTTGTTGCCGCCGCCGCCCGTGACGGTGATTGGGAAGCCGGAGACTTCCCAGCCGGTCCCGGAGCGGGCCACTGAATCACGCATCGGGATCACGTTGGCAGCGTCGTAGCAGGCCTGCTTCGCCGGTGCCACAGCAGAGCGGCCCTCGAAGAGAACGTCCGCCATGTTGCGGCCGCTGGCCGGCAGCACGCTGCCGCTGACAACGGTCGACACACCGCATTCCATGGCGATCAGGTTCACGGCTTGGGCGATCGAATTCGACGTGCGCGTGAGCAGCGTCGCACGTGCCGCGTTGGTGTTGCCCAACAGCTTGGGCAGCACAATCGCGGCCACGATAGCGATGATGGCCACCACCACGATCATTTCAACGAGCGTAAAGCCCTTGCTCGCGCGTTTCTTGCCGAAGAGTTTCACAGTTACAGCTCCTTAGAGGGTGAGAATAACGTTGTTGCCTAGAACCGCGGCATCGGGGGCCGCACCCTGTGAAACGTCGCTCCTAAAGCGGATTGCTGCTGCGTGAGGAGGAGCGTTTGCACCTTTTGATGCCGCAGGATCGTAGTCGCGGCAGTATTCGATTCGCCCTCCCCAGCTCGTTCGACCAAACTCTCCTTGGGAGAGGCCGATGAGGGGCAGGACGTTTGTGGAGTCCAGCTCGTACCAACCGTCTCTGCAGCCCTGGTGGGACGCGGGATTTGCCCCACCGTAGCCAGAGCCAGGGAACCAGTTGGTCGTATCCGTAGCGGCCGCGCTTAGCTGCTTGCCCCGGTAGTAGGAAAGCAGCGCGTCGCGCACACGATCAACACGGCGAGTAGTGGTGGCCAGCATTGATTTCTGCACAGGCAGCGTCGACACAAAAACAGGTGCCAGGTCAGGTTGCACGACAGCCCACGACTGCCGATTAGCAGCGGTCAGTGAGGGTGACGCACCGGGACGGCCAGAGCCTCTGCAGGATGAGTCCGACTCAGGACACCGCGTCGCGTAGATAACGCCGTAGTCATATGTCATAGAGACCAGGGGACCCGACCGGAAGTAGAGCGGCATCGATTGGGTGAGACCGGTGACGCGCTGGTAGACCCGTGCATTCTTTGCTGACGTGCCATCATCATTGATCGCGGTAGGAATCAGCCCGGACTCCGAAAGCGCTTGCCGGAAAGCTATCCCTATCGCGCTATTGTCCGCAGGATTCGCAATCGCGTTCGGGTTACCAGGCCCAGCATAGGGAGCCGGTAGAATGCCGTTGCCTTCGTTCTGTGCGACTGCAAGCATCGAATCGGCAATTCGCTGGTTGTCGATCCGGGCTTGCTCGGCGTGGTTCCGTGCAAGCGCGGTGAGGTACTTGCCAAAAATGGGCGTCATGATGAGCGCGGTCACCACGATAATGGCAACCACAATGGCCATTTCCAACAGGGTGAAGCCCCTGGCCTTCTTCATATGGTCACCGCGCCTTCACGGATACGCGGAGCGCGAAATAGTACGTCGCCTCTTCTCGCCGCGCAGACTTCTTGCCCGCGATACCACTGATCGTGCCCTGTTTGGCCGGGAGCCCATTTTCATCGAGCGACTGCGACTCCTCATTCTGGCCGCCGATCACCACCAGGTCTCCGTCACGCAGCAGGGCTTCACCGCTATACGAGTGCTTCGTATCCAGAGGAATTGCTGTAGCGATCGTGCGGAACGAATCGCCTACGTTGATGGTTTGGTTGACCGATTGCTGCCCATTGGGCAGGACGTGGTTGAGCTTGATGTGAGCGCGGATGAGTCCAGTCCCGTAGTCGTACCGCGGGTTGATCGTCAGCTGGGTCCCGAATGTTTTGGACTGCAGCGTATTGCGCGTGGCGCTTACCGCACCGCTGATGCCGCCTGCGGCTACATCCTGAGAAATCAGGTTGAAATACGAGGTGCTCTGCTTGCTGAACTCGGCCGGCACACCGGAGGTGGTGGTGATGATGGGCCGCTGTACCACGCTGACACGGCCTACTGCTGACAGCCACGTATTGAAAATCTGCAGCGAGTCAGCTTTGGAGGCGATGCCGATCAAGGCACCCGGAACGGACTGGCCCTCTGCAACAACGTTGGCGAGGTTGTTTGCGCCATCGGGGAACGAAAGGGTGACGCCGCCCAAGGCGTTGTTCTTGATTACAGCGCCATACCTTCCCTTCGCGAAGCTCGCGAAGGCCGATACGTCCAGACCTTCGCTGTCGGTACGCGAACGGGACACCATCAGCAGTTCGCCGGTGAAGGTAATTTCGGCGTTATACATGGCCTGGACGCGGGCCATGTACCCATCCAGATCCCTCAGTACCCACTGCGGTGCCGAAACCGTTACAGCCCCCGTCTCCGGGTTCAGAGCAAAGCTGCCGATCTTCTTAACGCCTTCATCAACAGCGGGTGTGCCCGGCACTGCCGGCGCACCCGGTGTCGCGACTGCCCCGCCCCCTGTGTTGGGCAGTCGGACCTGCAGGCGCGCATCCAGCTCGGTTTCCAGGGACTTCCAGAAGTTGTCCTCACTGGTGATCTTCGCGCCCTCCTCTTCCCCACCTCCTGAGCGCCCGAGACTGTTGAAATTGCTTGCCATCCCACCGCTGGACCCACTGCCTGCGTTGGTGACATTGGTGTCGCTCTCAGTCAGGCCGACTGCATTCTGTCCGCCACTGGAAAACTTCGTTGAACGATTCCCCAGGTTGAGCGTCCAAGTCTTCGACCGGACCGGGCGAATGGTGACAAGGCGACGTACATCGTCCACGTCATAGTCCAGGCCGATCCCCCCAAGCACGATTCGCAGTGCCGTCTCGCTGTCGGCGGCCGTTACCTGCCCCGACCACGAATAGCCGCTGAGGTTCAGGTCAGAAGTCAGATTGACGCCCTGGTCGCTGATTGACCGCAGGACGGTAGTGAGCGGCACGGGCGTGTCCAAGCTAAGGGTCACACGCTGACTGGTGAGCCAAGCGCTGCGCCCTTGTGCCATCGTGACCTTGCGGACAGGGACGTACAGGCGCTCCGATGACTGAACGCTGGTGCGGTCATTGGTGATGGCCGGTCGCTCAAACGCGGCCTTTGTTTCAACGCGCTGCTCGTCAATGGAGCGGCGTACTTCACGTGAAAAACAGCCGGTCAGGGTAAGTGCAATTGCGGCGCAGAGCGCGATCTGAGTGGGGGTCCGCATCACGGGATCTCCTGCATGTTGGAAGACTCACTTACATGCAGAAGCATGGGTGAATTGGCACGGTTGAACGTCGCGGCAAGACCTGCGTTGGCCGGCAGGCCGGCGATCAGTTTGGTAACTGCTTGCTGGAAATCTGTGGCTTTGAAGCTGACGGCAATTTCTGTCATCCACTCACTACCGTCCGCTGCTGCCGGCCAGTACACGGACCAGCCCTCATCCGATGCCCATTCCTGGAGAACGTGACGAAGAGCCGCATTCGCCGGAACGTTGTAGCTTCGTTCAAGAGGCCGGGGCGGCGGGGGTGGCGCTGGGCGCGTATAAGCGCCCTTCTCGACCACGGTGAAGCCTTTCGCCTTCGGAGCTGGAGCCACCGTGCCGCCCGTAGCAGGTGCCAGGGCTGCGTTGCCTGTTGCGGCCGCAGCCTGCGCATAGGTAGCGACCGGGAACAGGATGGCGAAGGCGATAGCGGCTCCTGCCGCGCCCTTGGAAATGCATTGCTTCATTGCGCGTGTGCCTCGAAGTTGGGTGCGTTGTGCTGGTCAGTGGCGGTAGGTAATTCGGCGAGGTTGGGGACACGGATGCCGGCGGCAGCAAGTAGATCCGCGTCGGTAAGATGGAGTGCCCTTGCAAGAGTGCTGCGAAGAATGAGCAGCGCGGTGTGTGCGGCAGCCGGACAGGGAGAAACGTCCTCCGACAGCGCGAGGGCGACAGCGAGGTCATGCATTTGCACCGGTGTGAGCTCCTCGCCGTTGCAAATGGCCAGTGGCTTTTTCGCGTCGTAGGGGAGCATGGAGGCGACGGTCATGGGGCTCCGCACTCCCCCGTTGCGCGAACCTGCAGGATGCGTTCGTTCGGGAAGGAGCATGCAGTAAGCGGTGATTCCGGCCAGATGGACCGGCGGTCGAACAGGTCCGCGATCGCATCCATTGCCTCGCCCTGGTACTCGAAGCTCACGTTCGCCAGCGGAGCCGCGGGCGTGTCCCACGCCAGTGTCCAATCTGCCGGAATCCATGCAGCCAACGCATCCCGAATACTTTGGCCCTGCTCGATGGTCCATTTCGGAATCGGTGCGGGGGTAAAGACAGCCGTAGCGGCGGGAGCTATGACGCCGACTGCCTTTGGCGTATCCGCAGTCAGATCCAATGGCTCGGCGATCACAACCGGCTCAGGAGTTGGGGGCGCGTCGCATACCGCCACCACCCGGCTTTCTCGGGAAACGAATATCACCCGATCCGGCGGGCATGAGTTCGTTTGCTCGGTGACCATATCGAGCATGTCACGACTTATGACAACAGCTGGGCCTGCATCTGCCGTGTGGGCAGCTGCAAGCATGAGCGCGGCAGTTGTCGCCGCGATGCGACCGAAATAACGCATGCGAGGGATAGAAGTTGGGCTTGGGGCGGCCAGACTACTCGATTTGCCATCGTGTCGCAATTGTGCGACAGTGGCCGCCAATTCACCCGTTTCGTCTTTTTGCCATGTCTACCAAAAGCCGCATCTTTGAGCTTCTGACGGCCGCCGGGTTATTGGCGCTTTGCTTGGTTGTTCGGCCGGTTGAGGCGGCGGACTCGGCCAAGCCGGCCCCTGAGCAGGTCCGGTATCGGCCACTGGACGAAATACTTAAGGAGGCAAATCGCAAATCTGCGACGGGGGCCACAAGGGTGGAAGTGGAGACTTGGCTTGCAGGCGAAATGCGCAAGTCCGGCTTGGAGGTTGACCAGCCGAAAGCCCCGGCAGCCGTTCAATCCGCCCCGCCGTGGGATGTGTACGGCCGCCAGCGGCAGCCTTCCGGGCCAGGCCTTGGGGATCAAGTTCCAGGCGCACCCGCCGATATCGCTCCGGAGTCTTTGCCAATCAATGGCTTGCCCCGGCCAGCCCCTTCGGAAACGTACCCCCTCAATGACCAGGACGAAGCCTTCCACTCTAGGGGTTGCCGGTATCCTAGCTGCCACACCAGCGACGGAGACCCCGCAAATGGCAATCGAGGCAATCAAGAGCGACGAGATTTTTCTCTTCGGATCGCGGCATAGGCCCCGTGGAGTGATCTATGAGGCAGAGCTCGCTGAACTGATCGGTCGTAAGGCAATCGAGCAGATCACCGTCACCGTCACGCCCGCAGGCTACTGGATCGCGGTTCTCCCCACAGCCCGCGCGAAGTTTCTAACCCGTGAAAAACAAAAAGTAGTGAGGATAAAGCCAACCGAAGAAAAAGGATTTCTTGTGCTGCACGCAGTAAAGCGGGCGCAGGTGCGCTACTTCAAATCACTCGACACCTTCATCCGCTCTGTCACCACCTTTGGACCACTCCCCAAGATGCTGGTCCGCACTGGACCGCCCATCTAAAAACGAGGATCAAATGAGCACGACCGTCAAGACCTATATTTCGTATGCAATCGCCAGCGCCGTAGTGGCGCTGTTTTTGTTCTATCCCGATCTGGCCCACGCTGATGGCGGCTCGGTAGTGCGTGGCAAGATTGACGGTGCACGCTCCAGCTACGCTATTCCAATTGCTGGTGGCATCATCACCTTCGGCGCGGTGACTTCCGTGGTCCTGTGGCTCCTGGACATTGTCGATTGGAAGAACATGGCCAAGTGGATCTTGGGTGCCATCTTGCTTGGTGCAATCGCTGGCATCGCCGCCGAAGTCATGAGCTGATATGACCGACTACGTGTTCGGCGGCATGACTCGTCCGGCCACGGTCGCAGGAGTGCCCCAAATGGTATTTGGGGTACTTCTTATTGTCGCGATCCTGTCCATTATCGGGCCGGTCCTCTTCGGCTTTTCATTCATATGGAGCATAGGCGGAGCGCTGTTCGGCGTCATCGGCTTCATGTCCGCGAGAATTATTTGCGAGCGCGATCCCAACACCTTTGAGTACCTGAAAGTCGGATTCCATTTCTGGCTCAGGACCAAAGGTCGATCTGTTGGGCGCGGCGTCGAGACGTTCTCAGCTTCCCCTCTCAGGAACCGTTGACCTATGGTGGACCTCTCCACACTCTCCGAATCGAGTCTGGCCAATGTGGTGCCCTACGAATCCCACCTCACCGAGGACGTTGTCAGCTTGGACAACGGCAGCGTCCTTGCGGTGCTGCGATTCGATGGGGCGGCGCATGAAACCGCTAGCGATGACGAGCTTCTTCGCTGGCACGAAAGCCTGTGCGCGATGTTGATGGCCATCGCCGCGCCAGACCTCGCGCTGTGGAAAACGGTATACCACTACCAGATCAAGGACTTCGCGGCGGGGGTTTTCACGCCCGACACCTTCGCACACTCACTTAACGAGGCCTACCGTGCTCGGTGCTCCAAAGAGCCTCTTTTCGCGAACGAGCTTTACCTTGCGGTGCTGATCCAGGGTGAGAGCAACCTTTCTCGATTCAGCAAGGGAAAGGGCGGCTTCCGCCAGGGGCGTGAGGACCAAATTGCGCGACTGGATTCCATGTGCACTCGCATCCAAGAGACGCTCGCGGCGTATAAGCCCCGTAGGCTTCGCATGTACCGTGAGATGAATGTCAGCTTCTCGGAAATTTACGAGTTCCTGACGTTGCTCTTGAATGGCAAGAAGTACAAGACGCCCGTCACGCCTCACCGTGCTGGCGATATTCTCAATCGGTCGCGATTCTACTTTGCCAAGGGTTCCGACACATTCGTTCGTCAGGGCTCGTCCGGGCGTGAGTTCGGGGCGCTACTGTCTGCCAACACCTACCCCAGCGGGACCATTAACACCGGCCACCTGAACAAGACTCTGTCGCTGCCTTTCCCCTATGTGATGACCCACTCTTTCACGTTCATGGGCCAACAGGAAGCGAAAGGTGCGGTGGCCCTGCAGGAGCGCCGCATGCGCGCGACCGCCGATGATGCCGTCACCGAGCTACAAGCATTGAAGCTGTTGAAGGAAGGCTTGACGTCCAGGACCATCGGGCTCGGCCGCCACGATATGAGCATCTGCGTCACGGCAGACGATCAGAAGACGCTCGCACGTCGCGTGGCAATGGCCGAAGAAAACTGCACGGACAACGGATTTATCATGGCACGCGAAGATATCGCCTTGAAGCCGGCTTTCATCGCGCAGCTTCCTGGCAACTTCAAGTATCGCCCTCGACGCGCCCCGATCACAACGCGCAACTTCGCAGGCCTGATTGCCTTCCACAACTACCCCACCGGACGCAGGGACGGAAACCAGTGGGGGCCCGCCACAACGATGTTCCTCACCGAAGGCGGGAGTCCATTCTTTGCCGCACTGCACGACATGCGCAAGACGAAAACACGCGGCGGCGCAACGGCAGATGATGACAAGGCACCGGGCAACACGCTCATCATCGGCCCCATTGGCGGCGGTAAAACCACTCTGCAGACGATGCTCGTCGCACAGTCTGACAAGGCCAAGCCGACCGTCATTACCTTCGACCGCTCGCAGGGGCAACGAGTGTTCGTGAACGCCATGGGCGGCAGGTATAGCATTCTTGAACGCGGGAAGGAGACAGGATTTAACCCGCTTGCTTTGGAGCCGACGGCCGAGAACATTGGCTTCGCCGTCGATCTTGTTAAGCGCCTCGCTTCCGGTGGTAAACCCCTCAGCGCAGAAGATGAGAACAAGATCGCGTATCGCACGCGGTTTGTCATGACCGAAGAAGTATTTGATGCCCGGAGCCTGACTCACCTGTCCAACGGCCTCAACGGGATTCATGAAGACGCCCTGGAAAGGCTGTCGCAGTGGTGCGAGGGTGGCTCGCATTCATGGGCTTTTACCTCTTCCGCCGACCGCCTTGACTTCGTTGGTACGCGCCACTTTGGCTTCGACGCGACGAGCTTCTTCAACGACGCCGATACGCGTGGCGCGGTCATGTCCTACCTATTCCATCGCGTGAATACTTTCATGGGCACCGCCCCGCTAATCATCAATATCGATGAAATGCGTGTATTCCTGGGCGACGATTTCTTCCGCTTCTTCATTGAAGACACACTGTTGCTGAACCGCAAGAAGGACTGTATCGCGATACTAGGCACGCAGCAGGCAAACCATGTCCTCGATTCGAAGATCCGCGAGACGCTGATCGAGCAGACCACCACGAAAATAATCCTGCCGAACACCCAAGCCAAGCCGCAGCATTACATGGAGGAAGGGCTAGGTCTCTCGGCGAGTGAATTTGACCTCATCCAGGACGCGCTCCCCACTACCAATCCGCGCGCCTTCCTTTTCAAACAGCCCGGCATCAGCGCGGTCTGCAATCTGAATCTTGCCGGGATGACCCGGGAGCTGTCCGTATTGAGCGGCACGGACAAGCTCAATGCCACGATGCAGGCCGCGATCGACTCGTCCAGTGATGATCCACGTGACTGGCTCCCCGTTTACTACGACATGTTGAGGAATTAATTATGCGGCACATCCGTTCTCTGTCATTGGCTGCCCTCCTGCTGCTGGTACCGCATTACGCCTTCGCGCAGCTCGTAACGCTTGACCCGACGAATCTCGTCCAGAACATCATGAAGGTCAAGCAGGGCGTCGATGAAATCAAGAAGCTTGAGAGTCAGATCAAGAACACCCAGGCCCAGCTTGAAAACATGAGCGGGAGTCGTGGCATGGGTCGCTTGGTCACAGACCAAACCCGCGCAGTCATTCCGCGTAACTGGCGCGAATCCCTGGACAGCCTTGGGGCCGAGGGCAAGCAGATCCGCGGCGCGGTGGACAGTATCCGGCGAGACCTCGGCTCTATTGGCAACGTTAACCTGCAGTCAGCGCCAGGAAAGATTTCCAATCGCATGGAGCAATCCGCACGCTACGACCTCGAAGCGTGGGGTCGCGCACAGCAGCTGTATAACACCAGCAATCAGCGTTTCGCGAAGCTCGATAATCTCGGGGCCGCGCTCGACGGTGCAACCGATCTTAAGGACGTCATGGATCTGATGGCCCGCCTTCAGATTGAGACAAATATGCTCCTCAACGAGCAGCTTCGCATGCAGGCCGAAATGATGGCAACTGATCGTGAGCGAACCCTGCAGCAGGATCAGCGCATGATGAATGACCATGCCAGGGCCATGAATTCTTTCTAAGGGATGCACATGAATATCCACGTCGCCGTAGTTTCCGCCATCGTCGCCCTTGGGCTCTCCGCCTGCAGCGAGCCCAATGAAGTTGCTCCGGATCAGGCACCCAAGCCTACCCTGCCCCGTGCAACCTCACACACAATTACGCTGGAATCGGGCGCGACGATCGTGGTCCCCGAGGGCGTGGATATTCTTCGCACGGGTTGGACGTACAAGAACTTCACGGCTAGCGAGGCTGCAGAGCTCGCTGCAGCGTGCCACCGTGAACAGACACTGCTGATGCGCGAGGGCAAAGGCGACCTGCACAGGCCCCTGATGTGGGTTTGCCGCCAAGCAGCGGCAAGCCCCGAGAACTTCAAGAAGTAACCACTACGCCTCGGGCGAAGGAAGCGATCATGGCTGTAGAATCCTGCAATTTTGACCTGATGGTCGTAGAGTTCTTGATGAGCGACACGATGATGAACCTGAGCAATCAGGTCTCTGCGGTGTCAGGGAAGATCGGCTCTTATGCTGCGGGCATTGCCCTTGCAGGGTGCGCCCTCTATAGCGTGCTGTGGGTTATTGCATTTGTTTCAGGAACACAGAACGGAGACGTGATCTCGTTCCTCAAATGGTTCGCACGCGCCATGTTCCTCACTGCTCTTGCGGGAACAGGTTCGCTCTATAACGACCTCGTAGTTCAGACGCTTTGGGAAGCGCCAGCGGAGGTTGCGCAGATTGTCTCTGGCAGCGGCATGGGAAACCAGGCAGTCAAGTATGACCTCGAAGGCAAGATCAATATGGGCACTGCCTTGGACATGGCGGCCTCTAAGGGAGTCTGTGCGGGCAGTGCCCTGTGGAAGGCAACGTCTGTGTGGAAGCCCGGCGAATCAACCGGCTATTTGCTTGCGGGCTTGGTAGTGATTATTGGAACCGTAATCTTCGTGGCGCTTGCGGCCGGCCTATCCTTCATGGGGTACGCCTCCCTGGCGATCGTGCTGGCACTAGGCCCACTGTTCATTGTGGCCGGCATCTGGGAAGCAACTCGGCCGATGCTGGAGTCCTTCCTGCGAACGGCGATTAACTACGCCCTTTACGGCGTTGTGCTGATGGTCATCGTTGGGCTCGGTATCGGCCTAGTCCAGCAATTTGGCAGTAGCACAATTGGCAATGTAACGGAGGACACGGTCACCGACATTGCAGCTGCGCTTGGCGTGTCCGTACGCGCCCTATTCGCGTTCGCCATCGCATCAGCCTTGCTGTTCAAGGCGGACGACATAAGCGCCTCCCTGGTCGGCGGCATTTCCATGGGCGCTGCCGGCACGCTGAGCCGCGCTGCGTCGTCCGCCGGCGCTCCTGCCAGGGCAGCGATGGCGGCCGGGCGTGTTGCCATGAATCCCGCACGTGCAATGGGCGAGTTCATGGGCGGCCAGTTCTACAACGATCCTCGAACTGGCGCTGCGCGCTACAGGGGACCGATGGACACCGCCCGGAATCACTCTGCAGCGCTGGCGAATGCTCGCTCCAAGAACACCATCCGAAAGTAACAGCAACCCTGTCTCAGCGCCCAACTCTTGCGGACCCCTAAATGACGGATCAAAACACCCCACCCAGCAGCCTCGGCGATGAAGTCTCGCTGGATGCGTACTCGCGTAGCCTCTTGGAAGACGCCAAGCGCTTTGACACTAATGCGTTGGAACGCGCGGACCGCATGGTAAAGCGGATGAGCCTGATGACCCTCGGTTTCTGCGGTGTGACGGTTGCTGCGGTGATCGTGGCTATCGTCGCCACCATGGACGTCCGAGAGGTTCAGCCCTATGTGCTCATCAAGGACGAGAACGCCGGCACCGTCACCGAACTTGTAAAGGTGGAGCCGCAAGAATGGACGCAGGGAACCGCTCTCGATGCTGCCTACCTGGCGCAGTACGTCCGCTCGCGTGAAGAGTTCAGTGATGCACAGGTTGGATACAACTACGAACAGGTGGAGCTTATGTCGACTGGCCCCGTCCTGGATGAGTACATGCGATGGATTGATCCCGAAGCCAACCGCCTGAGCCCCCTTGCGCTCTACCCGAAAGGCGTGGTCGATATCGAGATTACTGGCGTAGTCCGTATGAGCCAGGGTGCGGCTCAGGTCCATTACAAGCGCTTCGTCAAGGGCGTTCCCAGCGCGCCCCGGCCCGCGAGCTTTATTGCCACCGTCGAGTTCTCGTACCTGACCAAGAACATGACCCTGGGCGCGCGCCTCAGGAACCCGATGGGCTTTACCGTTAGCTCCTACAACGTGGATGAATCGGTGGTCGGCACTACCGTGCAGCCGGGCTCCGGCGGAGCGCCGCGCCAATGAGTCGTACCAAGATTCTGGCGATGGCGGTCGGCATCCTGTGCTCTGTACCACTGCACCTGTCGGCAGCCCCTGCCGCCAGCCTTGATCGATACCAGCGTGAGTCCACGTCACGATTCGACCCCCGTGTAAAGATTGTCGAATACAACCCGCTCGCCATCGTCACCATCAAACAGGCGCTGGGATACTCAACCCATATCCAGCTCGGCGCTGATGAACAGGTACTGGATGTTGCCGCTGGCGACTCGATGGCATGGGAGATTGCACCCAATGGCAACCATGTCTTTATCAAGCCCAAGGAGATTGACGGTCGAACGAACCTGGCCATCGTCACCAACAAGCGTCCGTACCAGTTCGTGGTGGATGTGATCCCGAAGGAACGGCTGCCCGACCATGAAATGACGCTCTTTGTCGTTTTCATGTATCCCGACGACCCGGTCCTTAAGGTAGCCGAGCAGAAAGTGCAGGACGCCACCCAATCCATCCGCACCGCGCTTAATAGCTCCGTGCAGTTGAGCAATACGCAGTACGTCGCCTGCCGTCGCAACAAGCAGATTAATCCGGTTAGCGTTTGGGACGATGGCAGATTCACCTACATGCGCTTCCGTGCCGGCCAATCGCTTCCGACGGTGCAGGCATTCTTGCCTGATGGCCAAGAGGCGATGGTCAACTACCGAATGGGCGGCCAGGAAGGTGACGGCATCGCTGACAGCCGAACCATGATCCTGTTCCAGACAGCAAAGCGTTTTTCGGTCAGGTATGGGAAGGCTGAGTCGTGTGTCATCAACAAAGCCGTCGATTCTGCCGATGATGCCCCGAGTGATGACACGGGCTCGACCAAGAGCGGGATTCTCAGAGTATTTCGAGGTAAGTGATGCAGAACGAAATTGACGAACAAGATATCCCCCCGCTGAAATCTGGCGGTGGCATGGGTGGAAAGCTGAGGATCATGGCGCTCGCCATGATCGTGCTGGTCTTCCTCTGCATCTTTGGCGTTGTAGCGTGGAAGTGGGTAAAGGAGAAGAAGGCTGAGGAAGAAAGCCAGAACGTACAGCCGAGCGGCGAGGTTCAGAGTGAGAACAAAGATACTGATCTGAAAGCACCGCCATCCTTCTTGGCGGATGCGCTCGCCAATCGAGCTGCAGCGGGGTCAGCGTCAGGTCCTGGAGCCAGCGAAGATGCTGCAGACCCGAGCGTCACAGCGGATGGTGGCCTCGCCGCCCCGCCCGGCTCACCTGGTACACCGTCCGGGCATCCCGGAGGCAGCAAGCAGCTCACCGACGCCGAGGCCGAAGCCGCAGATCACCTGGCCCGCCGGCAGCGTGCCCCCGTCATGGCGTGGTCCGCCAGCGGCCCGTCACTGGCGAACGGAATGAGGGACAGTGCGCAAGACCCAAAGGAAGAGTCAGATCCCTATCAGGCGATGATGGCCGCTGCACTGGCGCAGTCCGGTGGTGGCGGAGCGACGCAGGCAGAGCAGCCATCCGCGACACTCGGGCAACAGCTGAAATCTGAGGCAAGAGCCCCCTCGGTCGCGTCTCGGGAAACGAACCGCTCCTTCATGGTGCGCCAAGCAACCATGGGGCGGTGCACCATGCGGACCGCGTTCAATTCGCAACTGTCCGGCTTTGCCAGCTGCATTTTGGCCGATCCTCTGTACTCTGCAGACGGTCGATTCATCATGGCCGAAGCGGGGTCAGAGGCAATTGGCGAATACCAAACTGGGCAGGTCAAGCCAGGGGTTAGCCGGGCGTTCGTGCTGTGGACCAGCATCGAAACGCCTCATGGGGTGCGGATTGCTTTGGATAGCCCGGCAACGGACAGCATGGGACGCGCGGGCATTACTGGGCGAGTCAACAATCATTTCTGGAAGCGCTTCGGCTCTGGCCTCCTTCTCAGCGTGGTTGATGACGGAGTCACAATGGCCGCAGGCGGTGATGCTTCTGATTATCGGTCGACCTCGCAGTCAATGAACGACGCAGCATCTATCGCGGTGCAATCGAACGTCGACATTCCGCCTACCATCAAGGTGAAAGCGGGTGCTGTGGTGAACATCTTTGTTGCGCGAGACCTTGATTTCTCGTCGGTGTACTCGCTGCGCGTCGCAGATTCGCAGCAGATCAGGTAAGTCCTAGCTATGTCGATCAGTACAGAAAAGTGGAATAGCGTCCGGGTCAGCATGCGCGAGCTGGCCCCTATCATCGAGAACGCAACCGGTGAAGTGGTCATCAATCGCCCCGGGGAAGTGCTCCTTGAAACGCCTAGCGGATGGGAAACGCGCGCGGTTCCAAGCCTGTCTTATGACAGGCTTTTTTCGATTGCGAATACGATTGCGACTGCTAGCAAGCAGAAGATCAGCCAAGAGCATCCGATCATATCGACCAGTCTGGACACCGGCGAGCGCGTGCAGGTCGTAATTCCGCCGGTGGTACCGGAGGGAACTGTGAGCATGGTGTTCCGGAAGCCAAGCCTGATCGATATTCCGTTCGAGGCCTACTGCAACGGCCCGTTCTTCAAGAATGCGCGTCGTAGCGGCGGGCTGATGGCGGAACAGCTCGACTCGCCACAGCTGCTTCCGCATGAGCGCGAGCTGGCGACCCTGTTCCTGTCCGGTGACTTGGGTGAGTTCTTCCGGCAAGCCGTGCATAGCCGCCAGAACATCGTCGTAAGCGGACCGACAGGCTCGGGCAAGACGACGTTCATGAAGTCTTTGGCGAATCTGATTCCGTCCGAGGAGCGCCTGGTCACGATCGAGGATGCCCAAGAGCTGCGCCTGCCAAATCACGCCAACAAGGTCCACCTTTATTACGTCCGCGGCGGGCAAGGAATCAGCAAGGCAACTGCGAAGGATCTGCTGGAAGCCACGCTTCGCATGTATCCATCCCGCGTCCTGCTGGCAGAGCTTCGCGGCGAGGAGGCCTGGTACTACGTGCGCAACGTCATGTCCGGCCACCCTGGAAGCATCACCTCGATGCATGCTGCAGATGAACTGACAGTTTTCGACCAGCTGACACTTCTCATCAAGGAGAGTGCGGCCGGCGCAACGATCGGGCGCGACGACCTTAAATCCATGCTCGTTGCTGCGATCGACGTAACGCTGCAGGTCGAGAAGACCCCCGAAGGAAGGCAGTGCGTCGGCGTTTATTACAACCCTCTCCGCAAGCGGGGCATCGATGGCTGACACCGCAACGATCAAACGTCGGGTAGGCATAGCCCTGCTGATTCCAATTCTGCTCACATTGTCCTGCTGGATTGCGGGCTTCGCCTTCATCCTTTGGAACTGGCGCAAGCTTCCATTTCTCCCGACGCCGCTAACGTACTTTCAGTACGTAGATCAGTTTGGACATTTGCCGAACCTTCGGCTTTCCTTCCTGGTGTCAGGTGGCGTACCCCTGGCGCTGAGCATTGTCGCAATCATCGCCATCGCGCTGTACCGACCACGCGCGACACTGTACGGCGAAGGACGGTGGGCAACTCTCGATGAGCTGCAGAAGGCAGACATGATCGAACAGCGCCAGGGCGTACCCCTCGGGATGCTGAAAGGGCGCATCGTCACGTCCCATCCCGAGCACCACGTCGAACTAAAGGCGGCTACGGGTACGGGTAAAGGTGTCTCGCTGGTAATCCCGACGCTGTTGCTCTGGAACGGCTCAGTGGTGGTGAACGATATTAAGGGGGAAAACTTCGAGCTTACCTCTAAGTTCCGGCATTCCAGGGGCCACGCTGTCTATGTCTTCAATCCGTCGGATAAGGAACGTCGCACTCACCGGTGGAATCCCTTTGAGTACGTCGACCGTGACGTGATGCTTCGTAATAAAGGCATCGGGCGTATCGCAACGATGTTCTGGGACCCGGCCGAAGACGAGGGTGAACCCTGGAAGCCCGGCGCGCGCGATTTGTTCCTCACAATCGCGCTTTGGCACCTAGAGAATGAGCTGGAACTGACCTTGCCCAAGGTGGCCAGCTTTGGCGCATTGATGGCCGAGGAGGATATTAAGAAGGCCGTTAAAGCGCGCGAGGAGGCCGGCAAGCCGTACCCTCCGAATGTAGTTGAGGGATTCATCAAGTTCTTCTCGAAACCGGACAAGTACAGGGAATCCGTGCGCGGCGAGTTCAACACGGGCATGGAAATTGTCACGAACGACCCGCTTGTAAGCTTGGCGCTGAGTGGTAGCGACTTCGATATCAGGCGCTTCCGCAAGGATCGCATGTCGCTCTACGTCGTCACTCCCGGCCCGGATTTGGGTCGCCTTAGACCGCTCTTGAATCTGCTATGGCAGCAGATTGCTGCGGAAAACACTGAGACAGAATTCGCTCAAGACCCCGAGTGCAAGCATCAGCTGATGCTGCTGAATGATGAGTTCACTTCCTTGGGCGACGTGGCAAACGTGGTTGACCCTATCGCCTACTACCGGTCGTACGGCGTGAAGCTCGTTACCATCTATCAGACGCAGAGTCAGATGGAAGGAATCTATGGTGAGCACCGGTCGGCCACGTTCAGGGATAACCACAAGACGCGTGTAGCGTACACGCCTGCATCAAAGGAAGAAGCAAAGCGTATTAGCGACGAGCTGCCTGCGACAACGAGTTTCAGCAAGAGTGAATCAGGTCGCAAGATGGAAAGGAAAACGCATTCCAAGAATGAAGCTGCGCGACCATTGATGCTTCCTGATGAAGTGCGCCTTCTTTCTTCTGCCGAGGCCATCATCTTCGCTCCCGGTGTTTACCCAGCCAAGGTTCAGCGGCTCACGTACTTCGAGCGAAAGGAGCTCTACTCCAGGCTGCAGGCGGTCAGCCCAATCCTCGCCAGGAAGCGCAAACCGAACCGGGATGATTACAATGCCGCGCGTCAGGCGGGGGAACTGCGTATCGCGGTTCCCTCCCTGGCCCTACCCGTTCAAGTTGCAGCGCCACCCAGCTCCTGGGCAGCCAAATCGGGGGCAACCTTCCGGCCTGCGACTGCCGACGATCTGGCCACCCTGTCTGATCGACCGAGCAGCGATTTCAAGATTAATGGGAAGGATGTTCCTCCTCCCCCGCCCGTCACCGCGCCGCCCGAACAGAAGCGCGCCTATGCAGCCTCGCTGGTTTCAAACATGTTTGGCGGACAAGACGGGGAGGACGACGATGAGGATCTCATCGGCCAATAGCCCCATTTGTCAACCCCTTCGCGGGGCTGTAGTATTGGGTCGCCGGGATAGTCCCGGCGACCGCGCATGAGCCTGCCTTCTTGTGCGCGCCAGGTCTAACGCCCACGGAGGTCGTTTTTATGGCTAGCAGCACTCCTGCCGTTCCTCGGCAGCACAATGAAATCGTTCGTACTGATGGGAAATCTTCCACCGTCGAACACCAGGGAGTGGCAGAGAAATTTGCTGCCAACTTCATGCGGGATGGGAACGCCTACCGCTCCGCCAGGTTCCCCGAGAAGATTGAGTTCGTTGACCGCAAAGATCGGATGATGATCTTTGGCAAGGCCAACGAGTTCACCGTCCGCGCAATGGCTGAAACGGCCTTGGAACGCGGCTGGGAGAAGATGGACGTGCGCGGCAACAATGCCGTATTCAAGAGCATGGCCTACGTCGAAGGCACGGTTCGCGGAATTGAAGTCACTGGCCACAAGCCCAACGACAAGGACCTGCAGGCGATTGCACGGAGGCAAGTACGGGAGGCCGCCCGCGCCAACCCTGTGGTGCAGGCATTTGCTGAGGCAAAAACTGCCAAGGCTCAGGCGGCAGCCGTCAAGCAGTTCCCGGAATTGAAGGAAGCGTTCGAGGCTCGCGCAGCCGCACAGAAGCTGGTTAAGAGCAGCGGCGCAAGCGCCGACGATCAGCAGGACCTGATGAATCGGGTCAACGACAAGATTGCTCGCGCGATCCACGAAGGCAAGCCGATGCCTCAGATGGAAGTGAAGACGCAAGTCCAGCTTCATGAGGTTGAGCGCGACTAACGCGCCATGTTGGCTATTCAATTCTGAATTGGCATCGCCCGCCATTGCGGGCTATTTTGCATGGGAGACTGCTGATGGCTAAGAAATCGTCCACCGCGCCCGGGGGCCTGAAAAATCCTTTGGATGGGCTCAACAAAGCACAGGTGAAGCAACTCGGTCGTGCTGTTCAGCGCGTTGCCGACCTCAACGCACAGCTCGACAAAGCCAAGCGAACAATCGCTGACTCTCGCTTCGTCGTGAAAAAGGATTTTTCCGCACGTGAGAGCGCTCGCGCTATCCAGTCGGCAAGATCGTCGGAAAAGGTGAGGGAGAAGTCTGAGGCAGCGTTGGCGAAGCTTGCTGACCAGTTCAAGGACAAGCCGCAGTTGAAATCGAGCCTTGCGATCTACCAAGCGCTGGAGAAGGCCGCTGGCCAGAATGATCCGGCTGCTCGAAGCTTGCTCGATGAGGTCAAGGCGGACCTGACAATCGCCGCCGCGTCTGTAAAGCGTGAGCGCAAGGGTGAGACCGTCGCCGAAGCTGACGCTCCGGCTTCGACCCTGGATAAGCTCATGAACGGCATCGCAGCTGCAGTCGCGTCCAAGAAAGGACCAAAGGTTGGTGAGCTCACCGAACACGCGCGCGGCCAGGTTGAAGACGCTTTGGAGGGGCAGAAGAAGCGGCGTGAACCTAACGAGTTCCAGGAGCCTGCGCGCCCAGCGCTGCCCTACCCCGCGTCACTGCTTGCCAAGTTCACCGTGCGTGGTGACGAGGTTGTCAGCAAGCGGACGGAGGAAGTCGCTTTCGTAGATGGTGGGCGCGAGCTTCGTGCGAAAGGCGATGTAGGCAAGGAAATTATCGATGCCATGCTGGACACAGCCGCTTCGCGCGGTTGGTCGCCCATCAAGCTCTTCGGCACCAATGCTTTTAAAGCTGCCGCATGGATGGAAGCCGCAAGCCGCGGCCTGGACACTCAGGGTTACAAGCCCTCCCCGGAAGAGCAAGCCGTTGCCGCGCACAACCGCGCACTGAACGGGGTAGACAATCGAATCGCCGGCGAGCCGTTGAAGGAGAAGCAGCCTAACCAGCCTGTCCGTGGTGAAGAGGGTCCGAAGAAAGCTGATGCCCAGTTGGCCGGCAAGATTCTTGACCATGGCGAGTCCAAGTACAACTTCGATGAGGCGGAGAATCCGAGCTATTTCGTCAAGCTTGCTACGGCCGGTGGCGAGAAAACTGTGTGGGGTGCCGATCTGCAGCGCGCTTTGCGCGAGGCCGGTGCCGTGACCGGCAACCAGGTCAAATTGGAGAACCTTGGCCGCGATGCCGTCGCTGTGGTGGGTGCCCTGCGAAACGAAAAGAATGAGGTCGTCGGCCGAGGACCTATTGATACGCACCGAAATACATGGAAGGTCGCCCTGGTGCAGGAAGTGACCAAGACCCTGACACATGGGCAGAAGCTAGCGAAAGCCTTTGAAGAGGCGACGACCACCCGTGAGCAAACCAAGGCTGCCAAGCAATTCCCCGAGCTGGCGGGAGCGTTTGCTGCAGTAAAAGTGTTTGAGAAGAACTTGAACGTGACGGCCATGCCAAAGACGGAAGCCCGCGATTTCTCAGAGCAGGTACGCGGGTTGATCGCTGAGCGTCTGGCTTCCGGGAAGTCCATCCCCTCCGTCGAGGTCCGCGACCAAGAGAAGCAGCGTGAGCGTTCTGACGATCGGGAACAGTAAGGGCAGTGTTCATCAGATGGACCTGAACATGAAAGCCTATCACTACGAGGATTTGCCATGAATTCGATGATTGTTGACACCCCCGTCTCCTTCGGCCTTTCTCTGGAAGTTCTGCGCGGGCTGCGGATGGAGCAGCTCGGCGAGGCGCGACGTAAGGTGCGGGAGCTGCGTAGCGCAGGCGCGCAGGCCTTTGAAATTGAACTCGCTGAGCAGGCTGTTGAGGAGGCGCGTGAAGCTGTCACCTTGGCCCAGCGGATGGACGATGAGGAAGCACGCAGTGCGCTCAGTGAAGAGGGGATTACGCCATGCAGAAGCTGACGAAGGAAGCGCGTGAAGATCTGATCGAAACAGCGTATTACTCACTGAGCGGCCTGACCGAAGCGGCCAGGAAACCTTCGCTCACGGTAGTCCTCGGCCAGACCGGCACTCCTACTGCGATTGTGCAGCGTGAGATTGAAGCCCAGCGCCGCCCGGAAGGTGGCGCTGTGCTCGTAAGCGGATATGACATGGATCGGCTTGCCGCGGGCGAGGGTTTCGACGCGGATGAAGTCGACTCCCAAGCCTTGACGTTGGAGCTGGTCGAGCGCGCCATGTCGGAGCGTGTGAATGTTGTTGTCACCCCTTCTCCGACCACCGAGGAGATGCCGCTGGCGCTGATTGCTGCGGCCCGACGTAACGGATACGAAGTCCAGATTGCGGCCCTTGCTGTGAATCAGCAGGTCGCTGCAGCTCAGTCGTTCCAGCGTAGCTCGCTCCAGGGCGCAGGATTCCACACGCTTAGTGATAGCGCGATGGCCTCCGAGGCAGCCAACGTTGGCAAGGCATTGCGTCGAATCGAGGCCAATGGAATCCCGGCAACGATTACGCTGTACGGGCGGAATGCACAGCCTTTTGACCGCGATCCGAGCCAGTCCGCCTCGGAAGCTTTTGAAGCTGCACGGGGCGCGATGCGGGGGGCTGACAAGATTCGCATCGCGGCGGCCTGGGAGGAGGTAGCGGAGGCCCATGAAAGAGCCGGCACGCCGATTCCTGCCAATGGCGAAAGATTGCGGGAACAGGCGCACTATGTTTTGAGGCAGAGCAGCGCCGCATCGATGAACTTCGATGACCGCTTTCCCGAACACATGTCTACAAGCAAGAACCTGGCGGAGCGTTACGGGCGGACGCTGGCGAAGTTGTTCGATGCAGACGACAAAGCAGCCGTGTCGATCCATCCGGAACTGACTAATGCATTTATCGCTAAGCATGTCGCCGAGCGGGCCACTCGTGACGCAGATATGCCGGAGCTCATGACCGAGACAAACGGTCGCATTCGCGATGCTCTCTTGACAGGAACAAAGATCAACGTGCCGGAAGTCAGAGAGAACGAAAATCCAGAGCGGGACAGACAGTTCGCATTTGACCTGGAGCGCTGACAGCCTTCCGCAGTTCTGGCGGATCTACGTAAAAGGGCCCGGCACTGCCGGGCCTTTTTACTGTGTCGCGCAGCTGCTGAGTCCACTGGCTACGTGCAGGCCGCGATCGCTGCCGCCGGCACTACTGGCCACGGCGGAGTATCGATCCGCTTCGCCCGGCTGAGAATGGCCCCTGATCGAGCACCAGCTGCTGCAGGCGAAATCTTGGCCGGCACCTGGTCACTATGCATCGCGTCCATTCGTAGGCGCGGTGGCCAGCACAGCCCACGATTCCGGCCGCCGGCAGCGCGGGCTACGACGGAGTGTCGATCAGCGCTGCTCGGCCGAGAATGGCCCCTGATCGAGCACCAGCTGCTGCAGGCGAAATCTTGGCCGGCACCTGGTCACTATGTATTGCGTCCATGCGCTGGCGCGGTGGCCACCTGCAGGCCGCGATTGCGGCCGCCGGCACTGTTGTCCAGAAAGGCCGGTGCAGATCCGGACCGGCCTCGGCCAAAACCGGTCCTCTGCCCGCGCGTGCAATCTCTAACGCTCGACGCTTCTCCGGCCCCTGTCACCCTGCCCCGCGTCTGTGCGCGGGGCGTGGCGGCCACCTGCAGGCCGCGATTGCGGCCGCCGGCACTGTTGTCCAGAAAGGCCGGTGCAGATCCGGACCGGCCTCGGCCAAAACCGGTCCCCTGCCCGCGCGTGCAATCTCTAACGCTCGACGCTTATCCGGCCCCTGTCACCCCTGCCCCGCGTCTGTGCGCGGGGCGTGGCGGCCGCCTGCAGGCCGCGATTGCGGCCGCCGGCACTGTTGTCCAGAAAGGCCGGTGCAGATCCGGACCGGCCTCGGCCAAAACCGGTCCTCTGCCCGCGCGTGCAATCTCTAACGCTCGACGCTTATCCGGCCCCTGTCACCCTGCCCCGCGTCTCTGCGCGGGGCGTGGCGGCCACCTGCAGGCCGCGATTGCGGCCGCCGGCACTGTTGTCCAGGAAGGCCGGTGCAGATCCGGACCGGCCTCGGCCAGAACCGGTCGGCTGCCCGCGCGTGCAATCTCTAACGCTCGACGTTTATCCGGCCCTGTCACCCCTGCCCCGCGTCTGTGCGCGGGGCGTGGCGGCCACCTGCAGGCCGCTATTGTGGCCGCCGGCACTGCTGTCCAGGAAGGCCGGTGCAGATCCGGGCCGCCTTGGCCGGCAATGTGCTCTGATCGAGCACCAGCTGCTGCAGACCTTCTTACCGGCCTGCAAACGCTAACGTGAATTCCCCCGCATTAGCGAGAGCCGTTTTGATACAAGGTCACTTCGGCCTTTGGTCGTTTGCCGCACGCAGTGCATCGCAGCTTGTCGGTCAGACGACCCAGCTCCAGGTCACCGCCCAACTTACGCGAACTCGCGAACATGCCTACATTCAGAGACTCATTTCGGCCGCAAGCGCAGTGGATCTGCAGAAAGCAGTTCCTCCGGTACCAAATGGGATCTACTGGTTTCGGACGGTGGTAGTTCGCTGCCATACCTCACCT
Organism: Stenotrophomonas oahuensis; assembly: GCF_031834595.1. Lineage (NCBI taxonomy): Bacteria > Pseudomonadati > Pseudomonadota > Gammaproteobacteria > Lysobacterales > Lysobacteraceae > Stenotrophomonas > Stenotrophomonas oahuensis. The sequence goes on along the minus strand of NZ_CP115542.1, from coordinate 11,103 downwards.
CCCCTGCGCGTGCTCCAATTCTCATAGGCGCGCGTCTCGCACAGCGCGACGCCTATAAGCGACCCATACGTGAGAGCCGAGAAGTGCCAGAGGGAAAAGGAAAATAGTGTACGGGCTGGCAGCGCCAACGAGACCGACAAGGCTTATTGCGCCAACCTGCAGCGACTGCATGGCCGTAGCCTTCCAGACCAGCTTCGCTATGAAGAATTGAATGAACAGGGTTGCCAGCGATGCGAAGGTAAACGCCAGAATCAGCTTCGCTGGATCAAGCTGCCCGGCCGAGTTTGCAAGGAAAGGCATCATTTTCACTAGCAGCATTACCGGTTTCCTATTGTGGGAAGCGTAGTCCGAGCGGCGTCCGCGTTAGAGTTCTGAGTCCCGCCGCGCATCGGTATTAGGCGCTGATGGGAATGAACAGCGTTGCTCCAGTATTGGACATGCTGAACTTAGGCAGGTGTCGTGTTGCGACGTTTCGCCGGCACTATGCGAAGCTCCAAACCAAGTCCTTCCAGGACGGCCAATATGGTTGTGAGCTTCGGATTGCCATCTGATCTGAGCGACTTGTAAAGCGTCAGCCTGGTGAGCCCAATTTCATCCGCCAGAACAACCATGCCATGCTGGCGTGCCAAGTCACCCAAGGCCTCAAGCACCTCACCCCGATTACCCTGGGTGACACGCCCCCGCAGAGGTTCCGGGAGGCCTCTCGAATGCGCAGGGCTATGGCTGGGCGAAACCTTACTACTGGTGGGCATGTGTGTCGCCTAAGCAGATCAGCGGATGTGTATAGCGGAATATACAGTATTCGCTTCAAATCTCGCGTTCAATATGCTCAGAACGATCGCTGGTCACGCGCATGGCCAAGCGGTCTAGGTCAAGAAAATCCTTGACCTGCCCCGCCGCAAGCTTGGCTTGCAGCGAGTCCCTGGCCTGTTCGTTGAGCTGACTACGCAGTTCCTGGTCGTCCGGGGACAGCCGCGAAAAGATGGATTGAGCCGCACGCATCGCAGAAAGGGCCTCCCCAACCGCGGGCATTGCGTTGGCCCTGAGCTCGGAATAGCCGCCCTCAACAACCAAACGGAAAACGTCAGCTGCCTTCGCGCCGGAGATTGCGACCATCTCAGCCCGTGCAGCCGCATCATTGCGCTCGGACACGCTGCTACGGTTGTGTCTCTCCCGTGCCAGCTTTTCAATCACTGTCCAGCGCTCTAGATGAAGAGTCGCTTCCGATGGCGACATTGGCCGTTGCCGCAGTTCCGCCAAGGTGTCGACCGCCAGGGCTGGATTACTCCAGCCGCGTTCGGTAAGTACGCTCTCATAGAGCACGACGTCGCTACGGTCGACAATAGTCATCCTCGTGGCCAGCCGGTGTTCTTGGATCTGCCTGACGGTAGTAAGGCTGCCAGACACAGCCGCATCGTGAGATTCCCGGGACGCCAGCCGCGATAGTGATCCAGCGGCAGCGAGTTGTTCACGGCGATAGTGATTACCCTGCCAGCTCTCCATCGGCCGCACAGCCAAAACCTTCGCGTGCGTTGAATAACCAAGGGAAGTGAACTGGCTGAGTGTAGCTTCGACAACGGCAGTTTGCCGCATTGTCGATTCAAACACGACATTGACACGCCTTGCTTGAGCTTCCGCAATTGCAGCCTGAATCCACTGGCCTGTTACAGCTCGGACCATGTCCGCAGCCTCCAAGCCATGGCGCGCTTGCAGCTCAACATAGAGCGGATGGTATGCGGCGAAATCGTCGGCGTTGATGGCCCAGGTAGCACCCTGCTCCTGCAGGCTATGCCGGGTTGCATCCAGTACGCCCGTCTTTCCGGAGCCGGGCTGCCCACCGAGGATTACAAACTGTGGTTCCAAGGGAGGCTGTCTTCCCTCCTCGTCGGCGATCAGGTCAGGAAGCACGTCCTGCGTGAAAATCGAGCTTTTCTCGGCATCAGACAGCTCTACTGCATTCATGCAACGGAGGCGAACTCGCGTGATCTATTCGCAGCAATAACGCTGTCCAGCGCCGCTTCATCGCGAACGTCCAAGTGACGAATGCTGTGAGCGATTGCACGCATGTCGGCCTGCAGGCGGCCGATAGCGGAAGGATCAGGCTTTACCTTGGTCCTCTCACGGCCCAGGTCAGCGGCGATGTGCGCGCGACGGCTGTTCAGGAGGTCGCGGGCAACCTCGAACTTAACTGTCTGCTCATATCCGAATACGCTCATCATCAACTCCTCGCTTAAGCCGTCTTGCTCTGGAAAGGTATCACGATCGACTTCTTGGGCACTGGCGGCGGTGACGGACGCAGTTGGATTCCGCCCTGGATCACCGACACCTTTGCCTGCGGATAGACGTCCAGCACAGGTTGCATCGATGAAAGGAAATTGCGCCTGAAGTTTTTGGGATCGCTGATTTCTTCGCCGAACTGCTGGCGCAGGTTTGCCCAATAGAGGTTCTGAGGTCGCCTCAAACGCCACAACCTGTGAGCGAGCCAAGAATACTGATCCAGCGACAAGGCACTGTTCTGCAGCACGCGAATTGCTCTCATGTCCAGCGGCACTGAGCTCTCCGCAATCGAATCGGCAAATTTTTCGGAAATACGAAGACCGCGCGGCCACAGGTGGCGAGCGCCGCCGTTAACGCCCGGGCTCGGCCAAGCTTCAAACTCCTGGACAATCGGCTCGGCCTGCTGCGTGCGCGCGGAACCGGAAGCAGTGCTATAGCCCAGCAACATACGACACGCTGCGAAGGCGTTCATCTGCTCACGAAAACCGGTAAGGCCGCCATTGCGCCCACCGCTGGCGTTGATACCCAAGGTGTTTTCAAGGAAGTCCTTCGCACTTCGTCCCAAGTCGATGGTTCGATCCGAACGATCCTGCGTTCGGAGGTACGAGCGAACGATGTGGAGCAGGAGCAGGCGCGGCTTCGTGCCATAAGGCAGCTGCTGGTCGATCCAGCGCTCGCCATCCCACAAAGCGCCTGCCTCCAAGCGGAGAGAGGCCGTTCCGCTGTGACGCTCAAAAACGCGTTTCACTTGGCGGGAACGCGGCATCGCGACATGGCACAGGGTCGGCAGCAAAAAGGCAATGTCGTCGCCTTCCGGCTCCGCGTTGCGGATTTCCGTGCTAGCTGCCGTGAGGCGGTAAATCTTGCCCTTGCCGGTGGGCGACTCCGTTGCTTCGGTCACAGCTCTCTCCCGCGCAGGATTCTGCGCTGCATATATATCTGAAAAATCAAAGGGAAACAATAGCTTATCCCCTACCCTGCTCGTCCCAACTGCGCGACTCGGAATGCTCCACGCCAGGTGTGCGAACCCCCATCGCTTGGCCGACGTCACGTTCGACTCGTTCGCGGCGGGTCAATGGCTCCGGCATGGCCGCAACGAACTCGCGGATCTGCCTTGCCTGCTCGTTGAGCATGGGATCACCCAGCTGTTCAATCTTCTCCGCATAGGCGATCCAGCCTGCCTGCACCCGCGCAAGCCGCTTCTTCGTGGCGTTTTCCCAAGGGCGCTCACCGCGTTCCAACTGTCCCGTTACGGTCAGAACCGCCTCATGCAACTCCTCAACACGCACCTCTGCCAGTCCACCCTGTTTAGTCAGTCGCTTCTCGATCTGATAGACGGCATTGCGTGGCGTAACCTGGACGACCCCGCGTAGTTCGCGGGGAGTGGCTTCCGCTTCAACGCCCCGCAGTCTGAGCTCTTCTGCGAAGGTCTCTCGCCAGCGGTGTAAATCCTCTGGATTGGGTAGCAAACGCTGCCCTTGGAGGCCTCGGGCAAGAGCCGTCACATGAACGTGTGGGTCATCCGTGTCTGTGTGGGTGACCATCACGTAATCGAACTGGCCTCCAAAGATGCGAGTTGCGGCAGAACGAGTCGCCTCGGTGACCACCGCCCGAGGCGTACCGGACGGCATCGAGAAAACGATGTTCACGGTTTCCTTGGACCGCTCTTGCCGGCCATTGGGGCCAACCTCTCGGCGTGCGAACCATTCCTTGGCAAGGGCGCGCACTTCATCTGCGCCAATCACCAGTGAGCCATCCGAGGTCTCCCCTTCCAGCTTTCCATGCCGGTGGATGTAGCCCAGGTGCGCCGCAAGATGTTTGGCCCCCCATGTGCCGCCAGTGATCCGGACCACCGCTTCCGGCGCACGGTTCAAGATGCGCTGCATCCTGGCAGGAGTCATTCCCACGTCCCTTACCCGCGACTTCTTCGGCTTGGTGCCCTTGTACGGGTTCGCGCCACGTCGGGTGATCGGCTGCGGGCCAATGTGCAGGTCAAAATCAGGACGCTTCTTCGCCACGGTCAATACCCCTCAGCGCGCTCATGCGCGCGTGCGATCACGTCCTCTACGCGCGCCCTGCTGCGCTTCACGGTTTCCAGCAGGCTGGCATAGAGGTCCAGGTTGCCAGCCCAACGCCCTGAGCGATGAAGCTGATGCACGACGGTATTGAGATTTCGGCCTACAGCCGCGAGCTGCCTGAGTGCCTCGATCAAACCCTCGATTTCGGCATGGACCAATAGCGGCCCTTGGCGCGAAGCAGAGCGGGCGAGGGCGGTCAACCAGCCCGTCACGGTGTAACCCGCCGAAGCTGCTTGCTCACGAAAGGCATCCCGGTCTGCCGCACGCAGCCGAATGTAGACGCCTTTGTAGCTCCCGCGCGATTGATCACTTTCTTGGCGTTCGACGGGAACCGGGTCTCCCGCCACAGCACTTGCTTGGGCTTGAGCCGCGAGCGCCTCCAAGAGGGCGTTCGTAGAGACACCCTGTGAGCGGGCTACCTCGTCCAGCGCGGCCCACAGCTGGGGAGCCATTCGGATAGAGCGACGCAGCCGGGGGGCGGCAGCGTCCGTTAGATCAGTAGAGAGGGAAGCAGGGGAGGCCATGGGTGCATTCTAACCCATGTGACGCCATGTTGATATACAAAACCATATCCTGCCCTCGCTTCTTTCTTCCGTCGAAAGTCCGGCCGGCCGGACTTTTGATGCTTTTTAGGCTTCGGATGGCGGAATTGCCCGTGCGTGCACGGGTCCGCCATCAGGTGCCCGCCCCCGCGTGCGGCGGCTCCTCCGGCGTCGCGTCGGGCGGGCCACCCACCTACGGTGGGTTTTTCGGGATCAGGGGACAGTCGGCGATGCTTCGCCGCATTTCGATGGAAGGGGGTGAATAGCTCGGGGTCACAGCCAAGCTCAGAACTACGACGACCACAAATCACGACCAAAAAAAAACCCGCCGGGGGGCGGGCTTTTCGGGAGGCTCGTAGGTTATTTAGCTCGGGACACTGGAATTGTCGCGTAGCCAAGTGGCCGCCTGGGCGACAGCCTCGGCAGAAGTGGCGACCGGCTCGCTGGCGAAGAGGCGTTCGTTCGCAAGGCGGACAGTGGCAATCCATTCGCCGTTCTTGTGCGCCGTACTGATCGTGTAAACCAACTCGCTGGATGGGAGGGCATTACGTTGGCTCCCGCCAGGTGTGCCGGTACCTTCGGGGTCCTTCTTGACTGGCGGGGTAGAGCCAGCAGTGCCTGCGCCATTGTCGTTCTTCGTGGCAGGCGCACGACCCTCGCCGCCTTCGCCGGGCTGCTTGGACTGGCCGCCCAATCCATTAGCGTCGGACAGGGGAGGGGTCCCACCGCCTTCACCGTCCTGGGCAGCGGGCGTGCCTGACGAGTCGGAAGTCCGGCCGGCCGGACTTTCCCCCGTCTGCGCAGGTGCGGTGGAAGCACTGGATGCGGTACGGATCATCACGCGCGTGATGGGCGACTCTTCGCTGGCACCGGCAATCAGCGCGGCTGCCCGCTCGGGGTGCTGGCGACTCAAACGCCACAAAGCGTTGAGGTCGGCTGCACCTCGGACCGACTTGGCCGACAAGAGCAGTTGGAAGTCCTGCGGCATTTCCAGAACCTTGAGGTAGTCGCTGACGGTCTGCTTGGACTTGCCTACCGCCTGCGCAACTTCTTCCTGGGTAAGGTTGAACTCTTGCTGCAGTTTCCAATAACCCTGAGCGACTTCCAACGGACTGAGATCCTCGCGCTGGATGTTCTCGATCAGCTGGACCGCAACCACTTCCTGCGGGGTCAGGGTGGTAATGACGGCCGGAATATCGGTCTTGCCAGCCAGCTGTGATGCGCGCCAGCGCCGCTCGCCGGCGACGATGCTCCATTCCCCCGGGAGGGCCGGGTGGGGCTGCAAGATGATCGGCTGGATAAGGCCATGCTGGCGAATGGAGTCCGCAAGCTCACGCAGTTTGTCTTCGGAAAAATCCTTGCGCGGCTGGTTAGGGTCAGCGTGAACTTTATTGATGGGGAAGGAGGTGGGATTCGCGTTCTCCGCCGATTGGGCAGGGGAGGGTGCGGGGTCTTTCCTCTTCAACATATCGGAAATGTTGCCGAGCTTGGCCATAGATCCCTGGAGCGCCAGGGCGGGCTTCTTGGGGCCATTTTTCTGCTGGTTCTTGTTGTTGTTGCTCACGCCTTGGCCTCCAAGAGCTCGATGATGTACTGGCATGCCGCCTGCATTTCCTTAGCAGCCTCCTTGCTCGATGCAGTGCCCAAGTCCCAAACCGGAACGTTGGCGTTCTGCGAATCGCCGATTGCGGATCGAGTGGGCAACCACACCGGAAGAATCAGCTCGCCGTAAGCTTCGGCCAGCGCCTGGACAGTTGCGCGGTGGCGAGGGAAGGACCGCGTGACTTTTGACAGAAACACACCCAGCAAGCGCATTGGGGGGAAGTTCGCGCCGTCGTTGGCGTTCGCGTTCTGCTTCATCGCATCTGCGTTGCGGTAGGTTTCCAGCATCGTCCCAACGCCATCAATTGCGAAGCGCTCGGGGTCAATCGGGCTCAACAGGGCGTCGGTGGCGATAAGTGCGGACAGCATGCGATTGCCGATGGTCGGGGCCACGTCGATGAGCAGATAGTCAAAGTCCTCAGCCAGCGCCCGCACGTTCCCATTGAACCAATCCAACACGGCAGGGCCTTGGTGCTCGATATCGGCCAGCTCATCATCAGCCGCGATGAGGTGGATGACACCCGGCTCGGGCGTCAGGTCAGGGAGGTCGACCGACCCGTAAAGCTGGGAGGTAGCGATTCCGGCAGGGCGGCTGTACGTCTCCATGGTGGAGGACGCATTTTTCTGAGGGTCGTTGTCGATGAACAGGACGCTCTTACCCTGGCCGGCCAAGTACCACGCAAGGTGGGTGACGATGGTCGTCTTGCTCACCCCGCCTTTTTGATTCGCCACAGACAGACTAAGCATCACTTACGCTCCTTCGTTTGTACCGCGCGCTCTTCAAGCAGCCGACGGCACGCCTCGTTGAACAGGTCTTGAAGCGGGATGCCGGAATCGAAGGCCTCCCGCTTCATGGCCAACCACAGGCTTTTATGAATGCGCGACGAAACCGGCACCATCGCGTCGGGTTCAGGATTGGTCTTCGACATAAATCAAACTCGCTCCATTCGGCCATTCATTGGTAACGCTTTGCAGGTACTCGAAAGCGGCGTACTCGGCCTTGAACCACAAGATGACCAGGTCACCGTTGGGCGTCGCTCCATCGAACTCGATGCTGAGGTCAGCAGCCTCATGTGCAGCTTCCTGGGCCAGTCCCGGTGTTGTGCCGGCGGCCTGTAAAACACCTGCCGCAACGGCGCAGGCCTTCTCAATTTCGTCTGCGTCCGCGTCGTCATACGCGAAGATCCACAAACCCATTTCGGTCCCCTTGCGGAATCGCGTCGCAAAGTTGCGACACGTGAATTATGGAGGGAACCGTGCAAGGTTGCAAGCAATATTTCATGCAAGCAAGCAAGGCGCAACCCCCTCTCTGGCCCACGGGTTTTAGTGGATGCGCCAGGGCACTGGGGTCGGATTCCCACAGGAACCCGGCATCGCGGGCAACGCCCGCGATTTGTCCGGGTCTTGGCGCCCGCAGGGTCGCGGCTTGCCGCGATGCGCGCAGGAGCGCGCACGCCTAGATCCAGGCCTAGGATGCTGCCGCAGGACATAGAACATCGCCGGCATGGATGCCGGCTCCTTTTGCTCTTGCTCTGGCTTTGGGTGCGGGCAGGATGCCCGCATCAGGCCGCAGCGTAGCGGAGGGGCGACTACATGGAAGCGGCGTAGCCGCGAGTAGGAGGGTAGGCGCGCGATGCCTCCCAGTTGCCCACAGAAATGGGGAAGCATCTACCGGGCTCCTGTTACAGGTAAAAACTAGACAACCGGTTTTAGGGGGGTGCAATTTACGCGTGGAAAGGGGTGCAATTTACGCGCGCAGGGGGTGCAATTTATGCGTAAAGCACGGGTGCAATTTACGCGTGGATAAGTCACGAAATGCACAGCTTATGCACAGCCTTTTCCCCAACCGTAGAGGGGTGCAATTTACGCGCAGCTGCAAATGGCCTCGCTCGGGGCCGTCCGGGATTGAAAAGGGGGGTCTTCCGCTGGCCGGCGAGGGGAAGGGGTGCAATTTATGCGTTGCGTTCCCGTGCCCCAGGGAAGCGGCGGGTGCCCTTTCTTCACAGCTGCTCGGCCGTGGGGGTGCAATTTACGCGTACCTGCCACCCCCCAAGGCATCGCGCCCGTGCTCATGCCTACGCCGAGCGCGGTGCTGGGTACGCTTCGCAGGGGGTGCAATTTACGCGCACGCTCCCATTGCCCTGGGTGCTAATGCGAAGCTGCGTGCTCCTTGGGCCCCGCAACAGGGCGAGGCGGGGCAGGTGCGCGAGGGGTGCAATTTACGCGCACGCCATCGCCGGGCCGTTTACCAGCAACGCCCTGCGATTTGATGAATGCGTACAGCCTTGGCGTCATTCCTTTACGCGAACGGCTGGGGGTTCTCCTAGGCGAGGGGTGCAATTTACGCGTGACTTCTACCGCCTCTGCCAAAGGATGGAAGTCATGAATACGCGTAGCGAAGGGCCGACGTACCAAGGTCTTACCGCTCTCGAAGGGATGCAGGAACGGCCAGTCCCTGTCGCTGGCTTGGGCCAGATCCGGTCAGGGGGTGCAATTTACGCGTGCAGTCCAGAGAGCCTGATAGGCGACTTAGGCGGGTGGGGGTGCAATTTACGCGCGCCCCTTGCTTGCCTCGCCACCTTCCTCAAGCCTGAGAGAATCAGGCCGATAACCCGCTCGCTGGAAAAGCAATGCGTTCGCACAGCTCGTCAATGTCCACTTCCGCGATCCGGGGTAGGGTGCCGCCGTTCGTCAGCACATCATCGATCCCGGGCGGCAACACGTCCTGCAGCTGGAGCAATCGCAGGCCTGCCAGAACTGCAGCGCAGGCCTGCGGCTCTGAAAACGGGCTGCTGCAGGCGGTAGTCAACGCGTGAAGCAACTCTTCCTGTGCACCTGGCATCAGCTCGCCGTTGAATCGCAAAGATGCAATCCAGCGGTCACCCTGCAGCAGGGTGTAGGTGTTCGCATCGCCATCGGCGCGAAAAGTCATATTCATGGTGATCCTCTCGAAAAATTGGCTTACTTGGCACCCATCCGGCAAAGCCCGTCAGCTATCGGGCTGCGAAAATGCTGTACTCAAATCCCTTGCGACCCACACCCTGCAGCAGGCTCAGCGCCTTGGCCGCGTCAGCTGTTTCCAGGCGCAGGCGCATTTCGGCTTCCATCTCGGTGGGCACCCCGGCGTAGGTCAAACTGGCCGGAACACCGTGAGCCAAGGTGCAAGAAACGCGGCCCGCGCGGATCGTGACAAAAGCAACGTTGCGCAGCTGGTCTTGCGCACGAATGGAAATTACGTCTGGAGCGGCATGTGTGGCGTATTCCGTCAACAAGCTTCGCGCCGCTGCTTCGGCGGGTGCACCACCACCGTTGAGAATCGCGCGCAGTGCGCCTGCAAGCTTGTCGGCGAGGGTCAGTGGCATGGTCGTATAGTCCTGCGTAGTCGAGTCGAATTGCCCGCAGCTGCGTTCTCCTTGAGAGCGCAGCGACTGGCAATCAGGCCGCCAAGGCTTCAAGCGCATCCAGCCTGGTCGGAGAGAAATGCAGGTCAAGCTCGACGCCGGCAGCGATAAGCTCGGCCAAATTGATGTAGCCCAGCTCCGGTTCGTAGCCCCCCAGCGCAGCCATTCCAAACGCCTGCAGCTGCTCATTGCTGGTGTCACGCTCGATCACGTACCACGCGCTATCGCCCCGGAAATAGCGCAGATGCGCGACCGCAGCCGTTCCCAAACCGTGCTGCTCGTAAATCTTCGGCATGGTCTGTACGCGCTCGCTGAACTCGATCAACTTGGCACGGAAGTACGCACCCTCTTCGCCGGCAACGCAGCTGCGTATGACGGCCAATTCCCCAGCGGGAATGAAGTTGCGAAGGGCGGCAAGGTTGATGGCTGGCATTACTGTGGTCCTGGTGTGATGGGATGGGTGAAGCGCGTCGGTCAGGCGGTGGCCAACTCCGAATCGACCAGCAGGCGCAGGCCCAGCAGATAGGCGCGGTGCTCATCGGTCAGGCCGTCCCGGTCAATGTCGGCCAGCAGCGGCGCTGCGATGCCCAACAGATCGACCAGCATTTCGTAGCGCTGCTTCCAATTCGGCAGGGGGTTCATGCGTAGCTACTCCAGTTCTTGGCGCGGCCATCCCAGGGCGCGGCACTCGCGAACCCAGTGATGCGTACCTGATTCAGTGCATTGGGGCGCTTGCTCAACAGTGCGTAGCCCGTCCTTACGCCCTTCTTCGGGAGGCACGTGCCTTGCATGCCATGCCCGTTGGTGGTGCGCTCCTGGCCGATTTCAATCAGGTCAACCACCGCTCCACGCACGGCGATGACTTCATAGAAATCGACGTTGGTCTGTTCGTATCCCCAGCTCGAATACAGGACGTCACCGACCTTCAACGTGTGAGCACCTGTGCGCTTTGCGTTCTCGGCGATCCGATTGTTCTCGCCGCTCAACCACTCGGCGACATGCTTTTCCCGGGCATCGGCGTCATCAAAGTGATACGCGAACACTGCCTTTTTCGACCGGCCACGGAACCCGCATGCACAGAGCTTCTCGATCCGATTGGTGAACAGCACTGCCGCCGTCAGGCCATCGTTCGCCGGGACATACACAACGCCCTCCGAAGGCAGCTTTTCCACCCGCGCCACGCGCAGTTCTTCCGCCTTGGCC
>NZ_CP115541.1:1885000-2097500 GCF_031834595.1 Stenotrophomonas oahuensis | reverse complement strand
CGTCCAGGCCTTCCAGCAACGGCATGGTCAGCACGATCTGCGGCTTCTGCCCGTAGTGCTCCTGCAGGCCACGGCCCATCAGCAGGTTGAACTTCTGGTCGGTGCCGCCGAGTTCCACGTCGGCTTCCAGGGCGACCGAGTCGTAGCCCTGCACCAGCGGGTACAGGAACTCATGCAGGGCGATCGACTGCTGGGCGGCGTAGCGCTTGGCGAAGTCATCGCGCTCGAGCATGCGCGCCACGGTGTGCTGGCCGGCCAGACGGATCATGTCGGCCGCGCCCATCTTGCCGAACCACTCGGAATTGAAGCGGACTTCGGTCTTGTCGCGGTCCAGCACCTTGAACACCTGCTCCTCGTAGGTGCGGGCGTTGGCCAGCACGTCGTCCTTGCTGAGCGGCTTGCGGGTGGCGTTCTTGCCGGACGGGTCGCCGATCATGCCGGTGAAGTCACCGATCAGGAAGATCACCTGATGGCCCAGGTCCTGGAACTGGCGCAGCTTGTTCAGCAGCACGGTGTGGCCCAGGTGCAGGTCCGGCGCGGTGGGGTCGAAGCCGGCCTTCACCCGCAGCGGGCGGCCGCTTTCCAGCCGCTGGCGCAGCTCCTCGATCTTGAGGATCTCATCGGCCCCGCGGCCGATCTGGGCAAGGGCTTGATCAATCGATGACACGTTGCAACTCCCGGCGGTGCCGTATTTATATGAATGACGTTAAGTACAAGTTAACCGCAAGTGCTTCACAAAAGCCAATAGGCACAAGGGTTTGACGCGATATTTATACCTGTCTATGGTAACCGGCGTTTAGGCCCGAGTTGCCGGGTCAGCCAGGAACCGCTCGACGATGCTCAACTCCGATCAAGGCCGCGCCCGCAAGCAGCGCTTCAAGGAACGTCTCCACGTTCTTCACGACACTGCCCTCCATCGGAAGCTCAAGCAGCACCTGCCGGCGGCCTTCAACGAGCGCTGGACCCGCCGTCACTGGATGCACGCCAGCCTGTTCGCCACCATCGGCGCGCTGGTGGCCACTATTGTGCCGGGCTTCTCGCACACCATCGACGGCCCGTACTCAGCCGACCACTCCACCCTGGCCCTGCCGCTGCCACCGCTGTCGGCCGAACGCCAGAACCAGACCCCGGGTGACAGCTGGCAGGTGCTGCGCGTGCAGCGCGGCCAGACCCTGAGCGACCTGTTCGACGAAGCCGGCATTCCGGCCACGGTGATGCACGATGTGCTGGACCACCCCGGCGTGCGCGATTCGCTGGTGAAGCTGCGCCCGGGCACCGAGATTGCCTTCGATGTACCGCTCTCCGGCGACCTGCGTGCGATCCGCTACAACCGCGACGGCGACAACCGCGTGGAGCTGACCCTCAAGGACGGCAAGATCAGCGAGCAGGTCACCAAGCGCGAGAGCTCCACCCGCCGGGTGGTGACCAGCGGCGAGATCACCAGTTCGCTGTACGCGGCGGCGCGCAAGGCCGGGCTGTCGCCTTCGGCCATTGCGACGATGACCGACGAGATCTTCAAGTACGACATCGACTTCTCCAAGGACATCCAGCCGGGCGACCGCTTCAGCGTGGTGCTGGATGAAACCTGGCGCGAAGGCGAGAAGGTGGACACCAGCAAGATCCTGGCGGCCACGTTCACCTCGGACGGCAAGACCTACAGCGGCTTCCGCTTCGACCGCAACGGCAAGTCGGAGTACTTCGACGTCAGCGGCCGACCGCTGAAGAAGAGCTTCATCCGCATGCCGATTCCCTTCGCGCGGCTGAGTTCCACCTTCGGCGCGCGTCGCCACCCGGTGCTGGGCAAGATGCGCATGCACAAGGGCGTGGACTACGCCGCGCGCACCGGCACCCCGATCATGGCCGCCGGCGATGCCCGGGTGCAGTTTGCCGGCGTGCAGCGCGGCTACGGCAACGTGGTGATCCTGGACCACGGCAAGGGACACACCACCCTGTACGGTCACATGTCGCGCTTCGGCAAGATCAAGACCGGCCAGCGTGTGGCCCAGGGCACGGTAATCGGCTACGTCGGCTCGACCGGCCTGGCCACCGGCCCGCACCTGCACTACGAATTCCGCGTCAACGGCGTGCACCGCAATCCGCTGTCTGTGACCATGCCGCCGCCGGAACCGCTGAAGGGGGCTGAACTGGTGGCCTTCCGCGCGCAGACTGCGCCGGCGCTGGCGCGTATCCAGGGCATGGAAAAGCTGATCTATGCGGAGGCCAGCCCGGCTCCGCAGGCGGCATCGGCTGAGAAGGCTACGGCTAGTGCGGCCAAGCCGGCCAAGAACGGGCGCGGTTGAGCCTGGCAGCCACGCAGGGCGTGGCTCTACGGGCTTCGGATTGCGATGATGGGCGGGTTCTCTTTCGGGACCCACCTTTTTCATGACTGCCATTGACCCTGCCCTTCCCCTCTACCTGGGCCTGATGTCGGGCACCAGCGCCGATGGCATCGATGCCGCGCTGGTGCAGTTCCCTGCTGAAGGCGGATGCCGCTTCTTGCACGGGCACACGCACCCGTGGGAACCGGGGTTGCGCGCGGAGCTGATCGCGCTGGGCGAAGGCGGCAGCGTGGACTCGCTGGATACCCTGGGCCGCATCGACGCCCAGATTGGCCTGACCTTTGCCGCCGCCGCCAATGCACTGCTGGAGGCCAGCGGCGTGGAGCGCGTGCAGGTGCGGGCGATCGGCTCGCACGGGCAGACAGTCCGCCACCGGCCGCTGGCCTCCCCAGCCTTCACCCTGCAGCTGGGCGATGCCAACCGGATCGCCGAGGGGACCGGCATCACGACCGTGGCCGACTTCCGCCGCCGCGACGTGGCCGCCGGTGGCCAGGGCGCGCCGCTGATGCCGGCGTTCCATCTGGCCATGCTGGGCCACAGCGACGAGGACCGCGCGATCCTCAACCTGGGCGGCATTGCCAACCTGACCCTGATTCCGCGTGGCGGCACGCCGCGCGGCTTCGACACCGGCCCGGCCAACGCGCTGATGGATGCGTGGTGCCAGCGCTACCGGGGCGTGCCGTTCGATGCGGACGGGGCCTTCGCGGCCAGCGGCCAGGTCGATGAGGCGCTGCTGGCGCAGTGGCTGGCGGAGCCGTGGTTCGCCCTGCCCCCGCCGAAAAGCACCGGGCGCGAGCAGTTCCATCTGACGTGGGCGGAGGCCGCGTTGGCAGGAAGGACGCTGGCGGCTGCCGACGTGCAGGCGACCCTGCTGGAACTGACTGCTGCCACCGTGGCCGGCGCCCTGCTGGCGCATCTGCCGGACACGCGCCGGGTGCTGGTCTGCGGCGGTGGCGTGCGTAATCCGCAGCTGCTGCAGCGGCTCAGCGCGCGGCTGCCGGGCGTGGTGGTGGAGTCCAGCGCGGTGCACGGGCTGGATCCGGACTACATGGAAGCAATGGGCTTTGCCTGGCTGGCACAGCGCACCCTGGACGGGTTGGCGGGCAACCTGCCGAGCGTGACCGGGGCCGAGGGGCCGCGGATTCTGGGCGCGATCCATCCGGCCTAGGTGAACGCAGCAGGTCTGGCGTTCCGCGGGCGTATTGCCCGCGCCCCAAGGCAGGCGCATGATCGACCCTGTTGTGCCGTGGGGGCGGTGCTGTACGCAAGGGGAGAACACATGGCCGATCTGGTGCTGCGCGATCTTGATCCGCTGCTCGACGAACGCATCCGTCGCGTCGCCGTGGCGCGCGGCTGGACGCGCGAGTACACCTGCGTGGTGCTGCTGGAGCAGGGGTTGTTCTCCAGCGAGCTCGAGGTGCGCCATGGGTTCCAGAACCCGGAAGTGGATGCCCTGGCCGATGCGATCGCGGCGCTGCAGGCGCTGCCGGATGCGAAGTCGTTCTAGCAACCCGTAGTGACACGCCATGCGTGTCTCGCGTGAATCCGGCACCGCGAAGACACGCATGGCGTGTCTCTACGCAGAGCATTCCCCAGTATTCAGGCCTTCGCTGTCTGCCGCCGTTGCTGCCAGATCAGGCCCAGGCACAGCAGCACCACCGGAATGGCGATCAGCGCGGTGCCGATGAAGAACAGCGCATAGCCCTCCAGCAGGGTGCGACCCTGCGCCAGGCTCTGCACGGCCCAGCCGGACAAGCCCTTCAAGGCTTTGCCGGGCATGGCATAGAACGAGCTGAGCAGCGCGTACTGGGTGGCGGTGTAGCCGATGCTGGTCAGGCTGGACATGTAGGCGATCAACGCCGTGCCGGCGAACCCGCTGGCGACGTTGTCGATCGCCATGGCCACGGCAAAATGAGTGGTGTCCGGGCCGACATAGGCCAGCCAGGCGAACGCCAGATTGGAACACGGCCCGAGCACCGCACCGACCACCAGGGTGACCAGCACGCCCCAACGCACCGCGATCAGACCGGCCAGGGCGATGCCAACGAAGGTGGCGACCAGCCCGACCGAGCCGCGCACCGCGCCGACCACGTCTTCGTCCAGCCCCAGGTCCACGTAGAAGGGATTGGCCATCGGGCCCATGATGAAGTCGGCCATGCGGTAGGCGCTGATGGCGACCAGGATCAGGATGGCCCCGCTACGATGCTCCTTGATGAAGGCCACGAACGGGCCAACGACCGCGTCGAACAAGCCGCGCGGGGTCCACAGCGCGGCGCTCTGGCCCTGCCCTGCCGCGGTCTGCCGCGCGGGCTCGTCGGCGACCAGCACGGCCGCCACGCCGACCATCATCAGCACGGCCATGAGTTCGTAGGAGATCTGCCAGCCCACGCGCGAGGCGACCAGCAAGATCAGCGCGTCGGTGACCAGCAGGGCACTGCGGTAGCCCAGCGCGGAAGAGGACGTCAGCAGGCCGAGCTGTTCGCTGTCCTTGGCGCTTTCGATACGCCACGCATCGATGACGATGTCCTGGGTGGCCGAGGCGAAGGCGACGATGACCGCCATCACCCCGAACACGACGATGTGCTCCCAGGCGATGCCGAGGAACTGGATGTGGCCGCCCTTGGGCTGCACCAGCGCCATGCCGACCAGGCCGGCGGCAACCACGATCTGCGACAGCAGCATCCAGCCACGGCGACGGCCGAGGCGGGCGAATCCGGGCACGTCGGTGCGGTCGACAATCGGAGCCCACAGGAACTTCAGGGTATAGGCCAGGCCGACCCAGGACAGGAAGCCGATGGTGCTGAGATCGATGCCTTCCTTGCGCATCCAGAACCCAAGCGTGTTGCCGACCAGGTAGATCGGCAGGCCGGAGCTGAAGCCCAGCAGCAGCATGGCCATGACCTTGTGATCGGTCAGGTTGGCCAGCACCCGCTGCCACGGGCGTTGGCGCTTGGCAGCCACCGCTTCACTCATGGGGTGTAGTCCACCGTGAACGGGGCATGGTCGGAGAAGCGCTCGTCGCGGTAAATCGAGCAGCTGCGCAGGCGCTCACGCAGACCGGGGCTGACGAACTGGTAGTCGATGCGCCAACCGACATTGTTGGCCCGGGCTGCGCCGCGGTTGCTCCACCAGGTGTAGTCCTCGCCCTGCGGGTGCAGCAGGCGGTAGGCGTCGGTCCAGCCTTGGCCGGCGGCGATGTCCATGGCCTGGTCGGTGTCCACGCACTGGCCGTTGAGCCAGTCGCGCTCGGGCGGCAGGCAGCCGGAGTTCTTCTGGTTGGACTTCCAGTTCTTGATGTCCAGCGCCGAACGCACGATGTTCCAGTCGCCGCACAGCACGTAGTCGCGGCCGCTGGCCAGCCACTGCGCCAGGATCGGCCGCAGCCATTCCATCACCTCGTACTTGAAGCCCTGGCGCAGGTCGCCGGAGCTGCCGGAGGGAATGTAGAACGAGACCACGCTGAGGCTGCCGTAACGGGCCTCGATGTAGCGGCCTTCGTCGTCGAACGGAGCCCAGCCCAGCGAGGTGATGACCTGGTCGGGCTCCTTTTTGCTGTAGATGGCCACGCCGCTGTAGCCCTTCTTGGTGATGGCGTCGCGGTAGAAGCAGTGGTGACCGTCCGGGCGGAACATGGGGTCGGCCAGCTGGTCTTCCTGGGCCTTGGTTTCCTGGATGCACAGCACGTCGGCATTCTGGGCGCGGAACCAGTCAAGGAACCCCTTGCTGGCGGCGGAGCGGATGCCATTGGCGTTGAAACTGATGATGCGCATGCGATTCCAGGGTTGGTGCGGGAACCGACAAAGCATACCGGGTTGCCCACGCCGGCGGCTGGCCGGATCCGGCCGCTGCTGGGGCCTGCGACGGCCGGCCGCGAGCCTGAATTGGGGCCAATGCATTAGCATCTGCGCTCCAAAGAGAATTGAATAGTCATTAGATGAGCGACCATCGTTACCGTTTCCTGCAGCTGGCGCTGACCGCCGACGCGCTGCGTTTTGGCCAGTTCACCCTGAAGTCGGGCCGGCTGAGCCCCTATTTCTTCAACGCCGGGCGTTTCGACTCCGGTGCCCGCATGGCCCAGCTGGCGGCCTGCTATGCCGACGCCGTGGAAGCCACCGGGCTGAAGTTCGACGTGGTGTTCGGCCCGGCCTACAAGGGCATTCCGCTGGCCACCGCCACCGCCTGTGAATTCGCCCAACGCGGCCGCGACCTGCCGTTGTCGTTCAACCGCAAGGAAGCCAAGGACCACGGCGAAGGCGGCAACCTGATCGGCGCGGACATGAACGGCAAGCGCGTGCTGATCGTGGACGACGTGATCACCGCCGGTACCGCGATCCGCGAGGCCCTGACCATCATCAAGGGCGCGGGCGGCACGCCGGCCGGCATCGTGGTGGCGCTGGACCGTCAGGAGATCGCGTCGGAAACCGACCGCCGCTCGGCAGCCCAGTCGGTGGCCGAAGAAGCCGGCATTCCGGTGGTGGCAGTCGCCACGCTGGCCGACCTGCTTGATTTTGCCTCCGGAAATCCGGAACTTGTCGGGTACCGGCAGCCGCTGGAGGACTACAGGTCCCGTTACGGCAGCCGTCCTACGCGTTGATTGCAGCAGGGGGCTGCTCACCATGTCCAGGTTCACCACGTTATCGTTGACCGTCACCGCGCTGGCCCTGCTGCTGGCCGCACCGGCGCTGCAGGCACAGCAACAGCAGGCACCCAAGTACCAGCGGGTGCAGGCCAAGCCGAAAAAGCTGTACTGCTGGAACAAGGGCAATGAGCGGATCTGCAGCGATGCCCTGCCGCAGGACGCGGTGAACAGCGCGCGTGAGGAATTCGGGGTGAAGAGCGGCCTGCGCCGGGGCAGCGTGGAGCGCACCCTGACCGAAGAGGAGCGTGCCACCGAAGCGGTGGCCGCTGCGCAGCGCCAGCTGGACCAGGCCGCCGAGGAAACCCGCAAGCGTACCGAACAGGCCATGCTGTCCACCTACGAGGACGAGAATGACCTGCGCCGGGTGTTCACCGAGCGCACCAGCATTCTGGACAACAACGTGCAGACCGCCAGCTACAACGTGGCCAGCCTGCGCGATGCACTGGTGACCCTGCTCTCCGGTGCCGGCGACCGCGAGCTGGCCGGGCAGCCGGTGACGGACAAGCAGACCCAGGATATCCGCCTGCGCCATACCGAACTGGTGGCGCAGCAGCGCCTGCAGGCCTCGTTCATCGCCCAGCGCGAGGCGTTGGATACGGAAATCGAGGAAACGTTGCAGCGGTACCGTGTGTTGAAGGGGACCGCGGTAGCGAACGACCCGAGGGGTTGATCGCGATTTTTATGGCTTTTTTACGCTCGCCCGCTGAGGCGGGCGTGGCGTGTTTACGCGGCTGAGGCGGACGATGGCGATCTGACGTGGAGTGGTTCCACCTGGACGTCCCATGAGCCTGATTCTGCCTGTTGTTGCCGCCGCTGCTGCAACGCCGCCTACCCTGCCCGCCTGGCTTGCCCTGATCTGTGGCGTGCTGGTGCTGGTTGCCGCCGCTTACCTGCTGTACGTCGTGCTTGCGCCCGAAAAGTTCTGATCGGAGCCGACCATGACCGAGATTCTTCTGATCATTCTGGCCAGCATCGTGCTGGCCTTTCCGCTTGGGCTGTACCTGGCCCGGGTGATGCGCGGCGGGCCGATGGCCGGCGATGCGCTGTTCGGGCTGGTTGAGAAACCCCTCTACTGGCTGCTGGGCGTGAACCCGGCGCGCGGCATGAGCTGGCGCGGCTATGTGGGCGCGTTCCTGCTCAGCAACGTGGTGATCGCGGTGCTGGTGCAGATCGTGTTCATGACCCAGGCCTGGCTGCCGTTCAACCCGGACCAGATTCCCAACATGCGCTGGGATACCGCGCTGCACACAATGGTGTCGTTCCTGACCAACACCAACCAGCAGCACTACTCCGGCCAGGCGCAGCTGTCGTACTTCGCGCAGATGACCGCGATCACCGGCCTGCAGGTGGTCACCCCGATGATGGGCCTGGCCCTGCTGGTGGCCACGCTGCGTGCGTTGTTCGTCAAGACCGACGCCACGGCGGCAACTGCCCAGGCCGAGCCGGTTGCCAACGGTGACCGCCTGGTCAACGTCGGCAACTACTACGCCGACGTGGTGCGTTCGTGCGTGCGCTTCCTGCTGCCGCTGTGCCTGCTGTGGGCGGTGCTGCTGACCAGCCAGGGCGTTCCGTCCACGCTGGCCGGTGGCCCGACCGCCACGCCGATCGACGCATCGGCCGGCATGGAAGGCCAGAAGCTGCCGCTGGGTCCGGTTGCCGCGATGGTGGCGGCCAAGCAGCTGGGCGCCAATGGTGGCGGCTGGTATGGCCCCAACAGCAGCGTGCCGCTGGAAAACCCGACTCCGCTGGCCAATGCCATCGAGATCGTGAGCATCCTGCTGATTCCGATCGCGGTGGTGTTCATGCTGGGTGCGTTCACCGGGCGCAAGCGCCTGGCCGGCCTGGTGTTCGGCTGCATGCTGGCGATGTCCAGCGTCTCGGTCGCGGCCACGGTGTGGCTGGAGGGCTACTCCTCGACCGCCAGCAGCCCGCTGCTGATGGAAGGCAAGGAAGTGCGCTTCGGTTCCGATGGCACCGCGCTGTGGGCGGCCGTGACCACCCAGGTGACCAATGGTTCGGTCAACGGCATGCATGACTCGCTGAGTCCGCTGGCCGGTGCCGTGCCGATGGTCAACATGCTGGTCGGCGCGATCTGGGGCGGTATTGGCTGCGGCCTGCTGCAGTTCATCGTCTACATGCTGCTGGGCGTGTTCCTGGCCGGCCTGATGACCGGCCGTACTCCGGAGCTGTTCGGCCGCAAGCTGGAAACCCCGCAGGTGCGCCTGCTGGCCCTGCTGATCCTGCTGCAGCCGATCACCCTGCTGGTGCTGACCGGTATCACCTTGGCGGTGCCTTCGCTGACCGGTAATTCCAACCCGGGCTTCCACGCGATCAGCCAGGTCTTCTACGAATACACGTCGGCGTATGCCAACAACGGTTCGGGCTTTGAAGGACTGGGTGACGCCACGCCATGGTGGAACCTGACCTGCACGCTGGTGCTGATTCTGGGCCGCTACCCGCTGCTGATTGTGCCGCTGATCATCTGCGCGCAGCTGGCGGCCAAGCGTCGCGCGCCGGAAACCGCCGGCACGCTGCAGCTGGAAACGCCTACCTTCGGCATCACCCTGATCGCGGTGATCGTCATTCTGACTGTGTTGCAGTTCATGCCGGCACTGGTGCTGGGCCCGGTGGCCGACCACCTGTCGCTGACCCTGCAGTGAGACAAGATTCCATGAGCACTCTTCCCTTGAATGCGTCTTCCCCTCGCCGCCAGCGCCTGCTGGATGGGCCCGGCCTGCGCCGCGCCCTGCGCGATTCGGTGGTCAAGCTGTCTCCGCGTCACCTGATCCACAGCCCGGTCATGGCCGTGGTCATGGCCGGCACCCTGGTGGCGCTGCTGGTCACCCTGACCGGCAACGCACCGCTGGGCTTCGGCCTGACCGTCACCGCGATCCTGCTGCTGACGGTGCTGTTCGGCAACTTCGCCGAAGCAGTGGCCGAGGCCCGTGGCCGCGGCCAGGCCGCGTCGCTGCGCCGTGCCCGTCAGGACCTGACCGCGCGCCGTCTGGCCGCCGCCCATGCCGGTGCCAGCGAAACCCATGTGCCGGCGGCGCAACTGCGCCCGGGCGACCACGTCATTGTCAGCGCCGGTGAACTGGTGCCGGCCGACGGCGAGATCGTGCAGGGCCTGGCCACCATCAACGAAGCAGCGGTGACCGGTGAATCGGCCCCGGTGCTGCGTGAGGCCGGTACCGACCGCAGTGGTGTGATCGGTGGTACCAAGGTGCTGTCCGACCAGATCATCGTGAAGGTAACCGCCGAACCGGGCCACAGCTTCCTCGACCGCATGATCGCGCTGGTGGAAGGCGCAAACCGCCAGAAGACCCCGAACGAAGTCGCGCTGACCCTGCTGCTGGCGGCGATGACCCTGACTTTCCTGGTCGTGGTCGCCACGCTGCCGGCGATCGGTTCGTTCGTCGGCGTCAATGTCGACCCGCTGCTGCTGATCGCGCTGCTGGTGTGCCTGATTCCGACCACCATCGGCGGCCTGCTGCCGGCCATCGGTATTGCCGGCATGAACCGTGCACTGGCGGCCAACATCCTGGCCAAGTCCGGCAAGGCGGTGGAAGTGGCCGGTGACGTCGACGTGCTGCTGCTGGACAAGACCGGCACCATCACCCACGGCGACCGCCAGGCCACCCACTTCCACACGCTGGCGGGCATCGATGCCGCCCAGCTGCGGGAAGCGTCGCTGCTGTCCTCGCTGGCCGACCCGACCCCGGAAGGCAAGTCGATCGTGCGCCTGGCGCGCGAACAGGGCTGCACCACCGCCGAGCCAGATCGTGCCGAGTACCTGGCCTTCACCGCGCAGACCCGCATGTCCGGCGTTGACCTGGACGGTGGCCGTCGCATCCGCAAGGGTGCCTCGGACGCGATTACCGCCTATGTCCGCGAACAGGGCGGCGCGGTACCAGCCGAGCTGGCCGGCCGCGTCGAGCAGGTCGCACGCAACGGTGCCACCCCGCTGGTGGTGTGCGAAGGCCGCCACGTGCTGGGGGTGATCGAACTGTCGGACGTGGTCAAGCACGGCATGCGCGAGAAGTTCGCCCAGCTGCGCGCGATGGGCATCCGCACGGTGATGATCACCGGTGACAACCCGCTGACCGCGGCTGCCATTGCCGCCGAAGCGGGTGTCGACGACTACATCGCCGAAGCCCGTCCGGAAGACAAGCTGGCCCGCATCCGTGCCGAACAGGCCGGCGGCCGACTGGTCGCGATGGTGGGTGACGGTACCAACGACGCCCCGGCGCTGGCCCAGGCCGACATCGGCCTGGCGATGAACTCGGGCACGCAGGCAGCCAAGGAGGCCGGCAACATGGTCGATCTGGATTCGGATCCGACCAAGCTGCTGGCGGTGGTGGAAGTGGGCAAGCAGCAGCTGATCACGCGCGGTGCGCTGACCACCTTCTCGCTGGCCAACGACGTCTCCAAGTACTTCGCGATTCTGCCGGCACTGTTTGCCGCGGCCCTGCCGGCCATGGCCACCTTGAACATCATGGGGCTGTCGAGCCCGCGCAATGCGGTGCTGGCCGCGCTGATCTTCAACGCGCTGGTGATTCCGGCGCTGATTCCGCTGGCGCTGCGTGGCGTGCGCTTCCGTCCGGCCACCGCCACCGCGCTGCTGCGTCGGAACATGCTGGTGTACGGCCTGGGCGGCGTGCTGCTGCCGTTCGCGGCCATCAAATTGATCGACCTCTTCCTTGTCATGGTGTTTGGCGCATGAACCGCTCAACGACTGCTTCGCTTTCCCGCCCCCTGCCTTCGCGCGCCGACACCACGGTCGCGCTGAAGGACGGCACCGCGCTGCGCCCGGCCATCGTGCTGGGTATCGCCAGCCTGCTGGGCTTTGGCCTGCTCTACGCTGTGGCGACCACCAGCGTGGTCGGGGCGATCTTCCCCGACCAGGCCAATGGCAGCCTGCTGGTCCAGGACGGCAAGGTCCGTGGCTCGCGCCTGGTGGCCCAGCCGTTCGTGGCCGACGGCTACTTCCAGTCGCGTCCGTCGGCGGCCAGCTATGACCCGATGGCCGCTGCGGGCAGCAACATGGCGCGGACCAACCCGGACCTGCAGGCCCGCGTGAAGCAGGCCACCGAGGAGGTGGCTGCGCGTGAGGGTATTGCGGTGGCGGATGTTCCCGCTGACCTGGCGACCCAGTCCGGTGGGGGGTTGGACCCGCATATCTCGCCGGCCGCTGCAGCTGTGCAGGTGCCGCGGGTGGCCAAGGCGCGTGGGATGACGGTGGAACAGGTGCAGGCCGTGGTGGATGCGAACACCGAGGGGAAGACGTGGGGGGTGTTCGGGCAGCCTCGGGTGAATGTGTTGATGTTGAACGTGGCGTTGGATTCCACCCCGTGATGTTGTTGTGGCGCGGTTGCGAGCACAATGCTCTCCCATGACTGACTCCCGTACCCGGCAGGCCGATGCCCTGGTGGAAGGCCTGCAGCGCGAGGCGGGCGGCAAGCTGACCGTGTTCCTGGGCGCAGCGCCGGGCGTGGGCAAGACCTACAGCATGCTGGCCCGCGCCCACGAACAGCTGCGCCGTGGCGTGGATGTGGTGGTGGGACTGGTGGAAACACACGGCCGCGCCGAGACCTCGGCGCTGCTGGAGGGCCTGCCACAGCTGCCCCTGCTGGAGCGGACCTACCAGCGCCATACCCTGCATGAAATGGATCTGGATGCCGTGCTTGCACGGCATCCGGCGTTGGTGCTGGTCGATGAACTGGCCCATCGCAACGTTCCCGGCAGCCGCCATGAGCGGCGCTGGCAGGACGTGATGGAACTGCTGGACGCCGGCATCGACGTCTGGACCACGATCAACATCCAACACCTGGAAAGCCTCAACGATGTAGTGATGCGGATCACCGGCGTGCGGGTGAGCGAGACCGTGCCCGATGCGGTACTGGACCGCCTGCATGACATCGTGCTGGTGGATTTGCCGCCGCGCGAACTGATCGAGCGCCTGCAGCAGGGCAAGGTGTACGTACCCGAACAGGCGGCACAGGCCCTGACCCAGTTCTTCTCGCCGGCCAACCTGACCGCGCTGCGCGAGCTGGCCATGCAGGAAGCTGCGGACCGGGTCGACAGCAGCCTGCGCGAAACCCGTGCCGCGCGTGGTGAGGGCAATCTGCCGCTGCGCCGGCGCGTGCTGGTCGCCATCGATGGCGGTGGCCAGAGTGAGTACCTGGTGCGCGTGGGCCGGCGTATTGCCGAGCGCCGCGATGCGCCGTGGACGGTGGTGACCGTGCAGAACCGACGCTGGGACGAAAGTACCCAGCGCGAGATCGATGCGGCCTTCGCGCTGGCGCGCCGGCTGGGCGGCGATGCCGAACTGCTGCACGGCACCAGCATTGCCGACGCGCTGCTGGACCATGCGGGGCACAACAGCGTCTCCACCATCGTGCTGGGCCGCACCCGCGAACGTCCTTTCGCGCGCATGCTCAACCGTACTCTGACCCAGCAACTGGTGCAGCGCGGGGCGCATTACGAGATCACCATCATCGGCACGCCGCAGGCGCGTGCGCATGCACGCCGCCATGGGCTTTCCATGCCGACGTTGAGCACCGGCAAAGACACCCTGCTGGCGGTGACGGCGACCGCCCTGGCCTGCGCGGTGGCAGCCGTCATCGAGCGCTGGGTGGGTCTGTACGACCTGTCGATGGTATTCATCGTGGCGGTGGTGCTGGTGGCGGCGCGCAGCCGCACCAGTGCGGCGGTGATCGCCGCTGCACTGTGCTTCCTGGCCTACAACTTCTTCTTCATCACGCCTCGTTTCACCTTTGCGATCAGCGCGCGCCAGGGCGTGATCACGGTGTTCCTCTTCCTGGCGGCGGCCTTGGTGGCGGGGCGTCTGGCGTCGCGCCTGCGCATGCAGGTGGTGGCGCTGCGCGCCGCGAACCGTCATGCCAATGCGCGCCAGGTGCTGGGCGGCCAGCTGACCCGCGCGGCCAGCATCGACGAAGTGGCGCAGGCCGGCCGCGAAGCGCTGGAGCAGGCACTGGACGCGCCGGCATGGCTGCGCATCGGTGCGGACACCAGCAGCAGTGGCAGTGGCGTGCCGGGCGATACCGACCTGGCCGCCGCCGACTGGGCATACCGCCACGGCCAGCCCAGCGGCCGCTACACCGACACGCTGGCCGGCGCGGAATGGTGGTTCCTGCCGCTGCTGGACGGCGAGGAGCGCCCGATCGGCGTAGCCGGCATCCGCTTCCCACGCAGTGCGCCACGGCTGACGCCGGAGCAGCGGCAACTGGCCGAAGCGATGGTCGATGACATTGCCCAGGCCGCGCTGCGTACGCGCCTGGTCGCCGACCTCGAGAAAGCGCATGTCAGCAACGAGACCGAGCGGCTGCGTTCGGCCCTGCTGTCGTCGGTGTCACATGACCTGCGCTCGCCGCTGTCAGCGATGATCGGCTCGGCCGAGAGTCTATCCAGCTATGCCGAGGCCATGGACGCGACCGACCGCCGCGCCCTGCTCAACACCATCCTGGTCGAAGGCGAGCGCCTGGACCGCTACATCCAGAACCTGCTCGACATGACCCGGCTCGGGCACGAAGGCCTGCAGATCAATCGCGACTGGATCGGCGTGGACGAGCTGATCGGCTCGGCCGCGCGGCGGCTGCAGCGTTACCAGCCGGAGGTAAAGCTGCACCTGGACATTCCCGCCACGCTGGGCCCGATCTGGGTGCATCCGGCACTGGTGGAGCAGGCCGTGTTCAATGTGATGGAGAACGCCGCAAAGTTCTCGCCGCCCGACGCCCCGGTGGAGGTCAGCGCCCGGCTGGTGGAAGGCGAGCTGCGCATTGATGTGCTGGATGCCGGCCCCGGTATTCCCGACGACGAGCGCGCACGGATCTTCGACATGTTCTACACCGTGGAACGCGGCGACCGAGGCCGCCACGGTACGGGGCTGGGCCTGACCATCTGCCAGGGCATGATCGGCGCGCACGGCGGACGCGTGCAGGCTCTGCCCGGGCGCGATGGACGCGGTACCCTGATCCGCATCACGCTGCCTCTGCTCAAGCCCCTGCCAGCCGATGACCACGACGAATCCTGATTCCTCCCAAGGCGTGCCGCCAGCGCGCGTGCTGGTGATTGATGACGAGGCGCAGATCCGGCGCTTCCTCGATATCAGCCTGCGCGCGCAGGGTTACCGGGTGCTGCAAGCCGAGACCGGGCAACAAGGTCTGGAACTGCTGGCCACCGAGGGAGCCGAGCTGGTGATCCTGGACATTGGCCTGCCCGACATGGAAGGCCACCAGGCACTGGCCGAACTGCGCCAATGGAGCCAGGTGCCGGTGATCATGCTGACCGTGCGCGCCGGCGAAACTGAGAAGGTAAAGGCGCTGGACAACGGGGCCAACGACTACGTGACCAAGCCGTTCGGGATACAGGAGCTGATGGCGCGCATCCGTGCGCTGCTGCGCTCGCGCACAGTCAACGCCGACGGAGCCCTACCGCACTTCGACGACGGGCACCTGCATATCGATCTGGTGCGTCGTGAAGTGCATCTGGACGGCACGCCGGTGGCGCTGACCCGCAAGGAGTACGCGTTGCTGTCACTGCTGCTGCGCAATGCCGGGCGGGTGGTGACCCAGCCGCAGATCCTGGCCGAGATCTGGGGGCCTACCCACCAGCACGACACGCATTACCTGCGCATTCTGGTCGGCAAGCTGCGGCACAAGCTGGGCGACTCCGCACTGGAGTCGCGGTATCTGTTTACCGAGCCGGGTGTGGGGTTGCGGTTCAAAGGTTGATCGGTTGATCCGGTATCGACCAACGGTCGATACCTACCGGCCATCCGGACACGGTGGGTGCCGAGCGTTGGTCGGCATCAATGCCCGGTAGGTGCCGACCGTTGGTCGGCACATCCGTCAGAACGGCAATTCCACATCCGGCAGCAGCGGCTGCAGCTGTTCGCGGAACAGGCTCTTGATGCGGTTCAACGCGGCCTCGTCGTTGGCCTCGAAACGCAGCACCAGCACCGGGGTGGTGTTGGACGCGCGCAGCAGGCCCCAGCCATCCGGGAAGTCGGCACGCAGGCCATCGATGGTGGACAGGCGTGCGCCGGCAAACGGCGACTCCTCGCCCTGCGCCGCCGCCACGAACAGCGACACCAGGGCGTGCGGCGTGCCCGATTCCACCGGCACCTTCAGTTCCGGCGTGGACACGCTGTCCGGCAGCTCATCCAGCACTTCCGAGGGGGTTTCCTCGCGCTGCGCCAAAATCTCCAGCAGCCGCGCAGCGGCATACAGGCCGTCGTCGAAACCGAACCAGCGCTCCTTGAAGAAGAAGTGCCCGCTCATCTCGCCAGCCAGTTCGGCGTCGGTTTCGCGCATCTTGGCCTTGATCAGCGAATGCCCGGTCTTCCACATCATCGGGCTGCCGCCGTTGCGCAGCACGTAGTCGGACAGCTTCCCGCTGCACTTGACGTCATAGATGACCAGCGCGCCGGGATTACGCATCAGCACATCGGCCGCGAACAGCATCAGCAGGCGGTCGGCGTAGATGATTTTCCCTTCCTTGGTGACCACGCCAAGGCGGTCACCATCGCCGTCGAAGGCCAGGCCGATGTCGGCATCGAAGCGCTTCACGGTCTGGATCAGGTCTTCCAGATTCTCCGGATCGCTCGGGTCCGGATGGTGATTCGGGAAGGTGCCGTCCACATCGCAGTACAGCGGAATGACCTCGGCACCGATCGCCTCCAGCAGCGGCTGCGCCAGCTCACCGGCGACGCCGTTGCCAGCGTCGGCCACGACCTTCAGCGGACGATCCAGCTGCACGTCGTCAGCAATGCGCTGCACGTAGTCGGCATTGATGTCGCGCTGCTGCAGGCTGCCCGGTTCGGCGGCCACATGCAGGTCGCCATTGCGGATGCGGTGATACAGCTCGGTAATGGCTTCGTTAGCCAGGGTTTCACCACCGACCACGATCTTGAAGCCGTTGTAATCCGGCGGATTGTGGCTGCCGGTGACGGCCACGCAGCTGCCCGCGCGCAGGTGATAGCTGGCGAAGTACACCACCGGGGTCGGTGCCAGGCCGATGTCGATGACGTTGCAGCCGGCGCGGCGCAGGCCCTCGATCAGGCTGTTGGTGAGTTCGGGACCGGACAGGCGACCGTCGCGGCCGACCACGATGTCGCGCAGCCCCTGCACCTGCAGCACCGAACCGATGGCCTGGCCGATCAGCGCAGCCGCCGGCGGGGTCAGTTCGCGCCCGACCACGCCGCGGATGTCATAGGCGCGGAAGATGTCTTCGGCGATCTCGTTGCCAGGACCGCGCGGCACCGGCGGAGCGCCCTCGTCGGCAGCAGCCGGTGCCAGCACCGGTTCGCGCGCGAGGCTTTCGCTGAGCGTGGGACCTTCATCGACGGCATCTGCAGCGGCGCGGCGCACCGGCAGCTTGACCCGGCCCTTGCCCACCTTGAGCAGCACAGCCACGACCAGCAGCAGCACACCCACAATGAGGCAGGGGATGAAGCCCAGCCCCAGCGGGCCGGGTTCGACGTCCGGCACGGCCGCAGCCAGACGCAGACCGCTCTTGCCGATCGGGCGGGCCAGACCTTCCGCGCGGGAGGCCAGCGCGGTGTCGCCCTGTTCAATGACGCTGTGGCTGCCCTGGCGCAGCGCCAGATAGCCGTTACCGGGCACACGCACCTGGTCAAAGGTGCCGATCAGCTTGAGCAGCGGCTGGCGCACGTAGACCACGGCGGGGCCCTGGGAGCCCAGCTGCACCGGTGCGGCCAGACCCAGGCGTTGACCGCCGGCATCGCGCACCACGCGCGCGGCAACGGCTTCGTTGG
This sequence comes from Stenotrophomonas oahuensis, assembly GCF_031834595.1. Taxonomy (NCBI): domain Bacteria; kingdom Pseudomonadati; phylum Pseudomonadota; class Gammaproteobacteria; order Lysobacterales; family Lysobacteraceae; genus Stenotrophomonas; species Stenotrophomonas oahuensis. Next base: position 2,079,724 of record NZ_CP115541.1, on the reverse strand, counting down.
CCAATGCCGCTTCAAGCAGCGCCAGACGGGCATAACCAAAGGTTTTGGGATCGCTGTAGCCGGCGTCCAGTGCGGCCGGCAGGACCTGCACCTCTTCCGTGCCCGGCCAGCCCTCGCGTATTGCCAGGGCTGCGGCATCGGCATTGCCGTTGGCCAGCGCGGCGGTCACCCGTTCGCTCTTGAGCACCTTTTCCAGCTGGGAAACCTGGCCGCTCCAGGCGGTCAGCAGGCCACCGGCGATCTGGTCACGCGACTGCTCCAGCGCCGCCCCCGCCGAGGCCTGTTGCCACTGGCGGACACCGCCCCACACAAACCATGCCGCCAACAGCACCAGCAACACCACCAGCAGCCACTGCTTCTGCGAACCGCTGAGTTGGCGCTTGCCTTCCGCCTTTGCTTTGCTCATCTACAACCCCCTGTCAGCGCACCCCGGTATGGCCGAATCCACCCGTTCCCCTGGCGCTGTCGGTGAAAGTATCCACTACCTGCAGCCCTACGCGTGCAATTGGCATCACCACCAACTGTGCAATACGGTCCCCGGGTTGCACCGTGAAGGCCTCGCGGCCACGATTCCAGGTGCTGATCAGCAGCGGGCCCTGGTAGTCCGCGTCAATCAGACCGGTGCCGTTGCCCAGCACGATGCCGTGCCGATGGCCCAGCCCGGAGCGCGGCAGGATCACCGCGCACAGGTTGGGATCGGCGATGTGGATGGCGATGCCACTGGGAATCAGCGCGGCGTCGCCGGGCTGCAGGGTGAGTTCGGTCTCCAGTGCGGCGCGAAGATCCAGCCCGGCGCTGGCTTCGGTGGCGTAGGCCGGCAGGGGCCAGGTATCGCCGAAACGCGGGTCAAGCAGCTTGACCTGCAAGGGCTGGAGCGACGGATCAACACTCATGCATGCAACCTCTGGGCAATCAGGGACAACAGTTGTTCGGCCAGGCGCGTCTTGCTGGTGCCGGGGAAGGCCTGTTCCCCGCCCTGCCAATAGGCCGTAGCTGCATTCTCGTCGCTTTCGAAGCCACCGTTTGCGATGCCGACCTGATTGGCGATCACCAGATCCAGGCGCTTGTCGATCAGCTTGCCGCGCGCGTACTTCTCGACATCGTGGGTTTCGGCGGCAAAACCGACCACTAGCTTCAGCGCGTTGGTCTGCTGCGCGACCTCGGCCAGGATGTCCGGCGTGCGCACCAGTTCGAGGGTCAACGTCTGCGTTCCTGCGGTCTTCTTCAGCTTTTGTGCTGCGATCTGGCGCGGGGTGTAGTCCGAGACGGCGGCGGCCCCAATATAGATGTCTGCCGGCAGCGCATCGAGCACGGCGGTGCGCATCTGCGCGGCCGAGCGCACGTCCACGCGCTGCACGCCCGGCGGCGTGGCCAGATGCACGGGCCCGCTGACCAGCACCACCTGCGCGCCCTGGCGGGCGGCGGCGGCGGCCAGGGCATAGCCCATCTTGCCGCTGCTGCGGTTGCCGACGTAGCGCACCGGGTCGAGGTCTTCGTAGGTGGGGCCGGCACTGATGACCACGCGCAGGCCCTGCAGCTCCTGCGAAGTGGCATCACCATCTGCAGCGGCCGGAGCGCGCAGCGCCGCCAGCGCGGCGACGATCTGATGTGGCTCGCTGAGCCGGCCAGGGCCCGACTCGCCTTCGGCGAGCGGGCCATCTTCCGGGCCGATCACCTGCGCGCCACGCTCGCGCAGCAGGCCGATGTTGGCCTGGGTGGCCGGGTGCAGCCACATGCGGTGGTTCATCGCCGGGCACACGGTCAGCGGCGCGGTGGTGGCCAGACAGAGGGTGGTGACCAGGTCGTCGGCGTGGCCGTTTGCCAGCCGCGCCAGCAGGTCAGCGGTGGCCGGCGCGACCAAGATGCGGTCGGCCCAGCGCGCCAGCTCGATATGACCCATGGCCTGTTCGGCCGCGCTGTCCCACAGCGTGGTCCGGGTGGGCTGGCCTGACAGGGCCTGGAAGCTGAGCGGGGTGACGAACTGCTGGGCACCGGCGGTCATCGCCACCTGGACCTGGGCACCGGCATCACGCAGGCGTCTCACCAAGTCCAGCGACTTGTAGGCCGCGATACCGCCACCCACGCACAACAACAGCTTCTGGCCGTCCAGCGGGCGCACCTGCGCCGGGGATGCCTGGGGGGAGTCAGCCACCTGCGGAATTCCTGTAGATCTGAGGCCGCTAGCTTACCCGATGCGATGTGGCGGCCCTGATGCGCCAGGGGCATGAGTGGGGGATTTCTGGTTATGAGCGGTGCTCGCCCACGTGGCTCAGACCGGTCGATAGATCGCGCACAGCTTGTTGCCATCCGGGTCGCGGACGTAGGCCAGCCACGCCGCGCCCATGGTGCTCTCACGCAGTCCCGGCGGGGCCTCGATGGAGGTTCCGCCGGCAGTCACCGCCGCATCGTGGAAGGCCTGGACCTGTTCCGGCGACGTGCACTTGAAGCCGATGGTGGCCCCGTTGGCGGGCGTGGCCGGCTCGTCGTTGATCGGCTGGCTGACGCAGAAGCTGCTGCCGTCATGGCGGTAGAAGAGGCGGACATGACCGGAGTCGGCACGGTTCTCATACGGCTCGCGCGCGCCGAACACGCCACCCAGCACCGCGTTGTAGAAGGTCTTGGACCGTTCGATGTCGTTGGAGCCGACCATGACGTGGTTGAGCATGTGCCACCCGGATGCCAAAAATGGAGAATCCGATGGTAACGCCAATGACCCAGAAGGAAGAGGCTGATGCTGCGCTCGTTGCTGCGGTGGCTGTCCCAACCCCATGTCCCGGTTGCGCCCTTCCACCATGACGACCGCTTGACCCTGATCTGGGACGAGGACAGAGATCGCTGGACCTGCCCGCTACCCGAACTGGGTGAAGCTGCGATGGTGCTGGTGGACGCAAGTGAGAGCGAGCCAACACCGGCTTCGTGCGAGCTGATTCTGCGCGAACGTGGACGCATGCAGACCCACCTCGCGGTCGCGCGCAGTTACTTGATGCAGACATGCGGTGACACGATCCAGACAGCCGATCACCCTGACGCAGGGGTCGAGCGCCTGGTGCCAAGAAGCATGGAGATTGTGGAGCATGCCCGGGATCACGCCGATTTCAGCCTGACCTTCCATGACACCTTTGAACCGGGTTCGATCTGGATGGTGCACTTCAAGCAGGACCAGCCGGTTGGATGGGGTCTGGATGACTGAGCCCGCCATTACCCGTATTTCATCCCAAGTGTCTGACGTTTCGTCGGCCTGATCGCGCCTACATCGCAGGGCGGCTTGTTCGGACGATTGACGCCGGGCAGTCTGACCATCCATTCGGAACCGAGGCTTGCCGATGCAAAGGGACGTCTACATGCGTACGTGGACAGGGTGGTTGGTGGCATCCCTCTCTCTATTAACGGCACCCGCGGTGCTGGCCAAGGCACCCTCCGATGCCTGTCGGCTTGCCGGCGTGGCGACGAAGGACGCAACGGTTCACCAACCTTTCCAGATCGTTGACGGGCGTATCTACGTGCAGGCCACGGTTAATGGAAGCGGCCCCTACCGATTCGCAGTCGACACTGGAGCAAGCGGCATGGGGCGGCTGGATGAGAGTCTGGTCGCCCTGATGGGCCTGCAGAGGCACGGCGTGGCCACGACCTCAGATGGCGTCAACACGGCCGAGGTCGATACCACCCGCATACAGTCGTTGTCCTTGGGCGCGCTGGTTCACCGCGACCTTGAACTGATTACCCGGAACTACAACAAGCGCAACAGCCCCGAGGCTGCGTTCCACGGCATTCTCGGCCGTGAGTTCTTCGGCAATGGCCTGTTGGTGATCGATTACCCGCGCAGAATCCTGAGCTTCACGCAGCGTCATGCGATCTCGCCTTCAGACAAGAACGCCCTGCCCTATGAGCGTGCTTTCCGCATTCCCGTCACCGTTGCCGGGCACGCGCTTGTCGCCCAGCTGGACACGGGAGCCAACGTCAACCTGGTGCTGCCCCAGGCAGTTTATGAAGGGATCTGGGACGCGCCGCTGCAGGACGCGGTGCGCTCCCAGCTGACCAACGGTCAGCTGGAGACATGGCGCGCGACGTTGCAGGGGCCGGTGCGTGTGGGCCAGGCAAACCTGGAGGACGTGGAGATCAGGGTTTCGGCAAAGTTTCCCGGACCACTGGTAGGTGCAGAAGCGCTGCAGCAGAGTGTGGTGCTGATCGACCAGCGTTCAAAAACCGTTGCGGTCTGCCGCTGACTACCTGCTGCCTTCTTTCACTCGCAAGGCAACGTTCACGCCACCCGGGAAATGGAGCTCCAGCGTATCGGCTTGAGCTGACGGTTCTCCGGTAGCCACCAGGCGCATTCCACTGTCAGGCGAGACCAGTTCCATCGGCCCTTTGGCAACCAGATCCCGCAGGCCACGGCCCTTGCGCGACCAGCCAAGGTGACCCTCGGGCTGCACGGTGACCTCGAACCGCTCAGCGGGGAAATCGCGCAACTGGTACTCGCCGACAAACCGGGCCGAGATCTCCGGGGTGAGTGCCGAGGTGGTGACCATGCTCGACGGCGCTGCGTCCGGCCATCGCCAGGTGTCTGCGAGCGCACGGGCGATCTCGTGGGTGAGGGTCATGCCTTCGTCGGCATTGGTCATGATGGCCGCACCCTGGCAGGTATCCGGGTACATGAGCCAGAGCGTGCGATAGCCCACCGGAGCCCCGGTGTGGCTGAACTTTCTCGGCTTGCCTTCGGGCGACACCTCCACACCCAGCCCCCAGTTGCCGATCTGGCGCTGCATCATCTGCTTGGCCATGTCAGTGTCCAGCACACCGGGCTTGCCGCGCAGGGAGTGGACCAGATCGATGCCCAGACGCGCCAGGTCTGACGGCGTTGACCACAGCCCGGCGGCGGCCTGTTCCGGATACACCCGCCAGCCACCCGGGATGGGGGTGCCGTCGGCCAAGGTGCCCGTGGCAGCTTGTCGCGCAGACGCAGCGTCCAACGGTTGTTGATAGGTGCTTTCCTTCATGCCGGCCGGTGCCAGCACGGTGTCGCGCATCAGCGGTGCGAACTTCTGCTGGGTGGTGTCTTCCATCAGGAGCTGGGTCAACACGAACCCACCGCCCGAGTATCGCCACGCCTTGCCTGGCTCGGCTTCAATGCGTACTGCCGGCGTATTGGCCGGCGCGGTCCCGTCGAGTATCTGCTCCAGGCTGGGTAACGGCTGGTCACGTGGGTAGCCCTTGAATCCCGCGACGTTCAAACCTGCGCTATGGGTCAGCAGGTTCCGCAGGGTGACGTTGCTGTCAGCGAATTCACCCTGGCGCGGCAGCTGCCAATGGCGCAACTGGGTGGAAATGTCCTCGTCCAGACTCAACTGTCCTGTCTGGACCAGCGCCAGCGCGCCCACAGACGCGACCACCTTGCTGACCGATCCGGCCGCGAATCGCGTGTGCGCATCCACCGGGCGGCCATCCACGGTGGCGCTGCCAAACCCGCGTGCCTCGACGACCCGACAATTCTCGACCACGGCCACGCTGACGCCGGGCACGCCGTAATGGCGCATGCGTTCTTCAATGGAGAATCGCTGGTCGGGCGCGGTATCCAGTACCAACTGGCGGCGCAGCGCGGTGCTGAAAGCAGGCGCATCATCCGCTGCAGCCACCTGCGGAATGAGCAGGCCGATGGTCAGAACCGAAGCCACTGCCCGGGAAAGTTGAGAAAGACTCCAACGCGCCATGATCATCCTTGGTGGGAAAACTCGGGCGGCCCGCAGACTGGCAGCTGCGCATGGATGATTGCCTTTCTCGCTGCGGGGATTCAAGCTCCCTGGTGCCCGGCAGGGCGAGAGGCGCTGGCACGAACCGTGACCAGCCCCGCATAATCGGAAAAGGCTGCCCAACCAAGGATGACATCTTGAACACCCGACACATTGCACAGAGTCTGTTCCTGGCGGGAACCGCCATTCTCCTCGCCGCCTGCAGCCGCAAGCCCACCGAGTTCGAAACCTCGTTCGTTGACGGATGCGCCGCCAACGCCGCCCGCAGCGTCTGTCAGTGCACGTTCGATGCCGTACACAAGCACTACGGCGACAAGGGCATGGCAGAGATCAACGAAGGCAAGGTTCCTGAAGACTTCGCCATGGCATTGGGCGGGGCCATGGAGCAGTGTTCGGGCAAGCAGTAGATCACGATCGGCGCTGCTGGAACCTCGGCACGCCCCGCAACTGCTCCACCAACCACCGCGCCTGCCCCGACAGCGGCCATTCGGCGCGGTGGATCAGCCACAGCGTGTCGATCACGGGATCGCCACAGTCCACCACGCGCAGCGCCTCAGGGTGAGCGAACGACTCGCGCGCGTGTCGCGGGATGACCGTGAACCCCAGGCCGCGCGCTACCGGTTCCAGAATGAGTGCGACCTGATTGGTGAAGCCGTGAACCGGCAACGTGCCGATGCCCGGGTTGCCCGGGTAGCGGCGGGATAGCAAGCGGGTGGCCATGCCGCGACCGTCCGGGTGGTCGATGAAGCCCAGCCGCTGCAGGTCAGGCCATTGCTCCACGTTCTCACCCGCGGGTACAACCAGTTCCAATGATTCCTCGGTAAACGGCGTAGCAACCAGCCGGGGGTCTTCCGGCCTGAGCGTCACCAAACCCAACTCGTATTGCTTCTGCAGCACCGCCTGCAGGATGTCCGGGTCGGGTGCAAAGCGATGCCGGATGCAGAGACCCGGATGATTGTGCTGGTAGTCCAGCAGGATGGGATAGAGCGCCAGACCCACACTGCCCGGGGTGATGAAACTCACCTCACCCACGTCGGTATCGGCATCGCTGAGGCTTGCCCGCAGCCTGCGCTCGGCGCGCGCGGTGTCCTCCACGTAGGCGAGCAGCGCCACGCCCGCGGGGGTCAATTCGATCTGGCGCGGCCGGCGGATGAACAGTGGACCGAACTCAGCCTCCAGGTGGCGGACGTGCTGGCTGACCGCCGCCTGGGTGAGTCCCAGCGCGTGGGCGGCGCGGGTGAAGCCGCCGGTGCTGGCGACGGTGGCGAATGAGCGCAGCCATTGCGGGTTGTGCATAAGAAATTCTTATCCGAAGGATAAGGTTCGATTAGATCATCAATGGGTCCGGGGTCCCTACCCTTATCGGGTGAAATTCCCCCACCCGAGACCCTGATGGCCGCCCTGTTTACCCCGTTCCAGCTGAAAGACGTCACCCTGCGCAACCGCATCGCCATTCCGCCGATGTGCCAGTACTCCGCCCATGAGGGCTACTTGAGCGACTGGCATGCGCCCCATTACGCCAGCATGGCCCGTGGCGGGGCCGGCCTGGTGATCGTGGAAGCCACCGCCGTGTCCCCGGAAGGGCGCATCACTCCCGGGTGTGCGGGATTGTGGGAAGACGGCCAGATCGAGGGCATGGCCCGGGTCGCCAGCGCGATCAAAGCGGCCGGTGCCGTGCCCGGCATCCAGATTGGTCACGCCGGGCGCAAGGCCAGTGCCAACCTGCCTTGGGAAGGCGATGACCACATCGCCGAAGGCGACCGTCGCGGCTGGCCGACCCTGGCTCCCTCGGCCATTGCCTTCGGTGCGGGCCTGCCGAAGGTGCCCGGTGAGATGACCCTGGACGCCATTGCGCGGGTGCAGGCTGACTTCGTGGCATCAGCGAAACGCGCACTGGCGGCCGGCTTCCAATGGCTGGAGCTGCACTTCGCACACGGCTATCTGGCGCAGAGCTTCTTCTCGCCGGTGGCCAACCAGCGCACCGACCGCTACGGCGGCAGCGCGGAGAACCGGGGCCGGTTCCTTCTGGAAACACTCGCAGCCGTGCGCGCGGTGTGGCCGGAACACCTGCCGCTGACCGCGCGTTTTGGCGTGGTGGAGTACGACGGACACGACGACAGCTTCTATCCCGAAGCCGCGCACCTGGTACGGCAGATGCGCGACGGCGGGCTGGACCTGATCGATGCCAGCATTGGTTTCTCCACGTTGAACAGCAAGGCACCGTGGGGACCGGGATTCTTCGTACCGGTGGCCGCGCGGTTGAAGCACGACGTGCAGATGCCGGTGGCGGCCAGCTGGTGCATTGATGATCCGCACATGGCGGAGAAGGCCGTGGCCGAGGGCAGCATGGATCTGGTGCTGATCGCGCGGGCGCATCTGGCCAATCCGCACTATCCGTATCAGCTGGCGATCGCGCTGGGTGAGGAGAATCCGGCGTGGACCCTGCCGGCTCCGTATGCGCATTGGTTGTCGCGGTATCGCGGGCCGGGCAAGGGTGCTGCGCAGTAAAGATCGGTTTGAGACAGGGCCCTCGGCAGCGAACTGCCAAGGGCCTTTTTTGAAGACGCTGGCAAAGCTTGTCATCGCCTGGCAAGCCTGCTGCAACTAGCGCACAAACAGTGTCTGTGAATCGCATGCAGTCTCGTAGGTCGAGTCACCTCGACGAGGCGGAGACTAAGCGGCGCGTGATCCTTCGTCAATCGTAGGAATCGATCAGATCAGAAAGCTTCGAGGCTATTGGCGACACTGCCACGCTCGCCGGTCCGAACAAGCTACTCCATCGAAAACTCCGGGATTTCAGGCAATTTTCGTGGCGATGTCGCTCATGGCCTCGCGGCTGTTTGAAGGAAGGCGTAGCGTCCATCTGATGCCGTGTGACAACTCCACCCATTGTCAATCGCAGCTACTGGTCAACAAATGAGCACGTCCGGATGGACCAACGAAGCAGAAAGACAAAGTGGCTTGTCTACACGGTCCTGATCGGCCTGATACCGATCATGGCGAGGCTGATGGCATGGGCGGTCACCAAAGAGGGCGTCGTCGACATCCTCTCGATCTCTGATGTCATCGCGTTTGGACTGATCCTGCAGATTTCGAACATCAATGAGATCGAGCACATCGCGGACCCCGGCAGGGAGTGGAAGACCGCACAAAACGGAACTTCCATCATGTTGGTCTCGCTGTACTGCGTTCTTTACACGCTCGTTCTGGTCGGATCCTCAGTCATTGAGAGCGCCGCCCTGACGGTCTGCGCAGTTGCGCTTATCGCGGCGTCTCTTCTAACGAGCCGTGTAGTGCTCAGGAAAATTTCCACTTCACTCAAGCAGAATACTGGAGAACCAATATGACAACGTTCGTGGTCGTCGCCTCCGTCGTGATTTCTATTCTCGGCCTTGCAACAGGCGTCTACTCGGTCCTGGCCGACCGAAAATACAGAGTGGACAAGCGTGATGCAAAGGATCAGTAACTGACCAACGAAGGCCGCTGGAGCGCCCTATGGCAGACGGCGGGGCGACTCTTATGAAGCGCGGTCGTTCTTCGGAGATCTCTCCAACCCCAATAACCGCAGCGAGGGAGCGAAATCATGATCACCATCATCGTCGTAGCAACCACCATCGTCGCCTGCGTGGTAGGCATCAGCGTCGCCATCTGGACGATCATCGATACGCGCCGGAGGCGGCGTCACGTTGCCGATGGGGATCGCAGCCACTGACCCGCATCATCTGCGATGACAATCAAAGACTGGCCGGAACAGGACCGTCCCCGTGAGAAGCTCATTGCCCGGGGTGCTGCAGCACTGACCGATGCAGAACTGCTTGCGCTGCTGATGGTCACAGGCCGCCGGGGCATGGACGTTCTGGAGAACGCCCGGTTGCTGCTCAACGAGCACGGCCCTCTACGCAAGCTGCTGGATATGCCGCCGGAAGAGATGCAAAAGCTGCCAGGGCTGGGCGTTGCGTTGGCCTGCAAGCTGCAGGCGGCGCTGGAACTGGCGCACCGGCATCTGCGCGCTACGTTGGACAAGGGCGAAAGCCTGGACCCCCATGCAGCGCGCCGCTACTTCCACCAACGGCTTCGCGGCCGGCCGGTGGAGGTTTTCGCGGCCCTCTTCCTCGACAACCGCCACCGCATGCTGGCTTTCGAAGAATTGTTCTCGGGCACGATCGACGCGACCGGGGTCCACCCCCGCGAAGTGGCCCGTCATGCCCTGCTGCACAACGCAGCGGCCGTGATCGTCGGCCACAACCACCCCTCCGGGCATGCCGAGCCCTCGGCGGCAGACCGGCATATCACCGTGGAGCTGAAAGCGGCGCTGGAGCTGGTCGGGGTGCGGCTGCTGGACCACATCGTGGTCGGGGAGGGGGAACCGGTGTCGATGGCCGAGCGCGGGTGGCTGGGGCGGGTTTGAGCTGAACGGGGCGGTCAGGTCGAGGTATTAGACGGTTCGTCGTGGGCCGGCCAACGGCCGGCGCTACCGGGTTACCCCCCTTGCTGGGGGGCGGTTCAATGGTTTGGGGCCCATCTGGGCTAAAATTGCCGATTCCGCCGCTCCAGTCTCAAAGCAGGCCTTGTGAAAAATCTCCTCCGCGCCCTGATCAACCAGGGCATTGAAGCCCTGCGTGCCAACGGTACGCTGCCGGCCGATACCCTCACCCCGGACTTCGTGGTGGAACGCCCGAAGACCCGTGAGCACGGCGATTTCGCCACCAATGCCGCGATGCTGCTGGCCAAAGCCGCGCGCAGCAATCCGCGCGCCGTGGCCCAGGCTCTGGTCGATGCACTGCCGAAGAGCGACGACGTGACCGGCGTGGACATTGCCGGCCCGGGCTTCATCAATTTCCGCCTGGCTGCCAGCGCCTACCAGCGCGAGGCCGCCTTCGTGCTGAAGGAAGGGGCTGATTACGGCCACAACCTGAGCGGCAACGGCCGCACCGTGGGCGTGGAATACGTGTCGGCCAACCCGACCGGTCCGCTGCACGTCGGTCACGGCCGGGCCGCCGCCATCGGCGACTGCCTGGCGCGCCTGCTGGACGCCAACGGCTGGAACGCCAAGCGCGAGTTCTATTACAACGACGCCGGCGTTCAGATCGAAAATCTGGCCCTGTCCACCCAGGCCCGCGCCAAAGGCCTGAAGCCTGACGACGCCGGCTGGCCGGAAGCGGGCTACCGCGGCGACTACATCCAGGACGTGGCCGATGCCTACCTGGCCGGGGCCAAGGTCGAGCTGGAAGGCCACACCGTGGTCGGCGAGCGCGATCCGGACAACCTGGACGGCATCCGCCGCTTCGCCGTGGCCTACCTGCGCAACGAGCAGAACCAGGACCTGGCGGCATTCGGGGTGGATTTCGACATCTACTTCCTGGAAAGCTCGCTGTACAAGGACGGCAAGGTCGAAGAGACCGTGGCCCAGCTGAACGCGGCCGGCCATACCTATGAGGAAGGCGGCGCGCTGTGGCTGCGCTCGACCGACTTCGGTGACGACAAGGACCGCGTGATGCGCAAGTCCGACGGCACCTACACCTACTTCCTGCCGGACGTGGCCTACCACCTGAGCAAGTGGCAGCGCGGCTACGAGCGCGCCATCACCGAACTGGGTGCGGACCACCACGGGTCGCTGGCACGCGTGCGCGCCGGCCTGCAGGCGCTGGACGTGGGCATTCCCAAGGGCTGGCCGGAATACGTGCTGCACCAGATGGTGACGGTGATGCGCGGCGGCGAGGAAGTGAAGCTGTCCAAGCGTGCCGGCAGCTACCTGACCCTGCGCGACCTGATCGACGAAGCCGGCCGCGATGCGACCCGCTGGTTCCTGATTGCGCGCAAGCCGGATTCGCAGCTGACCTTCGATATCGATCTGGCCCGCCAGCAGAGCAATGACAATCCGGTGTTCTACGTGCAGTATGCGCACGCCCGCGTGTGCAGCCTGCTGCGCCAGGCCCAGGAAAAGGGCCTGAGCTTCAGCCAGGGTGACGCCGCGGCGCTGGCCACGCTGGGCGATGACGCTTCGCTGTGGCTGATGGTGGAAATGTCGCGCTTCCCGGAAGTGGTGGAAGCGGCGGGTATTGCACTGGAACCGCACCTGATCGCGCAGTACCTGCGTGAATTGGCGCACGCCTTCCACACGTGGTATCACGGCACGCAGGTGCTGGTGGCTGACGATGCCGAGCGCAATGCCAAGCTGACGCTGGCGTGCGCGGCGCGCCAGGTGCTGGCCAATGGCTTGAAGCTCCTGGGCGTTTCCGCCCCGGAAAAAATGTAATCACTGGAGTAGCAGTAAATGGCAGCACGACGCGGCAAGAGTCAGGCACGGCGCAACAGCAGCCAAGGCACGCCCGGGTGGGTGTGGCTGGTGGCCGGCGTGGCGATTGCCGCAGTGGTGTTCCTCGCGGCACCGAACCTGTTCAAGAGCGAAGGTGACGGCTTCCTGCGGGTCGGCCCGCAGCCGAACCCGAACGCGCAGCCGGCCCCGGTGAGCGACGCCGACACCGACGTGGGCACCGAGCTGCCGCGCCCGGGTGCGACCAAGCCCGCCGAACCGGCCAAGCCGGCGGCCACCCAGTACGACTTCTACACCCTGCTGCCCGGCAAGGAAGTGGAAATGTCGGACGCGGAACTGGCGGCCAGCACGCGTGCGGAAGAACAGCGTCGCGCCAAGGCGGAAGCCCAGCGCGCGCAGGCGGCCCTGGAAGGTCGCCCGGTACCGGCGGCCGCGGCGACCTCCACCTCGGTTGCGTCCACCGCGCCGGCGGCGACGACAATGCCGGCTCCGGTGAGCGAGCGCCCGGCGGCGGTCGCCGCAACCCCGGCCGCCACCCCCGCCGTGGCGGCACCGAAGCCGGCTGAGCCCGCTTCCGCCGCCGCCGCAACGACAACGGCTCCGGCTGCTGACAGCAACGTGCGTTACATCCTGCAGGCCGGTGCCTTCGGGGCCTCCGGCGATGCCGAGGCGACCAAGGCCAAGCTGGCGATGCTGGGCCTGGCGGCACGGGTAGAGTCGGCGCAGATCAGCGGCAAGACCGTGTACCGCGTGCGGATGGGGCCGTATGGCACCGCCGGCGAGTTGGCCGAGGCCAAGCAGAAGCTGTCCAGCAGCGGCATGCAGGCGATGGCAATCAAGGCGCAGTGACCGACATTGGCCTTTGAGCCCTTTGCTGTAACGGTTGGCCTTGAGCCATGAAAAAGCCCCGCTTGCGGGGCTTTTTCTTTTTCCGACGGTGCGGACGACGCGCATGGCGCGTCGCTACGCGGTTTCTCAGTCGCGCGCGACCTGGAAGCCGGCGAACGACTGGGTCACCGGCATTACTTCGAGGCGGTTGATGTTCAGGTGCGCCGGCAGGCTGGCGACCCAGAAGATCTGCTCGGCGATGTCCTCGGCGGTCATCGGATTGGCTCCGCTGTAGAGCTTGTCCGAGGCCGCCTGGTCGCCATGCGTGCGGACCACGGTGAATTCGGTTTCGGCCATGCCCGGCTCGATGGTGGTCACACGCACGCCGGTGCCGTGCAGGTCGGCGCGCAGCCCCAGCGAGAACTGACTGACGAAGGCCTTGGTGCCGCCGTAGGCGTTGCCGCCCGGGTACGGGTACACGCCGGCGACCGAGCTGATGTTGATGATCGCACCCTTGCGCTGCACCAGCTGCGGCAGCAGGCGGTGGGTCAGGGTGACCAGCGCGGTGACGTTGGTGTCGATCATGGTGCGCCAGTCGTCCAGCGAGGCGTTCTGGGCCGGGGCGGTGCCCTGGGCCAGGCCGGCGTTGTTGACCAGCAGGTCAATGCCGGCGAACTCAGCCGGCAGCGCGGCCAGCGCCGCTTCCATCGCGGCACTGTCGCGCACGTCGAAGGCGGCCGCGTGCACCAGGCCCGGATAAGCGTCCACCAGCGGCTGCAGGCGCTCGGCGCGGCGGCCGGTGGCAATCACGCGCCAGCCGGCCTTGGCGAAACAATGGACGGCAGCGGCACCAAAGCCGGACGTGGCACCGGTGATCAGGGCAGTACGGGTCATCGCGGGTCTCCGTGAGAAGTCCCGCCCATTTTCGCACTGGATGAACGCGCGTGTGTTGCCCGCGCTGGCGGACTCAGCGGATGCGGAACACGCGCGCCTTGGGCAGGTCTGCGTCGACCTGGAGGAACCAGCGCCCGGCGATGCCCGGCACCACCACGATGGCGGGGTTGATGACCGGCTTCTTGAGCTTCATGTCACCTTTGAGCACCTGCCACTGCTGGCCGTTGTCGAGGCTGAACACGGTGCCCGGCTGCCAGCCGTCCACCGTTCCGGTGACATGGGCTTCGATGGGACCGTCGTCGAGGCCGGCGAACATGGGGGCTGCCGTCGGGGCCTGTGCCGGAACCGGCGCGACCGGCGCAGGCGCGGCCGGAGCCTGCTGCTCGGCCTCACGCAGCAGGCGGTTCAGGGTCTGCAGCTGGTTGGGGGTGAGCCCCACCTCGGCCAGCGCCTGCGGGTCCACGCGCTGCTCGATTGCCACATACGGGGCCTGCGCGGCGGCCGTTGCGGCCAGCCAGACCATGCCCACACCCGCCAGTACCTGCCACCTGCGCATTGCCCGCTCCACCTGGAATTGATGCCTGAGGCCGGCACTGTGCTTCACTTTCATGGCAGCCAGATGACAGCCGTAACGACTGCAACCGGGGCAACCGGCCGCCCCGGGGTAAAATGGCAGCCAGCCGCGCAGCCGCGCCGGCGGTACTGGAACCCCCATGATCAACAACGATGTACTGCGCAGCATCCGCTACATGCTCGACCTGAGCGACACCATGGTCGCCAACACCTGTGCCCTGGCCGACCCGGCATTCGTGGTGGACCCGGCCGATGTGGCCGGTTGGCTGCGCAAGGAAGACGAGGCCGGCTTCATCGCCTGTGATGACCGCAGCCTGGCCCACTTCCTGGACGGCTTGATCGTGCACTACCGCGGCCGCGACGAAAGCCAGCCGCTGCGTCCGGTGGAAAAGCGCATCACCAACAACCTGGTACTGAAGAAGCTGCGCGTGGCCTTCGAACTGAAGGACGTGGACATGCATGCCATCTTCGAAAGCGCCGGCTTCCCTGTCTCCAAGCCGGAACTGTCCGCCCTGTTCCGTCAGCCGGACCATAAGAATTACCGCGCCTGCGGCGACCAGATGCTGCGCAACTTCCTGAAGGGACTGACCCTGCGCGTCCGTGGTTGAGACGCATGCGCCGCTGAGCCGCTGGCAGGTGTTGCTGATGGCCTTCGCCACGGGTGTGGCGGTGGCCAGCAACTATTACGCCCAGCCGCTGCTGCACACCATCGCCGAGTCGCTCGACATCAGCTTTGCGCGGGCCGGCATGCTGGTCACCGCCGCGCAGCTCAGCTACGGGCTGGGGGTGATCCTGCTGGTGCCGCTGGGCGACATGTTCGAGCGCCGTCGGCTGATCGTGGTGATGTCCTTGCTGTCGGCGGCCGGCCTGGTGATCAGTGCACTTAGCCAGCAGTTCCTGTGGCTGGTGGTGGGCACCGCCTTGACCGGCCTGTTCTCGGTGGTGGCGCAGGTGCTGGTGCCGTTCGCCGCCACCCTGGCCCGGCCGGAAGAGCGCGGCCGCGTGGTCGGCGTGATGATGAGCGGGCTGCTGCTGGGCATTCTGCTGGCACGCACCGTCGCTGGCGCACTGTCCTCCTTGGGCGACTGGCGCACGGTCTACTGGATGGCCGCGGGAGCGATGGTGCTGACCACGCTGGCGCTGTATCGCACTCTGCCCCGTTTCCATGAGCATGCCGGGCTGGGCTACTTCGCACTGCTGCGCTCGATTGGCACCTTGTTCGCGCAGGAACCGGTGTTCCGCCTGCGCACGCTGCTGGGCGCGCTGAGCTTTGCGATGTTCGCCATCTTCTGGACGCCGTTGGCGTTCCTGCTGGCGGCCGAGCCCTACCACTACAGCGACGCCACCATCGGCTTGTTCGGACTGGTAGGCGCGGCCGGCACGCTGGCCGCAGGTATTGGCGGGCGTCTATCCGATCGTGGCAAGGCCGGTCTGGCCACCACGGTGGCGCTGGTGCTGCTGGCGGCGTCGTGGCTGCCGCTGGGGTTCTCCGCGCACTCGCTGATCGCGCTGCTGGTCGGTGTGATCGTGCTCGACCTGGCCGCGCAGCTGCTGCACGTGAGCAACCAGAACGTGGTGTTCGCCTTGCGCCCTGAAGCACGTAACCGGCTCAATGCCGGCTACATCACCGGGTATTTCATCGGCGGCGCACTGGGTTCGCTGGTCTCGGCGCAGATGTACCAGCGCTTCGGCTGGACCGGCGTCTGCCTGACCGGCGCGACCGTGGCGATGATGGCGCTGCTGGCCTGGGGCCTGCGCAAGCGCTGAGCGGGGTCGCCGGGCACAGGCCCGGCGCACCCGGTGGTACCCCTCAGAACGCGGTCTGGATCGCGAACTCCACCCGTGAACCGGCGTTGCTGCCGAACAGGCGCTTGCCTGCATTGTCGGTGTCGTGCGCGGTCAGGCGCAGTTCCCACGGGCCATGCACCTTCCAGATGGCGCTCAGCTGACCGTGCAGGTAATCGTCGGCGTACTCCTTGTCCAGGAAGTACTGGCCTACGGCAGCTTCGATGCGCCACTGATCGTTGATGGGGAAACGCGCGCCGAGCTGGGCGTAGGTACCGGTGGTATCAGACGCCAGCGCGTCGTCGGACACGCCCATGCTCAGCCAGTAGTTGCCCTTGAAGGTCACGGTGCCGTTGAGCTCGGTCCAGTCCAGATCGACACCCTGGTCGGTGGACGGGTACATGTAGTGGGTCAGGTTGACGTCCAGGGCCCAGTCTTCCGAGAGCGAACCGCCCCAGCCCGCCACGAAGTCGAACTCGCTGCGTGCGCCGGCGTCCGGCTCGAAAGACACGCCCGAGCCCCAGACCGAGCCGTACCAGCCGGACTCACTGCTGAGCTTGACGCCAGCCTGCACGGTCGGGTCTTCCAGGGTCTGCGAGCTGCCGCGCCAGACATAGTCGGTGGTCAATGTCGCGTTGCCGTCCACGCCGGCCAGCGCCGAACCACTGATCGCCATGCCGATCACCAGCGCCCCCATGCGGCGCATCGTGCGCCCTGCTGCCTGCTTTGCCACGTTGAAACACTCCAGAAAACGGCCACGCCGTTGAAGCGCCCAGTGTCGCCAGCACGGGCATAACGGAGCCATTCGCGCGGGGCAGCCACGGCGCAAATTCCACGTAAAGACCGCGACGGAGCCTTCAGCTCACGCGCGGTATCATGGGGGCCTTGAATCCTGCAGCGAGAATCACGTGGACGCGATCCTGACCCCGGTGTCGATTGGCGAACTGATCGACAAGATCACCATTCTGGAAATCAAGGCCGAGCGCATCACCGATGCCGGCAAGGTCGCCAATGTCCGCACCGAGCTGGATGGCCTGCTGCCGCTGTGGCACCAGCAGCTGTCCGCGCAGCCGGGCCTGGACGCGCTGAAGTCGCAGCTGAAGGTCATCAACGAACGCATGTGGGACATCCAGGACCGCCTGCGCGACAAGGAAGCCGCCCAGACCTTCGATGACGACTTCATCCAGCTGGCCCGCGGCGTCTACGGCACCAATGGCGAGCGGGTAAAAGTGAAGAACGAGATCAACCGCATCGCCGGCTCGCACCTCGTAGAAGAAAAACAATACCAAGGCGAATAACCGCGTAGAGCCACGCCCTGCGTGGCTGCACCACCATCATCGTTCCGCAGTACCCCCAGCCCCCAACGCCCGCCCCAAAAACCCCAACACCCGCGGCCCCGACTCCCGATCCGCCCATGCATACCCCTCCGGCGTACCACCGACCGGAATGTACGGGCCGGTCTGATGGCGGAAGGTCGTGGGCTGCAGGAACGGCGTAATCAGATGCCCGGCATCCGCGAAGTAAGCCACTTCATCCGGCTGCGGAATGGAGCGCCGCTCGCGCAGCCAGCGCTGCGCCACCGCGGCCATCCGCGCCGAGTCGCCCAGCTGGTCATCGCCTCCAGCCACAAGCATCACTGGCCCGTTGATGCGTTCAATCGGCAGCATCGCGTGCTCCAGGACCTGCGCCTGCTGCGCCGTCGGACGCGACCAGTCGGCACCTTCATCGAAGGGCAGATACCCCAGCGACTGTCCCCGGTATGAAAGCGCCGGCAGGTCCACACCCCGGAAATCCGCAGGCGGCACATCACGCGCAATGCCCCGGAACGGCGCAGGGCTGCCGACCCACGACACCACGGCACGAATGCGTGGGTCATGCGCCGCAGCCGCCATCGCCACGATGCCGCCCCACGACCCGCCCATCACCCCGATCCGCTGCGGGTCCACCCCGCGTTGCCGCTGCAGCCAGTCCACCGCCTGCAGTACCGGTTCGATAGGCACGCCGATCAGGTCCTTCGGCCGCCCAGGTACGCGGTAGTACGCCACTGCCAAGGCGACGTAGCCATTGCTGGCCAGCCAGGACGCATAGGCGCTGGCGCTGTCGATGCCGCCTTCAGCTCCGCCCAGGGTGATGACGGCCGGTCGGGGATTCCCGCTGGCGTCCGTCGGTCCGGGCAGGTACAGCCGCGCCGTTACCCCGCCGATGCGCACTTCGCGGGCCGTCACCGCTGGAGTGGACAAGTGACGCAGCAGGGTGTGTTCGCCCAGCAACTGGCCATTGCGATAGGCGGAGAGCCGCATCGGCACCGGCGCGAAGGTGAGGGCGCCGGGCTGCATGCGCTGCGGCAACGGGCTGGGACTGCCGTTGCCACTTTCCGGCCGCATCGACCAGATCAGGCCACTGGCATCCACGCCACGGTAGGTTCCCTGCTGCGCTGCGGCCACCTTCGTGTCCATCACTCCCTCCAGGTCCGCACGCAGCAGCGCGCGCGACTGCCAGCGCTGTCCGCGCGCATCGTGCATGTCCAGGCGTAGTTCCACCGGCTCGGTGGCACCCAGTCCGGTCACGCGGATCTGCGGAACGCGATCGGCCCCTTCTTCCAATACCCCAACGTGCAGTTCGGCAGCACCCAATGGCGCGGCAAGCGCCCACATCAGCAAGGAAAAGCACACGCGCATGGACCGGGCCTCTGATTGATCATGGCCGGCAATCATGAGGTCGGGACCTATTCGGCGACACTCGATTCGCCCTGCCATGGTGCCAACCGGGCGCGCACTGGCACCAACCGTGTCAGCGCGCGCGCAGCGCGTCCTCCAAGGCTTTCCGATAGGTGCGACTCAGTGGCAGCTGCACACCGCCAGCCAGTTCCAACATCGCGTCGCCATTACGCCGCTCGCACAACGCATATACCCGCTGCGGATTTACCAGCACCGAGCGATGCACGCGCAGCAAACCCGCACCTCCCAGCTGTGCAGCCAGCTCGGTGATGCTTTCGCGCAGCAGGTGCACCTGCGCACCTACATGGACACAGGCGTAATGGCCGGCCATGTCGATGTAGTCGATCCGGGCCGGGTCGAGGAACTCGGTGCGGCTACCCTGCTTCACCGCCAGCCCCTCGCCCGACGTTGCCGGCGGAGGTGGGGCGATCAATCGCCGCGTGCGGTCGAGTGCCATGGCCAGGCGATCGGCGTCGACCGGCTTCAGCAGATAGTCTGCCGCCCCGAGCGCATAGGAACGCAGCGCGTGCTGGTGGTGGGCGGTGATGAAGATGGTGCGGGTGGCCATTGCCGGCCAGCGCGCGGCCAGCGCCATGCCGTCGCCATCGGGCAGCTGGATGTCCAGCAGCAGCAGGTCGAAGCGGCGTGCCTTCAGCAAAGCGTCGGCTTCGGCCACGCTGCGTGCCGTGCCGTCCACGCGGATGTCGGCATGCGCGTCCAGCAGGCGCACCAGCTTGGCGCTGGCCAGCGGCACGTCTTCCACCACCAGCGCGCTGAGCGGGGCGCTCACACCGGCACCTGCACGTCGACGCGGAAGCCATCGGGTAGAGGCCGCGCGTCCAGTACGGCACGTTCACCGTACAGGGACTGAAGGCGCTGGTGCAGATTGCGCAGGCCGGTGCCGGACCCCGCCGGGGGCGACCTGCCCGCCAGCCCGCAGCCGTTATGCACACTCAGATGCAGCCGCGCACCGATGCGCTCAGCGCGCACCCGGATGTCCAGGGCTGCGGTGCCCTGCTCCCAGCCGCTATGGCGCACGGCGTTCTCCAGCAGGGGCTGCAGCAACAGCCCAGGCACGGCGCAGCGCCATGCCGTACCCACCACCTGCCAGTCCACCTGCAACGGCACATCTCGCAGCAGTCGCTGCAGGTCCAGGTAGTCGTTGGCGGCCGCCACTTCGTCGGCCAACGCACGTTGCGCGGCGCATGCCATGGCGTCACGCAGCAGGTCCGACAGCCGTGCCAGTGCACGATCAGCATCCGCGGGGCGCTGGTAGCCCAGCCCGCCAATGGCATTGAGCGCGTTGAACAGGAAGTGGTGCTGTAGATGCTGGCGCAATGCCTCCTGCCGGGCCTGTTCCAGCAGCGCACCACGCCGCCGGTAGCGCTGCACGAAGGCCAGGGTCTGGCCGATACCCACCACCGCCACAAACGTGGGCGCGGCAAACAAGGCAGTCACCGCGATGGCCCGCGCGACCACCGTTGCGCTGGGCAGGCTTCCCCAGGGATGCAGTTGCGCCATCCAGGCACCCAGGATCCAGCCCAATGCCGACAAGGCCGGGGTCACCCCTGCGCCGAGCAGCAGCAGATAGCCTGCGTGGTGCAGATCACGGCCCAGGCCCAGTGGCCAGCGCCGACAGAGCAGCCACAGTGCCGGCGTTGCCAGCATCCAGGGCAGGTAGCTGCCGACGATGAAGGCCACCGCATGAAACCATCCACCTAGAGGTCCGCCGATACCCTGACTGAGGTACACCGCCGGCGCGCTGCTGATGATCAGCAACGCCCACATGCCGACGGCGAAGCGATACAGCGGAGGCGACGCGGCAGCAGCAGAGAGCATACGGTGTGGCGGTGCGGAAGCGGCCGCCGAGTGTGGCAGCGACAGACACGCCTTACCCATCCCACAGGTCATGACGACGCGCACAAAAAAGGGCCCGGCAGTGCCGGGCCCTGGTTGCCACGCATGCAGCGCGCGGCAAACGGTCAAGCGCCGCTTACCAGCTGAAGCGCGGGCCGACCGACCATTCCTTGTCACCGTGGCGGTCCATCTTGAGGTCACCGCTCAGGCCCCAGTTCTGGTTGAGCTTCACCTGGCCACCCAGGCGGCCGTAGAACTGGCTATCCGGATTGATGCCGTGCTTCTTGCTGTAGTCCTCGTAACCGGCCATGGCGTACACCTCGGCGTGCTGGCCGAAGGCAGTGCGGATGCCGGCTTCAGCGCTGTAGCCGTTGAAGTCCAGGCCGTGACGCGGGTCAAACTTGTTGTAGGCGACGCGGCCGACGAAGTCGGTGCTGCTGCCGATTTCCTGGTTGTAGCCCACGCCGACGCGCCACTGGTCGATCTTGAAATCGCCGATGTCGGTCTTCTGCTGGTTGAACTCACCGAAGGCGTGCACGTTCGGCAGGAAACCGTAGGAGCCCTTCACGCCCCAACCGTCAGCCTTGCCGCCGTCAGCGTCGGTTTTGACGTAGTTGCCTTCGGCGTAGTTGTAGGACAGGCCTTCAGCGGCCGATGCGGTGAACGGGAGGGCGGCAGCCAGGGCCAAGGCGATCAACGAAGTCTTCATGCGGTACATCCTTTCTTTCTTATGTCGTGCAGTGGCAACGATCGGCTGCTGCATCGGGAATGCAAAGTTTCCGTTATTCGACACAACGCGCCCTGAAGTTGGCCGCATTCAACACGCTGAATTTTTGGGATGTGTTCAGGCGAAGGCGCGTACACGCGAGTGCGCGCACGGTAGTGCCGGCCGCTGGGCGGCAACCTCAGAAGAATGAAACGCAGCGTAGTGCCGGGCCATGCCCGGCAACCTCAGGAAACTCAAGAGAGAAAAGAAGGAGCGCTGGTCACGACGATACCCTTGCGGGGCGTCACGCGCTGGGGAAGCCGCTCTTGGGGAGTAGTCGGCTAACGCGTCCAATCTCCGTGGTGCACCGGGGCCAACGCAGCTCAGGCGTCGAACTGCAGGTCACAGTGAGTGAGCATCCTGCCCGGCCCGCCCATATTGGTCCGGAAACTCCAGTTCGCCTATCAGACAATTCCTCACCAAGGTTAGGATTTTCCTTACCCCATTCACGCTGCAACGCAGCGATAAACTCAGTTAACACATTGATTCTATTTTGATTACCACCGGTTACCGGGTATTCGTCACAGTTCCGGCACGGCCTGGGCGGCACGGTCGATTTTCATCACGCCCGTGCGTCGTACCTGATGAAGGTGCCCGTGGTGGCGCACCCGCTCCCAACCGGAGGCTGCACATGTCGTATGTAGACGGATTCGTACTGGCGGTACCGACTGCCAACAAACAGAAGTTCATCGACCACGCCAATGAGGGCGATTCGGTATTCATGGAATTTGGCGCGTTGCGCGTGCTCGAATGCTGGGCCGACGACGTACCGCACGGAAAGCTGACCGATTTCTTCCGCTCGGTGCAGGCCACGGAAGACGAAACCGTGGTGTTCTCCTGGATTGAGTGGCCGGACAAAGCCACCCGCGACGCCGGCATGAAGAAAATGATGGACGATCCGCGCATGGACCCGGCCAATAATCCGATGCCGTTTGATGGCAAGCGGATGATCTACGGTGGCTTCGTGCCGATTGTGGTGCTGGAGAAAAAGTAAGCGCCGCCTGGCGGCCGGCGTCATTGCTGGCACGGCGGGTGTGGCCGCGACGTGGAAACCGCTGCCCGCCCTGGAGGCGGGCAGCGGTGGGACGCGCTTACTTGCGGGCGCGCTTGGCCGGAGCCTTGCGAACCGCCTTCTTGGCGGTCGCGGTCTTCTTGGCGACGGCCTTCTTGGCCACAGCCGACTTCTTGGCAACGGCCTTCTTGGCGGTGGCGGTCTTCTTGCCGACAACCTTCTTGGCGGCAGCCGACTTCTTCGTCACGGCCTTCTTGGTGGCGGCAGCCTTCTTGCCGACAACCTTCTTGGTCGCGGCGGTCTTGCGGGTCGCGGCCTTCTTCGAAGCGGCGGCCTTCTTGCCGACAACCTTCTTGGCGGCGGCGGACTTCTTGGTCACGGCCTTCTTGGTGGCGGCAACCTTCTTGCCGACAACCTTCTTGGCAGCGGCGGTCTTCTTGGTCACGGCCTTCTTGGCGGTGGCGACCTTCTTGCCGACGGTCTTCTTGGCGGCCGCGGCCTTCTTGGTCACGGTCTTCTTGGCAGCAGCGGCCTTCTTGCCGGCAGCCTTGGTGGTCTTGGTGACGGCCTTTTCGGCAGCAGCCTTCTTCTTGGCAACCTTCTTGGTCAGGGCAGCGGCTTCGGCCTTGGCGTTGCTCTTGGCAACTTCCAGCTTCTTCTTGGCAGTAGCCAGACGCTTGCTGACGGTCTTGGCGGCCTTGTCGGCCTTCTTGGCAACGGTCTTCTCGGCCTTCTTGACGGCCTTCTTGACCTTGGCAACCTGGGTGGTGGCAGCCTTGCGGGCGCGCTTGACGGTCTTCTTCACCGAGGCCACTGCTTCTTCGGCGGTGGTGGCGATGGCTTCGCCCACATTGCCAGCGGTTTCTTTAACGCTTTCGACGCCCTGCGACAGGGACGTCGCCACACCGTTTCCATTGCTCATTTGTTGCCTCCAAGGGGGCTAGGTTGGTCAAATCGCTGGCGATGCTATACCGGCAATGCGGATCGTGGAACGACTTTTGCGCGTTGTCCATGTGCTCCGCCATGGCGCGCGCGCAGCGCCGTCCGCGCGCGACCACCCCGCTTGTGTAGCAAACCCCTTGAAAACAGCATCCGCGCGCGCGTTACATCACTCAGAACGGCGCTCCACATCACCGCGAATTTTGTGCGGAACGATCATCGAAACCGCCTGCGCGCAGCGTGCCAGACGGCGCTGCAGCGCGGAATTGCGCAGCGATGCGGTGGCAGCGCGCGGCAGATGCCACGGTGTCATCGGTGTTCGCGGCTACCGACGAACCTGCCCGGCCCGGGCTCCGGCCGACCGCGCAGCGGCCATTTTTCATCGCCGGTTTAGGCCATTGCCTACACACTCATTCAGCTTGGTTTACCGTATGCCCACACCGTTCCCCGCCCTGCCCGTTCCCACGCCGGATCTGCCATGCGCCCGCTGCCCACTCTACTGACGCTTGCCCTTGCTGCCGCCTTCGGCGGATTCGTGGCTTCGGCCATCAACGCCCACCTGGACAACCGCGCCGACGCCGCGCCGCTACCGGCTACCGCACTGACCGTGCCGACCACCGCAGCGCTGCCGGCGTCGGTCGCCGGGCAGCCGGTTCCGTCACTGGCCCCGATGCTGGAGCGGGTGATGCCGGCGGTGGTCAGCGTCAACACCAAGCAGGTGGTGCGGGTGCGCAACCCGTTCTTCAACGACCCGTTCTTCCGCCGCCTGTTCCCGGAAGTGCCGCAGGAACGAATCAACGAATCGCTGGGCTCGGGCGTGATCATCGACGCCGCCGAAGGCCTGGTGCTGACCAACCACCACGTCATCGACAACGCCGACGACGTGCAGGTGACCCTGTCGGACGGGCGCACGGTGAAGGCCGAATTCATCGGCTCGGATGCTGATACCGACGTGGCGCTGATCCGCATTCCGGCCGGCAACCTCACCGAGATCAAGCTCGGCGACAGCACCCAACTGCGCGTGGGCGACTTCGTGGTGGCGATCGGCAACCCGTTCGGCTTCAGCCAGACCGTGACCTCAGGCATCGTCTCGGCGGTCGGCCGCAGCGGCATCCGCGGGCTGGGCTACCAGAACTTCATCCAGACCGATGCCTCGATCAACCCGGGCAATTCCGGCGGCGCGCTGGTGAACCTGCAGGGCCAGCTGGTCGGCATCAATACCGCCAGCTTCAATCCGCAGGGCAGCATGGCCGGCAACATCGGCCTGGGCCTGGCGATTCCATCCAACCTGGCCCGCGATGTGGTCGATCAGCTGGTCAAGCATGGCGAAGTGGTGCGCGGCACGCTTGGTCTTGAAAGCCAGAACCTGACCCCGCAGCTGGCGCAGAGCCTGGGCCTGAGCGAAACCCGCGGCGCGCTGGTGACCCGCGTGCTGCCGGGCTCGGGCGCGGCCGCAGCCGGGCTGAAGCCGGGCGATCTGGTGGTGTCGGCCAACGGCCAGCGCGTGGACAGCGCGCAGGCGCTGCACAACATTGAAGGCCTGCAGGCGGTGGGCAGCACGCTGACCCTGGACATCCGTCGCGACGGCAAGGCGCAGCAATTGAAGGCCGTGCTGAAAGAGCAGCCGCGTGCGGTCACCGGCGAGTCATTGGACCCGCGCCTGACCGGTGCCACGTTTGCCGACCTTCCGGAATCGATGCGTCAGGCAGGACTGAGCGGCGTGGTGGTCAGTGAGGTCAAGCGCGGCAGCCGCGCGGCCAATAGCGGGCTGGCCAGCGGCGACGTCATCATCCAGGCCAGCGCCGGCGAATTTGCCGACCTCGCCAGCTGGCGCGCCAACTTCCAGCAGCGTCCGCAGCAGCTGGTGCTACGGATCGTGCGCGGCGGGGCCAGCGGCCAGCTGGTGATGCGCTGAACCGGCGTGGTGTACCTTGACGTGCACCACGCAGATACGTAACACCCTCTACACCCCGGCGATGCTATTGATGGCGTTCGTTACCGCCGGGGTCATCCGCGGTCACCTTCCCCATCGCATACAGGAGATACACGATGAGCCCCACCAATACCGAGAACCTGAAGGAACACCTGGGTGAAGCCGGTTCGCACCTGAAGTCCGCCGCCAGCGCCGCGGGCAGCTCGATCAAGGGTGCGGCAGGTGCCGCTACGGATGAACTGCGTATCGGCAAGGCCAACGTCAAGGCTGAGCTGTCCGACACCGCGCTTTCCGGCTTGGCCGCTGCCGAGTTCGGGGGTGCCGCCGCCAAGGAACAGGTCGACGCACTGATGGACAAGGGCAAGGACCTGGTCGACAGCGCTGCCGAACTGATCCGGGAACGCCCGCTGGCCTCGTTCGGCGTCGCCTTCGCCGCCGGCTGGATCATCGCCAAGCTGGCCCGCAGCGGCGGCGACAAGTAATCCGGCGTGAGCGATCAGTCCCAGTTGCCCCCCGACGGTGGCGCGGCAAACCCGCCACCGGACGGTGATGCGTACAAGGCTCCCGGCCTCGACGAGAGCATCCGTGAGGTCGGCCAGGCCGGCCGCGCCACGGTGGATTCGGCCAAACACACGCTGCGCTCGCTGCGGCGGCTGGCCTCGTTCGAGTTCGCGCTGGCACGCAGCGCGTTTGGACGGGCATTGGCCTGGAGCGGCGTGGCGATTGTGTTCGGTGCCTCGGCCTGGCTGCTGCTGGCCGGCACCCTGATCGCACTGATGCAGCGGTGGGGCCTTTCATGGTTCCACTCGCTGCTGATCACCTCGGTGCTGAGCCTGGCGGTGACCGGTTACGCGATCTGGCGGGTGTCATTCTTCTTCCGCCATACCGGCATGCACGCCACCCGGCGCCAGCTGGCGCGGCTGGGATTGTTCGACGAACCCCACGACGACGACCCGGAAGGCCGCGACGACGAGACGGAGCGCACGCGATGAAGTTTGAAGCCCTGCGCCAGCGGGTGAAGCGCGCCGAACAGGTGGTGGTCATCCGCAGCGTTGAAACCCAGAGCAACTGGTTCACGCTCAGCAAGGTCTGGCGCGAGGGCTGGACGCCGCTGCGCATCATCACCGTAGGCCTGGCCGGTGGCTTCATCGCCGGCAAGCTGGAGCCGGGCAAGACCCGTTTCCACGGCGCACGCTGGCTGCAGATGATCGGTTCGGTATCCAGCCTGTTGGCCAGCGCGCAGGCCGCGTTTGCCTCGATGCAGGCCGCTGAAGCGGCCGACACTGCCGAACAGGCGGCTGACAAGGTGGATGACGTCGCCGATGACGTGGCCCCGGCCGCCGCAGCGCGCGTTCAGCCACAGCCCGCAGCGGCCGCCCCGCGTAGTGAACCGCAGCCGCAGCCGGCGGAAGCCGCTACCGACGTTTCAGAACGGTAAGCAGTAGTATTCCGACCCCAACACGATCCGCCCGGCTGAATGCCGGGCACTACCTTGCAGGCAATCGGCATGAGCGTTCCGGTGACTCCCTCTTCCGATGTGGTCGTGCCTGAGCCCGACAGCCCTGCCCCGGCCTCACCCGCACCGCGTCCGCGCGCGCCGATGTCGCTGGTGGTCCTGGCCACCCTGGCGGTCTGCTACACCCTGTGGGCGGCGCAGGACATCATCCTGCCGGTGCTGCTGGCGATGTTCTTCGCCCTGGTCGGCAACCCGATCCTGCGCTTCCTGGGCCGGCTGTGGATTCCTCGTTTCCTGGCCGCGGTGCTGGTCATTGGCGTGGGCCTGAGTGGTGCCGCCGCGTTGGGCGTGCAACTGGTCGGTCCGGCCATGGACTGGGCGCAGGAAGCCCCGCAGCAGCTGCGCAAGGTGGCGAGGCAGGTGCAGAACCTGACCAAGCCGGTGCAGCAGGCCAACCTGGCGGCGGAGAACTTCGCCCGTGCCGCCGGTGGCGAGACCAATCGCCGGGTGCAGATCGTCCGCACCCAGTTGGACGACCCGTACCGGGTGCTGACCCGCGCCCCGAAACTGGCCGCTTCGGTGCTGGCGGTGGTGCTGCTGACGCTGTTCTTCATGATCTACGGGCAGAACCTGCAGAAGCACGCCATCGCGCTGTTCCCCAGCCGCCAGCAGCAGCGCTTCACCAGTGACATCCTGCGTTCGATTGAACGCGAGGTGTCGCGTTATGTGCTGACCATTACGGTGATCAACACACTGGTCGGCCTGGTGTTTTCCGGGATACTGCTGTTGCTGGGCATTGGCGTACAGGAAGCCCTGTTGTGGGGCACGGTGGCGGCACTGCTGAACTTCGCGCCGTATGTCGGCCCGTTCATCGGGGTCACCCTGATGCTGCTGATGGGATTCGTGGAGTTCAGCGACCCGTTCAAGGCGCTGTTGCCGGCCGCCTGTTACCTGGCCCTGCATACCGTGGAAGGCCAGGTGATCACCCCGATCGTGCTGGGGCGGCAGATGGCGATTTCGCCGCTGATCCTGATCCTGGCGCTGATGGTGTTCGGGTGGCTGTGGGGAATGGTGGGGCTGCTGCTGTCGGTGCCGCTGCTGGTGTGCATCAAGCTGGTGCTGGCACGGCTGGATGGCACTCAGGGGTGGGCAAGGCTGTTGGAGTAGAATGGCCGGGTGAATTTCCCTGTCCAAGCCATCACCCTCGACCTCGACGACACGTTGTGGCCGTTCGCCCCCATCGGGGCCCGCATCGACCAGGTGCTGCACACGTGGATGCTGGAGCACAGCCCGGCCACCGCTGAAATGTACCCGGTGGCGGCCATGCGCGAACTGCGCGAGCGCTCCTTCCGCGACAACCCTCACCTGCATTACGACCTGAGCGGCCTGCGCCGGTTGACCCTGCGTGAGGCGCTGGAAAACAGCGGGGCCAGCCTGGACCTGCTGGAGCCGGCGTACGAGGCCTTCTACGCCGCGCGCAACCAGGTGGAGTGCTACCCGGACGCCATTGACGCCCTGGCGCGGATCGCCGCGCGGGTGCCGGTGGCGGCGGTCAGCAACGGCAATGCCGACCTTGAGCGGATCGGCCTGGCCCACCACTTCGCGTTCCAGCTGGGTTCGCGCGAGCACGGCGCGGCCAAGCCGGCGGCCAGCATTTTCCACGCCGCCTGCGAGCGCCTGGGTGTAGCCCCGACCCACGTGCTGCACGTGGGCGACCACATGGACATGGACGTGGTGGGGGCGATGGAGGCCGGCCTGCGCGGCTGCTGGATCAACCGCGAGGCCCACACCTGGACCCATCCTTCGCTGCAGCCTGACCTGCAGTTTGACACCCTGACCGGGCTGGCCGACTGGCTCGATGCCAACCCGGGCGCAGCGCGCGCCTGATCCACTACGGAACCCTTCCCGCATGACCCAGATCAACGGCTTCACCTCCGACTCCTCCAAGGCCCTGCCGCTGCACGTGATGGAGCGCGAACAGTTCGCCGCCTGGCGCGCGCAGCAGTCCCCGGCGCTGGTGGCCTGGCTGGATGCGCAGCATTTCAACGGCAGCGGCGGCAGCGTGGTGCTGCTGCCGGGCGACGCCGGTATCGGCGGTGCCATTGTCGGCGTGGGTGATCCGGGCGATGCCTATGCCTACGCGCACGCGCCGTTCGCACTGCCGGAAGGCAGCGTGTGGCAGCTGGCCGACGCGCTGCCGAAGGAGATTGAAACCCTGCTGCACCTCGGCTGGGGCCTGGGCAGCTACCGCTTCACCCGCTACCGCAAGCCCAACCGCGCCCCGGCACAGCTGGTGGCCAACCCGTCGGCGGAAGTGCGCGACGTGATCACCGCCAGCCTGCGCGTGCGCGACTGGGTGAACACCCCGACCGAAGACATGGGCCCGCAGCAGCTGGAAGACGCCGCACGTGAACTGGCCAATGCCCACGGCGCGCAGATCGAGGTGATCACCGGGCAGGCACTGCTGGCGCAGAACTTCCCGGCCATCCATGCGGTGGGCCGCGCCTCGCACCGCGCGCCGCGCCTGATCGCGCTGCGCTGGGGCCAGACCGGTGCGCCGCACGTGGCGCTGGTCGGCAAGGGCGTGTGCTTCGACACCGGCGGTCTGGACATCAAGCCGGCCGACGGCATGCGCAACATGAAGAAGGACATGGGCGGTGCCGCGCACGCGCTGGCACTGGCCGGACTGATCATGGCCCAGCAGCTGCCGGTGCAGCTGACCCTGCTGATTCCGGCGGTGGAGAATGCGATCGGTCCGGACGCCTTCCGTCCGGGCGAAGTGATCGCCACCCGCAAGGGCCTGAGCATCGAGATCGACAACACCGACGCCGAAGGCCGGGTGATCCTGTGCGACGCGCTCACCTACGCCAGCGAGCAGAAGCCGGAGCTGCTGCTCGATTTCGCCACCCTCACCGGCGCGGCGCGCATCGCGTTGGGCCCGGATCTGCCGGCGCTGTTCACCAACGATGATCGCGTGGCCCAACAGTGGCTGGAAGCCGGCGACCGCACCCGCGACCCGGTCTGGCGCATGCCGCTGTGGCGTCCGTACCTGCGTTACCTGCACAGCGGCATTGCCGACCTGGCCAACGCCGGCTCGCGCATGGCCGGCTCGGTCACCGCCGCACTGTATCTGGAGCGCTTCATTGGCGAAGGCCAGCTGTGGGCACACCTGGACGTGTACGCATGGAATGACGGCGAGCGCCCGGGCCGCCCGGCCGGTGGTGAGGCGTTGGCGCTGCGCTCGGCGTGGCAGATGTTGAAGACGCGGTACGCCTGATACCCACGATCCCCGCCCCGGCGGGGATCGTCGTTTTCAACCTTGTCGAAAATGTGAATATCGGCCGGACACCGGTTCTGCGAGGATGAGCGCCAGCCCACCCACTCACTTCGTGAAGGCAGGTATTGGCCCATGTCGC
Organism: Stenotrophomonas oahuensis; assembly: GCF_031834595.1. Taxonomy (NCBI): domain Bacteria; kingdom Pseudomonadati; phylum Pseudomonadota; class Gammaproteobacteria; order Lysobacterales; family Lysobacteraceae; genus Stenotrophomonas; species Stenotrophomonas oahuensis. The sequence goes on along the minus strand of NZ_CP115541.1, from coordinate 2,049,530 downwards.
TCTTCCGCTACACCCGTGCCGGCCAGGAACCCGGTGCACCCCGCCGGCATTCCCCGTTGCTGTGGATCGGGCTGATTGCCTTCATTGCCGGTCTGCTGATTCTGGCGTTTGCCTGGCTGGCCGGTTGGCTGGGGCGCGACCGCGCTACGGCGCAGTCCTTTACTGACACCATTGAAGCCACCGGAGCCAGGCATCCGGGCTTCCGCCGTGCGCACAGCAAAGGCGTGTGCGTTACCGGCACCTTCCAGGGCCTGCCCGCCGGTGCTGAACTGAGCTCGGCGCGGGTGTTCCGCCAGCAGCAGGTACCGGTGCTGGGCCGCATGTCGATCGGCGGTGCCGACCCGCATGGTGCCGATGCAAACGCGCGCGTGCGCAGCATGGCGCTGCAGCTGGTGACCGACGACGGCCAGGAATGGCGCACGGCCATGAACAGCTTCCCGTTCTTCGCCGTGCCCACCGCCGATGCCTTCCTGGAACAGACCAAGGCGCAGATTCCCGATCCCGCCACCGGCAAACCCGACCCGGCGAAGATGGCAGCGGTGGCGGCAAAGTACCCTTCGGTTCGCGCGTTTGGCGAGTGGGCCAAGAGCGCGCCGTGGTCGACCAGCTGGGCCAATACCGACTACAACGGCGTCAACAGCTTCCGCTTCACCAATGCCGCCGGCAAGGAGCAGGTGGTGCGCTGGAGCATGCGTCCGCAGGCTGCGTTTGAAGCCATGAGCGCCGAACAGCGCGCGCAGGCCGGGCTGGATTATCTGGCCGACGAGTTCCAGCAACGCCTCACACAGGGACCGGTGCAATGGGAAATGTGGGTGACCCTGGCCGAACCTTCCGATGCGATCAATGACCCCTCGATTCCGTGGCCGGCCGAGCGCCGCCAGGTCAAGGTCGGCACGCTCAGCCTCACCGCCATGCAGCCGCAGGCCAGCGGGGCCTGCCGCGACATCAACTTCGACCCGCTGATCCTCCCCAGTGGCATCGACGGCACCGACGACCCGATCCTGGCCGCGCGTTCGGCCGTGTACTCGGTGTCGTTCAACCGCCGCGAGCGCGAAACCGCCAGCGGTGCGGCCAAGGCGACGGGAGAAGCGAAATGAAGCAGAGCAGCGGACATTTCAACCTGACCGCGCGGGTGCTGCACTGGCTGATGGCCGCGCTGATCCTGGCGATGCTGTTCATCGGGGTGACCATGGTGGCGTCGCTGCACTGGCGGCCGGCGCTGATCGACCTGCACCGGCCACTGGGCATCGCGATCCTGATGCTGGCGGTGGTACGCCTGATCAACCGCCTGCGCCATCGCCCGCCGCCGCTGCCGGCCGACCTGCCGGTCTGGCAGGTGGCTGCTGCGCATGCCTCGCACTGGCTGCTGTATGGGCTGATGTTCGCGATGCCGCTGGTGGGCTGGGCGATGCTGTCAGCCGGCGGCTACCCGGTGCAGATGTGGAAGGGTGTTGCACTGCCGCACATCCTGCCGCACAGCCCGGCCCTTTACGCGGCCCTGCGCAGCGCGCACAGCCTGCTCGCTTACGTGCTGTTTGCGACGGTGGTCATGCATCTGTGTGCGGCGTTGTTCCACGCCTGGGTGCGGCGCGACGGGGTGTTTTCGGCGATGGCGCGGGGCCCAGGCCGGTAACGCCCACCGGGCGGCGTTTGCCGCCGGACATTCTTGCGGTCACACTCGGCGCGATTCCACGTCTTGAGTCCCATGAACGCATCCGCCGAACTGCTCAAGGAACTTCGTATCGACCGCCAGAAGGGCGCGGCCCCGCCGCCGTCCTCGCCACGTCGCGGTCTCTGGATCACATTGGCCGTGGTGGCCCTGGTGCTGCTGGCCGGTGTTGGCTGGTTCGCCTTCGGCCGCGAAAAGCCGCTGGAGGTCACCACCGCCCCGGTGCTGGCCATCCAACAAGGCACCGCCAGCAGCTCGGTGCTGGACGCCAGCGGTTACGTGGTGGCCCGGCGCATGGCCACGGTGTCGGCCAAGATCACCGGCAAGGTCCGCGAGGTGATGATCGAGGAAGGCATGCGGGTGGAAGCCGGCCAGATCATGGCCACGCTGGACCCGATTGATGCTGATGCCCAGCGCAGCCTGTCGGCCTCGCAGCTGGAAGCCGCACGCGCACAACTGGCCGGGTTGAAGGCACAGGTGGCACAGGCCGATGCCGAGGCGGCACGCTTACAGCAGCTGGTCGGCCAGCAGCTGGTCTCCCGGTCGCAGTACGACCAGGCCACCGCCCAGCGCGACAGCCTGCGCGCGCAGCTGAAGACCGCCGAGCGCAACACCCAGGTGGCGGCCGATTCGCTGGCCATTGCCGACCTCGGCGTGGACAACAACATCGTGCGCGCGCCGTTCTCCGGCGTGGTCACCGCCAAGGCGGCCCAGCCGGGCGAAATCGTCTCGCCGTTGTCGGCTGGCGGCGGTTTCACCCGCACCGGCATCGGCACCATCGTCGACATGGAATCGCTGGAAATCGAAGTCGAGGTGGGCGAAGCCTACATCGGCCGCGTGCAGCCGAAGATGCCGGTGGAAGCCACCTTGAATGCCTACCCGGAATGGAAGATTCCGGCCGAGGTGATCGCCATCATTCCCACCGCCGACCGCGGCAAGGCCACGGTGAAGGTGCGGGTGGCGCTGAAGGTGAAGGATCCGCGCATCGTGCCTGAAATGGGTGTGCGGGTGAGCTTCCTGGAAGCGGCAGCACCGGCCCAGGCAGAAGCGCCCAAGGGCGTTCGCGTGCCGGCGTCGGCACTGGTCGAGCGCGACCAGAAAACCGTGGCCTTCGTGGTCAGCGATGACGGTCACGCGCAGCAGGTGCCGGTGACCGTGGGTGTGGCATTGAACAACGACCGCCAGGTCACCGCCGGACTCAGCGCCGGCCAGCAGGTGGTCAACAACCCACCGCCGGAACTGCGTGACGGCAGTGCGGTGGTGGAGAAGCAAGCGCCATAACGGGTGACACGACCAACGGTCGTGTCCTACCGGTAGCGCACGACCGTTGGTCGTGCATGCGTCAAACCTCTTGATACGGAGAACCACCCATGTCCACCCTGGTTTCGCTCCGCAACATCACCAAGACCTACCAGCGCGGCCCCGAGAAGGTGCAGGTGCTGCATGGCATCGACCTGGATATCCAACGCGGCGACTTCGTGGCGCTGATGGGGCCGTCCGGCTCGGGCAAGACCACCCTGCTCAATCTCATCGGCGGCCTGGACACGCCCAGCGGCGGCGAGATCGAGATTGAAGGCGAGCGCATCGACCGCATGAGCGGTGGTCAGCTGTCCACCTGGCGCAGCCACCACGTCGGCTTCGTGTTCCAGTTCTACAACCTGATGCCGATGCTGACCGCGCAGAAGAATGTGGAACTGCCGCTGCTGTTGACCCACCTGGGTGCCGCGCAGCGCAAGCGCAACGCGGAGATCGCGCTGACCCTGGTCGGTCTGGCCGACCGTCGCAGCCACCGTCCGAATGAGCTGTCCGGCGGCCAGCAGCAGCGCGTGGCGATTGCGCGTGCCATCGTCTCCGACCCGACCTTCCTGATCTGCGACGAACCGACCGGTGACCTCGACCGCGCCTCGGCCGAGGAGATCCTGTCGCTGCTGCAGCAGCTCAACCGCGAGCACGGCAAGACCATCATCATGGTCACCCACGATCCCAAGGCCGCCGAGTACGCCACCCATACCGTGCACCTGGACAAGGGCGAGCTGGCCGACGCGCCAGCGGCGCACTGACGGAGGAGCGCCGCCATGAAATATTTCTCGCTCATCTGGGCGCAGCTGTTCCGCAGCAAGACGCGGACGCTGCTGACCCTGTTTTCGGTGGTGGCTGCGTTCCTGCTGTTCGGCATGCTCGACTCGGTGCGCGTGGCGTTCAGTTCGGGCGGCAGCGTGGAAGGGGCCAACCGCCTGATCGTGGCCTCGCGTCTTTCCATCACCCAGTCGCTGCCGATCCGGCTGGAGCCGCAGGTGCGGCAGGTGGCCGGGGTGAAGGACGTCACCTACGGCATGTGGTTCGGCGGCATCTACCAGGATCCGAAGAACTTCTTCGCCAACTTCTCGGTGGCTCCGAACTACTTCGACGTGTACCGCGAACTGCAACTGCCGCCGGACCAGCTCAAAGCCTTCCAGGACACCCGAACCGGCGCAGTGGTCGGCGAGACCCTGGCCAAGGAGTTCGGCTGGAAGATCGGCGACACCATTCCGCTGCAGGCGACCATCTTCCCGCGCAGTGGCAGCAATGACTGGCCGCTGCAGCTGGTGGGCATCTTCCGTTCCAAGGACCGCACCCTGGCCGCGAACGAAGAACGCCAGTTGATGATGAACTGGAAGTACTTCGACGAGAGCAACGACTACATCAAGAACCAGGTCAGCTGGTACACGGTCACGCTGGACAACCCCGACCACGCCTCGCGGGTGGCGCAGGCGATCGATGCGATCTCGGCCAACTCCGACCATGAGACCAAGAGCCAGACCGAGTCGGCGTTCCAGCAGGCCTTCGTCAAGCAGTTCGCCGACATCGGCCTGATCGTCACCTCGATCATGGGCGCGGTGTTCTTCACCCTGCTGCTGCTCACCGGCAACACCATGGCCCAGGCGGTACGCGAACGCGTGCCGGAACTGGCCACGCTGAAGACGCTGGGCTTCAAGGACAGCACCGTGCTGGTGCTGGTGATGATCGAATCGGTGCTGTTGATCGGGCTGGGCGGGGCCATCGGCATGGGTCTGGCGGCGATGATCCTGCCGGCGCTGGCCCCGAAGACCCAGGGTCTGCTGCCGCCCCACGTGCCGACCCAGACCTGGGTGATGGGCGTGGCGCTGATCATTGGCATTGGCGTGATCGTGGGCCTGCTGCCGGCGCTGCGCGCCAAGCGGCTGAAGATTGTGGACGCCCTGGCGGGCCGCTGAGGAGAATCGACATGATCAAGCACTGGTTGAAGAATGCGTTGACCGTCGTGCTGCTCGCGGTGGCGCTGGGGGTGTGGATCGCCCTGCCCTGGCCCGGCGTACTCGCCGTGGCGGTGGCGGTCGCGCTGTGGCTGCTGCTGACCCGCAGCGGGCGGCTGGCATTGGCCGCAACGCGAATTGGCGTGGCCAGCCTGCCGCAGCGCTGGGGAGCCTCGTCGGTGGTAGTGGTCGGCATTGCCGGCGTGGTCGGCGTGCTGGTGGCGATGCTGGCGATGGGCCAGGGCTTCCAGTCCACCCTCAACAGCACCGGCGATGACACCACCGCGATCGTGCTGCGTGGCGGCTCGCAGGCCGAAACCAATTCGGTCATTACCCGCGAGCAGACCCCGCTGCTGTCCACCCTGCCCGGCGTCAGCAAGGATGCCCAGGGCCGGCCGATGATTTCGCCGGAGCTGTCGCAGGTGGTCAACCTGGTGTCCAAGGGCGACGGCACCGACGTCAATGCACAGTTCCGTGGCGTGGGCGAGATGGGCTGGCTGGTGCATGACAAGGTCAAGGTGACCGAGGGCCGGCAGTTCAAGCCGGGCCTGCGCGAGATCGTGGTCGGCAAGGGCGCGCAGAGCCAGTTCCGTGGGCTGGATGTCGGCCAGACCCTGACCCTGGGCAACCAGCAGTGGACCGTGGTGGGTGCCTTCAATTCCGGCGACTCGCATGATTCGGAACTGTGGACCGACGCCGAAACGCTGGCCACCACCTATCAGCGCGGCGCCTGGCAGTCGATCAGCGTGCGCACCGATGGCAAGGCCGGGTTTGACCAGTTCAAGGCGGCCGTCGCCGCCGACCCGCGCCTGAAGCTGGACGTGGAAACCACCAAGGCGTACTACGCCAAACAGGGCGGCGGGCTGACCAAGCTGATCAGTGTGCTGGGCACGGTGATCGGCGCGATCATGGCGTTCGGTGCGGTGTTTGGTGCGCTCAACACCATGTATGCGGCGGTGGCTACACGTGCGCGTGAGATTGCCACCATGCGTGCGATCGGCTTCCGTGGCCTGCCGGTGGTGACCGCGATCATGCTGGAAACCATGCTGCTGGCGCTGATTGGCGGGCTGCTCGGTGGATTGGTCGCGTGGGCCATCTTCAATGGCTACAGCGTCAGCACCATCGGCAGCAATTTCAGCCAGGTGGTGTTCCAGTTCAAGGTCTCGCCAGAGCTGCTGTGGAGCGGGCTGAAGTGGGCGCTGGGTATCGGCCTGGTCGGCGGGCTGTTCCCGGCGCTGCGTGCGGCACGGTTGCCGATCACCACCGCCCTGCGCGAAACCTGAGGTTTGTGTGTGGGACCTGCAGCGCCCGGCGGGGCGCTGCAGGGTGTTGTGTTACAGGTGGATCACGAAGCAGTTGATCTCGCCGTCCATGCGGCTGCAGTCGAAGCGGACGTCCCTGTGAGTTGAGGGCATTTCACCATGGACCTTCACGTTGGCCCATTTGGCGCGCTGCAGGAAGTAAGGCGCAGGATCCTGGAACGTCCTGGAGTAGTAGAAAGAGCGCGCGCCGCCATCTGCGGCCAGGAAGTCTTCCGGCGATTCCTGGATCGGATGACGTAGATCTCTCGACCCCAGGTACTCCCAGTTCCGGGTGTCGTAATCGAAGTAGAACTCCATGTAGCCCAGTGCAGTACTGCCGTTGCGCAGACGTGCGGTGTAGGGAATCGTGCCATCCAGCTGGAAATCGAAGCGCAGCACGCGACCGTACTCATCCGCTCTCATGTGACGGAAGATTGTGGAGCCGTTCAACACGCGCTGCACGGTTGCGCGGGCTTCGGCGTGCCGTGGATGCAGATCGGTCACATGGTGTCCCCACATCACCGAGTCGCTTGTCTCGCCGGGCCAGCCGGGCGGAACCAGCTGGAGCAGACCCCAGTCATAGTAGAACTCGCCACTGCTCTGTCGGTACTGGAGGATCATCGCGTTGAACTGCTGGCTTACCCAGGAAGCGGGATACCACCTGTCCACGGCCAACTCGCTGCCGTCGCGCTGCACGTTGTAGGCATAGAGAAGGTCATAGTTGAACCCTGTGTAGATGAGGTGCATGCCCTCACCTCTGCGGATTGCCATGGCCTGGCGTTCTTCTTCATTGCAATAGAAGCAGCTCCATGCAATCGGGTCTTCCGGGCGTTCGTTCGCTTGGGCGGGCACTGCAGCCAGTCCCAGTGACAGCCACAACAGGTGTCTCATCATCATCCGCTCCTTGAGCTCCCGCACATGCGGGCTCTGGCAGTGGAGCAGCCGGCGGCGACGGCGAACATCGGAACGCAGCGAAACTTGGCAACGTCGCCGCACCAAAGCGAATCACGCAGCACCCCGGTAGCGCCGGCCGTTGGCCGGCCCGTGCATGACCGGTGCTACCGCAAAACGTGCCCATTGCGCCAACCCCGTAAAGCGGGGCTCGCCCCGCTGCGAACCACCCGGGATCCACGCCAGCCGGGCAAGCCCGGCTCTACGCGTCACTCCGCATCATCCACTCGCACCGCCCGCTTGAACTTTGTCTGATATTGCGAAATCCCCATTGCGGCACCACAACGCACTCGCTATTTTCGCGCCCTCGCAACAGGCAGGCGTCGCGGACGGATTGCGACAACTGTCCATCTAAGGAGCGTTGGGATGTCGGACAGCAAGTGGGTCAAGGGACTTCAATCGCGTCTACTTGAGCTCCCGGAAGGCTTACTGGTTGCGGCACTCTACGCTGCGGCATGCTGGTCGGCCTGGCATGTGTCGCTGGATCAGTTCTTCCTGCCTGCGGGCATCCGAGTTGCGGCGCTTCTGGTGTGTCGCCGGGAGATGTGGCCGTACTTGTTGCTGGGTGAGTACGTGTACCTCGGCTGCCTGCGCGTTCCAATGATCGCCAAGCACGGGCTGGATTGGGTCCTTATCTCGTCGTCCTACCAGTTTCCGTTCGCTGCCTTGGTTGTGCATCTACATCGTAGGGCGATCTCCAGTCATAGGGACACATGGCTCATCACAGTAGCAGCAGCCATCTCCGTGTCGATTGGCGTGGGCAACCTCGCGCTCGTCCACATGCTTTCAGACGCACCACCTGCTGGCGGCTTCATGACGGTGGCATCGCGCGTGGTGTTGGGTCACTACATGGCCATACTCACCACCGCCCCCCTGGCGCTCCTATGGATGAAGCGGCGAGGAATCGACTGGGCGGCGTGGCGGGGCGCAACCACAACCTATGCGGGTTTGTCGCTACTGGCATGCGGAGCTGTTTCGGTGGTACTCCCAGAGACGTCTGATTCTGCCAAGGTCATCCTTCAGCTGCTCATGGCGATACCAGTAGTCGTGCTGACGTGCATCCATGGGTGGTGGGGAGCTGCCGTTGGACTGCCACTGATGAGCATCCTTGTTCGTATCAACACGCCGGTCACCGGCCTTCCGGAATCGTTTGATCTGGAATCCTTCAAGGTGCAGTTGCTCACTGCACTGGCAGGGACGACCCTTCTTGTTCTCGGATCCAGAATCACTCACTACTATCGCCAGTACTTGTTCCAGGCGAAGGCACAGCGACAAGCCATAGCAAACACTCGGGCCTCCCATTGCACAGGTGAGCGTGAGCTGAGAAATCGCGTGGCCGACTTGAGGCGAATAGGCGACGGTCTTGACGCAGCGCTCAGCGAGACGATTGATTGGCTTAGGGTCCGAGGACAGCATGACGTAGCCACCAGCGTCTTGAACGTGGCCACAGTGCACTCACGTAAGTTCCGGGAACAGGCCAACATGGTCTATCCGACCACGATGGAGCATGTAGGGCTTTATCTGGCGCTCCAGGTCGGTGGAATCGGCGACGCATGGGAGGAGACGGATCGTCTGGTCCAGCCCTATCTTTTGGGCGATCCCTGTCGCCTTAGCTTGGATCTTCAACTGACGACGTATCGGGCGATGATAGAGGCGGTGTCCTTGCTTCTTGAGCACGAGCCCGGGCAACTGAAGATCCGCGGAAAGTGCGGCAGTTATCAATCCAGCAAGGGAATTTTGGTCACAGTGGGCACGTTGGATACACGGCACCGCTTGTCCCGGAGTACCGCAACCATGGCTGTCGGGCGACTTAGCGGTCGCACTCAGGCCTACGGCGGCACCGTTGAGTGCCACCGCAACCGTATCCGAATGTTTTTCAAGGAGTAGAAGGTTTCGGTGAAGACGTGGGTCGAAGTTCGACCCACCAAGAGCTTGCGGTTCCGATTCCACTAACCACTAGTGCGAATTCGGGATGCCGATACACCTCTTCTGCATTAGCTGCAGGGTTTGTGGAGCGATCATCCGAGGGCAGGATGATTTGGGCATCGGTGTAACCGGCCGGCAACAACCAGAACGTTTGCCCCGATCTTGCGACGATGAATTGCAGCACCCCCATCACGTCACCGACCTGGTAGTAGCTGATGCCGTCGCGTTCAAAGGCGTGCACGCGCCATCGCGGATCAAGGCTCAGGTCGCTCGCGGAGGGTTGGCTCTGCCCAAGTCCACTTTCTGCCGCCTTGATGATGGTTGCATCCCCTGGACAGCACATTGCCCAAGCGGGGGTGGGAGAAACCACCATCAGGGCGAGCAGACACGTTCGCCGCGCGGAGAACTTCCACACAGTTGACCTCCTAATTTCAAAGACCCGTCAGCGGGTTCGCGCGATGCTATTTGGATGGCAAGTGCGAGGCGATGATGAATTTCTGAGATGTGGGGAATGGGCGGCCAGCGGGTTGGCGCGTACTGTGGGGTTACGGGGCGGTGATGGTTTCAGCCACGCGTGGCGTGGCTCTACGCGGGGTGCGGGTAGCGTTCGTGGGACGGGGTGACTCAGCGCGTCGCCGCCTTCCGCGTCCGCCACAGGCTGTCGCCGATGAACAGCAGCAGGCCGACCCAGATCGCGGCGAAGCCCAGGGCCTTGCCGGTGTCGAAGGGCTCGCGGAAGAAGAACACGCCCAGCAGCAGGCCGATGGTGGGGGCGATGTACTGAAGGATGCCGACCAGCGACAGCGGGATACGCTTCACGCCGTAGGCGAAGCCGATCAGCGGCAGCGCGGTGACCGCGCCGCCGAGGATCAGCAGCAGGTCGTTCTTCCAGCCCCAGCCGCTGAAGAAGGCCCCGCCGTGGGCCCCTTCGCTCCAGATCGCAAAGCCGATCGCGGGCAGGAACAGGTACAGGCTCTCGATGCCGAGGCCGGCGACCGGGTCCACCGAGATCAGTTTGCGCAGCAGGCCGTACAGCCCGAACGAGCAGGCCAGGCCGAGTGCGATCCACGGCGGGCGGCCGGCATCCACGGTCAGCCAGGCCACGCCGACCGCGGCACAGGCCACCGCCAGCCATTGCAGGCCGCGTAACCGTTCCTTCAGCACCAGCACGCCCAGCAGCACGCTCACCAGCGGGTTGATGAAGTAGCCCAGGCTGGTTTCGATGACGTGGCCGGCGTTGATGGCCCAGATGTACAGGCCCCAGTTGAAGGCGATGGCCAGGCTGCTCAGCGCCAGCGTGGGCAGCGCGCGCGGCTGCGCGGCAATGGTCTTCCACCAGCGCCGGCCGCTGCTCAGCAGCAGCCAGGCCACCACCAGCACGGTGCTCCAGATGATGCGGTGGGCAATGATCTGCTGCGATGGCACCGCCTTGAGCAGGTGCCAGTACACCGGCACCAGGCCCCACAGGGTGAAGGTGAAGGCGGTGATCGCCAGGCCCCGGCGCTGCTCCTGCAGCGCCTGCGCGTCCACCGTGCTCACTTGGCGCGGGTCCGGGCGAGGGTCAGCACCACCACGCCAGCCAGGATCACGCCCATCGCCAGCAGGTCGTGCGCGCCGAAACGCTCGTGGCCGATCCAGGCCCCCAGCAGCACGGCGATGACCGGGTTCACGTAGGCGTAGCTGCCGGCCAGCGCCGGGCGCACGTTGTGCAGCAGCCACACGTAGGCAGTGAAGGCGACGATGGAGCCGAACATGCACAGATACACCACCGCCAGCAGCCCATTCATGCTGGGCCAGCTGGTGGGGCGTTCGCCGGTGGCCAGCCCGAGCGCAACCAGCATGACGCCGCCACAGAGCATCTGCCCGGCGGCGGTCATGAACGGGGCCGGAAGGTCGAGGCGGCGGGCGCTGACAGAGCCGAAGGCCCAGCCGATGGGGGCGATCAGCAGCAGGATCAGCCCCTGCGGGGACGCGGTGAGGCTGCTGCCCGCATTCAGCCAGACCACGCCGAGGAAGCCGATGGCGATGCCCAGCCATTCGCCCTTGGTGGCGTGTTCGCCCCGGATTGCGCCGAACAGCGCCATCCACAGCGGCACCGAGGCCACTGCGGTGGCCGCCAGGCCCGAGGAGACGGTGCGCTCGGCCAGCACCACCATGCCGTTGCCCAGCACCAGCATGGTCAGGCCCATGAACACCAGATTGCGCCACTGGCGGCCGGTCGGGGCGGCCATGCCGCGCCAGCGCAATACCGCGTACATCAGGCTGCCGGCCACGATGAAACGGGCTCCGGACACGGTGGTGAGCGGCAGCGCGCCCCCTTCCAGGGCCAGCCGGATGCCCAGGTAGGTGGAGCCCCACACCACATAGACCAGCAGCAACGCCAAAACCACCATGCCGGTACGCGGCGCGGGGGCGGGAACGGGGGTGGGGACGGCCATTGCACGACCAGCAGGCGGGGGGAACGGCGATTCTAGGGCCGCTGTCGCAGCTGGACTAGTCACATGGTGCAATGTCCACCGGTCATGCACGTGGGGTAAGGTAAAAGCAGGTGCCTATCCTGGGCCCGACGCTTTCCAGATCCACCGCTTCACCGCGAGGAACGATTTTCCGCATGAGCCACTCCCCCTCCCTTTCGACGCCCCTTGATGACAAGGCGGCGCTCAAACGCTCGATCTCCAACACCCTGAAAGGCTCGGCCGGCAACCTGGTCGAGTGGTACGACGTGTATGTGTACTCGGTGTTCGCGGTCTACTTCGAATCCCAGTTCTTCTCGGCTGACGACAAGAACTCCACCGTATATGTGTGGGCGATCTTCGCCGCCACCTTCCTGATGCGCCCGATCGGCGCGTGGTACTTCGGCCGTTTTGCCGACCGTTACGGCCGCCGCCTGGCGCTGACCGTGTCGGTGACGATGATGGCCGCCTGTTCGTTCCTGATCGCACTGACCCCCACCGCAGCCAGCATTGGCGGCTGGGCGGCATTGATCCTGCTGTTCGCACGTCTGCTGCAGGGCTTCGCTACCGGCGGCGAGTACGGGGCCTCGGCCACCTACATGTCCGAAGCGGCCATTCCGGGCCGTCGTGGCTTCCTGTCCTCGTTCCACTACGTCACCCTGGTGGGCGGCCACGTGCTGGCGCAGCTGACCCTGCTGACCATGCTGATCTTCTGGGCCAAGCCGGAAATCTCGGCCTGGGGCTGGCGCGTTGCGTTCGGCATCGGCGGCCTGGCCGCGATCGTGGTGTTCTGGCTGCGCCGGACCATGGACGAATCCCTGGGTCATGACGACATCGAAGCCGCGCGTGAGGGCAAGGCCAAGGCCTCCGGCTCGATGCGCGAGCTGTTCGTGAACCAGTGGCGTCCGCTGCTGCTGTGCTTCCTGATCACCGCCGGCGGCACCGTGGCCTTCTACACCTACTCGGTGAACGGCCCGAAGATGATCCAGAGCGCGTTTGCCGGCAACGACGTGATGACCGGCACGCTGATCAACCTCGGCGTGCTCACCTTCCTGATGCTGCTGCAGCCGGTTGGCGGCTGGCTGTCGGACATGATCGGGCGCAAGAGCCTGCTGGTGTTCTTCGGCGTGGGCGGCGTGCTGTACAGCTGGTACCTGGTCACCGAACTGCCGAACCAGCATGACCCGGTGTGGGCGTTCCTGACCCTGGCGCTGGGCTTTGTGATCCTGACCGGCTACACCTCGATCAACGCCGTGGTGAAGGCGGAGCTGTTCCCGACCCACGTGCGTGCACTGGGCGTGGGCCTGGGCTACGCGCTGGCCAACTCGCTGTTCGGTGGTACCGCGCCGCTGCTGTACCAGGGCGCGCTGAAGACCGGCCATGTGGGTGAATTCGCCATCTACGTCACCGCGATCATTGCGGTGTCGCTGTTCGTGTACGTGTTCTTCCTGAAGAACAAGGGCCCGAACTGGTTGGATGGGACGCGGAAATAACGCGTCGATGTGATAACGAAAACGCCGGGGCATGCCCCGGCGTTTTTGTTTGGGTTTCCCGGCGGCCCGGTCACGACCAACGGTCGTGACCTACCGGAAGGCGTGGACCGGTAGCGCACGACCGTTGGTCGTGCGGGCCGCGTCAGCGGCGGGCCGCTTCGCTCTTTTCGCGGATGGCACGGAACTCCGAACCTTCTTCCCAGTGCGGCCAACGGCGGCTGTTGGCCAGTTCCATGCCAAGGTCGTACACCAGCAGGGTATCGGCGGCGTGGCCGGCCGGGTCCCAGCTCGGGGTCCAGGCGTCGCAGGCCTGGTGGTAGCAGTCGGCGAAGTACTTGTCGCGCAGCGCGCGGCCGGCTTCGACGCCGCCGTCCAGCTTGTCCAGGCCCGGGCCGATGGTGATCGCCGGCACGCCCAGGCGAGCGAAGGCGAAGTGGTCGGCGCGGTAGAAGAAGCCGGCTTCCAGGTTCGGATCCGGCGAGTAGCTGCGTCCGCGCGCCTTGGCGACACGCTCCAGGTCGCCCTCGAGCGACACGCGGCCCTTGCCCCACGACGCGATGTCACGGGTCGCGCCGTCCGGGCTGAACATCTCGATGTTCAGCACCGCCGCGGTCTTGTCCAGCGGGGCCAGCGGATGCGCGGCGTAGTAGTTCGCGCCGAGCAGGCCCTTTTCCTCGGCGGTGAGCGCGACGAAGTACAGGGTGCGCTGCGGCTGCGGGCCAGCGGCGAACACGCGGCCCAGCTCCAGCACGGTGGCCACGCCGGTAGCATTGTCGATGGCACCGCGGCGGATGCGGTCGCCCTTGGCGTCGGGCTGGCCGATACCGAAGGCATCCCAGTGCGCGGAGAAGATCACGGCTTCATCGCCGTGTTCGCCACCGGGCAGCTTGGCCACCACGTTGCGGGTGATCACCTGCTCACGCTTGAGCTTGAACTGTGCCGACAGCGTGGCATCGCCCAGCGCCACCGGCTGGAAGCTGGCGCTCATCGCCTTGCGCTTCTCGGCCTCGAAATCCAGCCCGGCGTCGCGGAACAGCTGTTCGGCCAGCGCACGCTGCATCCAGCCGCGCAGCGGCACGTGCTGGGCCAGCGCCTGCTCCTGCGGACGTTCGATGTCGAACAGCGGCGAGGTGCCCGAGCTCTTCACCGTGGCCCAGCCATACGCGGCCGGTGCGGTTTCGTGCACGATCAGCACGCCCTGCGCGCCACGGCGGGCGGCCTCTTCAAACTTGTAGGTCCAACGGCCGTAGTAGGTGACCGCCTTACCGTCGAACGCGCCGGGCACTTCCGCTTCGAAGTCGGCATCGTTGATCAGCACCACGGCGATCTTGCCGTGCAGGTCGACGTCCTTGTAGTCGTTCCACTGCCGTTCCGGCGCGTCGATGCCGTAGCCGACGAACACCAGCGGGGCGTCCTTGATGTTCACCTCAGCCTGCGGGCGCAGGCTCTGCAGGGTGACGTCGACGCCGTTGCTGAGGGCCTGGGTCTTACCCTTCTGGCGCAGCTTCGCGGTGACCGGCCCATCGACCTGGGCGCGCACCATCGGCACCGGCTGTACCCAGCTGCCGTCCACGCCGCCCGGCTGCAGGCCCGACGCTTTGAACTGCTCGATCAGGTACTGCACGGTGCGCTCTTCGCCGGGGCTGGCCGGGGCACGGCCTTCGAATTCGTCCGACGCCAGGACGCGCACATGCTGGGACAGCGCCTGCGGATCGATGCCACCGCCGGGAAGATCATTGGCCGCGTAGGCCAGGCCTCCTGCAAACAGGCAGGACGACAGCAGCAGGATGCGCATCGGATTCACGGCAGTACACCAGGCAGAAACGGAATGCCAGAGTGTAACGTGACAACTACATGACGTCGCCACGCAACCGCGCGCCGCGCGCCCGCGCAATCACCGCCGATCCCGATCCAACCAACACGCCAACCCCTGCGCGTTGAGCTCGATATCCATCGCCAGCACCCGCACCACGGCCGCCTCATCCAACCGGCACCCGTGCGCCATCGCGCGCTCCACATACAACTCGGTCAACGCCGCCACCAGGCACCGATGCCGATCCGCACGCCCATCGCACTGCCGACCGATCTCCACCATCGCATCGATCTGCTCAACAAGATCCGCACCCAGCTTGGGAATGTCCCCGACGCGGCCGAAATGGGTGAGGTAAACCGACTGCGGCTGCAGTGCCAACAGACGACCGATGGAATGCTTGAGCGGCTCCGGGTCGAACTGCACGGGTGACGACGTCGGCACCACGAACGCGCCCTGGTCACTGTCGAGTTCGCGATAGGACAGCCCGAACGTATCGCCAGTGAAGGCACTGCGGCTGCGCTCGTCCCACACGCACAGATGGTGGCGGGCATGCCCGGGGGTGTCGATGCACAGCAAGGGACGACCGGCCAGGTCCACGTGGTAGCCGTCTTCGGCAATCACCACGCGTTCGGCCGGCACCGGCAGGATCGGACCATAGCTGCGGGCGATCTCCTCGGCCCCGTAGACCTCGGTCGCTCCGGCAATCAATCGTGCCGGGTCGATCATGTGCGGCGCGCCACGCGGATGCACCACCAGCTGCGCGTTGGGCAGCTGCTGCATCAGCAGGCCCGCGCCACCGGCGTGGTCCAGGTGGACGTGGGTGACGATCAGCCAGTCGACCTGCTCGGGGGTGAAGCCGACCCGGGTGAGCGCGGCGAGCATGGCCGGCACCGACAGCCCGGTGCCGCAGTCGATGAAGGCGGCGCGGCCGGCCTCGGTGATCAGATAGGCAGCACCGAAGTCATCGCGCTGGAACGCGGTGTCGATGGTATGAATGCTGGGGTCGATAGGCATCTGTGCCTCCCTGGCAATGAAACGGGTGGAGCATCGCCCGTGGGTCGATACCGCACAATCTACGCCAAACCGTGGGGTGCCTTCGATTCGGCTTTGGTCGCACGTCGCGCCAGCCAGCTGCCACGCAGCAGTATCGCCAGCACCAGGACGGCGAGGAAGGCTCCGTAGGCATACAGCACGGCCAGCACCTGCCGCCAGATCGGACCGGCGTCGCCCTGGACCACGCCGATGTGGTGGCCCCAGAGCATGGCGATGGCGCTGAGGGCGAAGGCCAGCAGCAGGGTGAGGGTGTCGAAGGCGCGCCGCGCGGAGGTGCGGGGTTCGCGCGGGAACCACCAGAACAGGGCACCCAGCAGGGTGAACCAGGGCAGGAACAGCAACAGAGACAGCCAGGGCATTGCGGTCATCCTGTTGGGGATGACCGGATGATGCCATGGTTGGCGGCCCCACCACCGACCAACGGTCGGTGGCTACCGGATTCCATGCAACGGTAGGTACCGACCGTTGGTCGGCACCCCACGTACATCATGCGTCGCGCAGAACGGCCAGGGCGGCGAGGATCTGATCGACCTCGGCTTCGAGCTTGAACAGCTCGCTCTGCAGCTGGTCGCCCTGCTCGGCCTGCTTGAGCACGGCGATCAGCTGGCCGGCATCGCGCGGGGAATCGAAGCCTTCGCTCTGGATCAGCAGGGTGCCGTCGCTGGCCTGCAGCTTGAAGTAAAAGCGGCCGTCCTTCTCACGGTACTGCTTGAACAGCGGCGGGGCGGCGCGCAGTTCCTGGGCATCGTCAGCGATCGCTTCGCGCGCGGTGGAGAGGTCGCGCAGACCCACGGCGTGGCGCAGTTCCTTCAGCAACGGAATGGCGTACTGCTCGCGCAGCTGCTGGCCACGGCGACGCAGCAGCGCTTCGATCTTCTCCGGCTCGGCCATCAGCGCGTCGTAGCGCTCGCGCAGCGGGGTCAGTTCCTGGTCGATGCGCTCGAACAGCTGCTGCTTGGCATCGCCCCAGCTGATGCCGTCGGCGAAGGCCTGGGCGAACGCGGCGGTCTGCTCCGGGCTGGCGAAGGCCTGGTACATCTGGAACAGCGCCGAGCCTTCGGTGCTCTTGGGTTCGCCCGGCGCGCGCGAGTCGGTGAGGATCGAGAACACCAGCTTCTTCAGCTCCGCGCGCGGCGCGAACAGCGGAATGGTGTTGTGGTAGCTCTTGCTCATCTTGCGGCCGTCCAGGCCGGCCAGGGTGGCGACCTGCTCATCGATCACCACATCAGGCAGCGGGAAGTACTCCTGGCCGTACACGTGGTTGAAGCGCTGGGCGAAGTCGCGCGCCATTTCGATGTGCTGGATCTGGTCGCGGCCCACCGGCACGCGGTTGGCCTTGAAGATCAGGATGTCAGCGGCCATCAGCACCGGGTACATGAACAGCCCGGCGCTGATGCCGGCATCTTCGTCCAGCTGCTCTTCGCGGTTCTTGTCCACCGCCGCCTTGTAGGCATGGGCGCGGTTGAGGATGCCCTTGCTGGCAATCACGGTCAGGAACCACATCAGCTCGGTGGTTTCCGGGATGTCGCTCTGGCGGTAGAACCACACCTTGTCCGGGTCCAGGCCACAGGCCAGCCAGCTGGCGGCAATCTCCAGGGTGGAACGCTGGGTGCGCTCGGGCTCCTGCGCCTTGATCAGGCTGTGCAGGTCGGCCAGGAAGAAGAAGCTTTCGATCTCCGAAGCCTGGCTGGCGGCAATGGCCGGGCGGATGGCACCGACATAGTTGCCCAGGTGGGGCGTGCCGGAGGGGGTGATGCCGGTAAGAACGCGGGTGGTCATGGGGGGAATCATGTCGGACAGGTAAACGCCCCCAGTTTACCTGCCCCGGCGCAACCCCGTTGGCCCGGGTGGCACGTTCAACCCACTACCTTCCCAGCGGATGCGCTGCCATGAAACGCCTGATCCTGCCCCTGCTCGCCACCTTGGCCCTGACCGGCTTCAAGCCTTACCCGCCGGACCCGGGCCGTACTGAACCGGTGCAGCTGAGCATCGTCGACCGCGACCAGGGCAGCGAGCTGCCGTATTACAGCCAGCGTGGCCAGCGCTGGGTTGCCGGCCAGAACGGCCACCCGTACAGCCTGCGCCTGACCAACCGCAGCCCCGGGCGCGTGCTGGTGGTGCTGTCGGTGGACGGACTGAACGTGATCAACGGCGAGGTGGCCTCTCTGGACCAGACCGGCTACGTGCTGGAACCGTGGCAGAGCGCGGACATCACCGGCTGGCGTAAATCCCGACAGGAAGTGGCGCAGTTCGTGTTCACCGACCCGGGCCGCAGCTACGCCAGCCGCACCGGCCGGCCCGACAACATCGGCGTGATCGGCATGGCGGTGTTCAATGAAGCGCCGCAGTTCCGCCCGCCGGTGGCACCGGCAGCGCCGATGGCGCGGCAGCGCGCGCAGGCACCGGCGGCGGAGTCAGCCGACCGCGCCTTGTCGTCAGTCGAGGTAACGGGCTCGGCGGTCGCGTCGGCCCCGGCGCCCGCGCTGGGCACCGGACATGGCGCGCGCGAATCGTCGTATTCGGGAAGCACGGATTTCCGCCGCGCCAGCCGCAACCCGGTGCAGCAGGTGTCGGTCCGCTATGACAGCGAGCGCAACCTGATCGCGCGCGGCATCATGACCCGGCCGCGTCCGGTGGCGGGCGAGCCGCAGGCGTTTCCGGGCCAGTTCGTGCCCGACCCGCCGCCGTACCGCTGGCGTTGATCGGACAGACAGAAGAACGGGCCGCAGTGCGGCCCGTCTCTTCTTCACTTCACGTTGCCGGATCAGACCGGCACCCGATCAGTGGTAATCCGGGTATTCCTTGCGCATGGCTTTCTCGAAGTCACGGACTTCGGTTTCAGCGCGGTCTTTTGCCCAGCCATAACGTTCCTGCAGGCGGCCGGCCAGATATTCTGCATTGCCCTCAGCAACCTTGAAGTCGTCGTCGGTGAGATCGCCCCACTTGGCCTGCGCCTTGCCCTTCAGCTGCGTCCACTTGCCGGAAATGATGTCTTTGTTCATGGGTTGGCATCCTGTTGGAACGGCAATGTCGCCGCAGGTGCAGAGTGCGCAATCGCGTGTTGGCCGACGGTCAAGCGTGAATGAAAACGATGCTCACGTCGTTGAACATGCAGACAGCGGTGTGCAGCGCACATGAAAAAAGCCGGGTTTCCCCGGCTTTTTCCCGATGCGTGCCGGCCAGGGCCAGCACAGTCATCAATTGCCCTTGGCGGCGTCTTCGACCTTTTCGCCGGCCTTCTGCACGTCCTTGCCGGCACCGGCAACGGTGTTGCAGCCGGACAGCACGGCAACCGAGAACATCGACAACAGCATCAGTGCAATAACACGCTTCATGGGCTTCTCCTCAAGGTTCAAAAACGGCACCGCAAATCGGGTCCCACCTGTAAGACGGGCACGGGCCCGCCTTCCTGATCGCGGTGACCTCGCCGCCGTTTCCGGCAGCGCCGCCGCGTGGGTGCAATCTCGCTGTTGGCGCGTGCAATCGATGTGAACAGGCGACCGGCGTTGTTCAGCCGGCCGCAGGGAAGCGCCCAGAATGCGCTCAGTCGCGCATCAGGGTGGACTTGCCGAAGAGGCTTTCGACCAGGTCCACGGCCACTTCCGCGGTGATGTTGCGGGTGTCCAGCAGCGGGTTGAGTTCGACGATATCCAGCGAGCCCATCTGCCCGGTGTCGGCGATCATCTCCATCACCAGCTGGGCTTCGCGGTAGTTCACCCCGCCCATCACCGTGGTGCCCACACCCGGGGCGATGCTGGGGTCGAGGAAATCGACATCGAAGCTCACGTGCAGATGCGTGTTGGCATCCATGCCGGCCAGTGCCGCTTCCACCGTGCGCTTCATGCCCACCTCGTCGATGTAACGCATGTCGTAGACATCGACCTTGTGCTGCTTGATCAGCCGCTTCTCATCCGGATCCACCGAGCGGATGCCGATCTGGTGCACCTGCTGCGGCGAGATCGCCGGCGCGCTGCCACCCAGATGGGTCAATGCTTCGGGGCCCAGCCCGCACAGGCAGGCCACCGGCATGCCGTGCACGTTGCCGGACGGGGTGACCTCGCTGGTGTTGAAGTCCGAGTGTGCATCCAGCCACAGGACCCGCAGATTGCGGCCCTGCTCACGGCACCAGCGCGCCACTGCGGTGATCGAACCAATGCCCAGGCAGTGGTCGCCGCCCAGCATGATCGGCACGCGGCCGTCCTGCAGCTCGGCGTAGGTGGCGTCCATCAGCGCACGGTTCCAGGCCACCACCTCGTCCAGGTGACGGTAGCCCTGCTCGGGGGCGGTCCATGGATTGCGCGGACCGTCCAGGTTGCCGCAGTCGCGCACGTTGACCCCGCGCGCCTCCAGCGCCTGGGCCAACCCGGCAATGCGCAGCGCCTCCGGCCCCAACCCCGCGCCACGATGACCGGCCCCCACGTCGGTGGGCACGCCAATCAGGGACACCGGGGGAAGACGCTTGCTCATGCTGACTCCGAACACGTGAAATTAGTCCCTCAGTCTAGTGATGTGATGCTTTTCACACTCGCGGCGATGCAGCACCGGACGCCTGCGGATGGTGATGAAATAACCACATCCAACGCGCTGCGCCGAACCGTGACGCAGCGTGAAAGCCTTGCGTGTCAACGGTTTGACACTTGAGTGAGAGGAAGTGTGATTTACCTTTCATTAGCCAAGATGACGTCACCTGCGTGATACATTTCGCACTTCTTCGCAGTGCTGATTGACTAACCCGCAACGGGTTGGTCTGTCGTTCGTCGTGTTTAGGGGGCAGTACGTGCAGCGCAGTAACATTCATCAGATCGTTCGCAATGCCAGTGGCGAAAGCCAGCCGGCCCGCCAGCTGTATGACGCCGCCGCCATTGAAGATGCCTTCCGCCAGGCCCGCGAACGCGAGTCCGGCCTGACCCTGCTGATGCTGTCGACCGCCGACGGTCGCGCCGTCGCCGAGGATTCGGCGCTGGGCGTGGACGGTCGCCGCCTCGCCGCGATGGCCAATTCCTTCCTCACCCTGGGCGAGACCGTTTCGCGCGAGCTGGCACTGAGCGAAGCCGACTACGCCACCATCTGCACCAAGCTGGGCAACGTGGTGCTGATCCGCATCAGCGCCGACAAGCCGCTCACCCTCACCGCTGTTGCCAGCCACGACGTCAACATGGCGGTGCTGCTGTTCCATGCGCGCGAATGCGCCGGACGCCTGCACGCCCTGCTGCCGTCACGCGCGGGCTGACCCTTCCCGTATTGTTGTGTCTCACCGGCAGGCTTCTGTCTGCTGCCCCCTGTGTCTGAGCAAAAAGGATTTGTATGCCGAATCATTCGCTTGAAAAGCTGAACTCCCTCGCCGGTTTCGTTGGCGCGGCCCTCGTTGACGGTGACAGCGGCATGGCCCTGGCCATGGCGGGCGGCGGCAACATCAACCTGGAACTGGCTGCGGCCGGCAACACCGAAGTGGTGCGCGCCAAGCGTCGCGTCGCGACCTCGCTGGGTCTGTCTGATTCGATCGAAGACATCCTGATCACGCTGGATACCCAGTACCACCTGATCCGTCCGCTGGAAAGCAATCCGATGCTGTTCCTGTACGTGATCATGGACCGCAGCAAGGCCAACCTGGCGATGTCGCGCCACGAACTGAAGGCCATGGAAAAGACCCTGGACTTCAGCTGATCGCCTGAGGCCCCACGTGTGTGGCACCCGCTTGCGGGTGCTGCGCGCGGGCCGCGCGACCTGTCCCGATGAATACCCCCCTTCGTAGTTTCCGCGTGGCCGCCGCCGGTCTGGATGTGCTGCATCAGACCCGGTTGAAGCTGGCCTGTTCGATGCTGCTGGCTGAGCGCATGGACGTGCAGCTGGTTCCCTGGAGCGGCGATGCCGACCTGCTGGTGATCGGCCTGGACCATGCCGACGCCGCCCGCACGCTCAGCGAAGCGAACGCGTCCAACGTGCCGATGCTGTCGATCGCGCGTCGCTACGCCGACGCCGCTTCCGGCCGCCTGCCGCACGGTGCCACCGTGCGCGACATCAACGAACAGCTGTCGAGCCTGCTGCTCAATGCGCCGGCCGCGGCTGCAGAGCGCCCCTCGCCCGGCGTGCCCAAGCTGCTGCGCCTGGTGCAGATGCCGGCCAGTGCGGACCTGCACCTGCTGCAGCGGGGTGGGATCAGCGCGGCGGTCGACACCACCACGCGCAGCATCGCCCTGCCCGCCTCGCTGTCGCTGGCCGAGCTGATCGCGCAGCTGGATGACACTACGTGGTCGTCGGAAGTCGTTGACGCCGCCACCTTCCAGCACCAGTACACCTACCGCCTGCCGCAGCGGCACTCCTTCGAGGCGCTGTATTTCGCGCTCGCGCGCTACCGTCCGGAGCTGCTGCCGGCACTGGATACGCCACCGACGCTGAAATTGCGGCACTGGCCCGACCTGCATGCCGACGACGTGCCTGCGGACTGGCTGCTGGCGATTGCCAGCCTGCATGCCCGCCCGTGGCAACCCGCCGCGCTGGCTGCGGCTTGCCATCTGCCGCGTAACACGGTGGAATCGATCTTCTGTGCTGCTGTTGCCAGTGGCCTCGCTCTGAACCAGGATGCCGCCGTGCCCAGCCCCACCCGCCGTAAAGACGCCAGCGACTCACGTTTCTTCTCGTGGGTGGCGCGCCGCTTCGGCCTGAACCTGTTCCAAGGGGGTCAGTGATGAGCCTGCCCGCCAACAAGCTGGTGTTCGTCGGCAGCATGGGTGCCGGCAAGACCACCGCGGTGCGTGCGATTTCCGATATCGAGCCGGTCAGCACCGAAATGCCGCTCAGCGGTGACACCGTCGGCGACAAGGTGGAAACCACCGTCGCGCTGGATTACAGCTCGATTGAGCTGGACGACGGTGAACTGCTGCACGTGTACGGCGTGCCCGGCCAGCGCTACCTGGATTTCATGTGGCCGATGGTGTGCGAAGGCGCACTCGGCGTGATCGTGCTGGTCAGCGCCGGTCACCCGGAAGCAGTTGAATCGACCGTGGAGCTGCTGCAGGAGTTCTCGCGGATTGCACCGGAAGCGAGTCTAGCGGTGGGTGTTACGCGTGGAGATGAGTATCCCGCGTTGCAGATTCCCGAGTTCCGCAACGCGCTGTTTGAAGCCGGGCATCGGTTGCCGGTGATGCGCGTGGATGCGCGTTCGGCGACCCAGGTGACGTTCCTGGTGAAGTCGCTGTTGTCGTATCGGTACGCTGAGACGAATTGATCTGGATGACGATGACACGCTTGGCGTGTGTACGTGCACAGGATCATGGCTTTGACACGCATGGCGGTTTACGTGCGCAGGATGATGGCTTTGACACGCATGGCGTGTCACTACGATCCTTGGTCGCGCGGTGTGGGTGGTCGCGCGGTTCGGGTTGTCTGTAGGGACACGCCATGCGTGTCCGCTGCTGCCTGGAATGGTGCCGACACCCGGATTCGAACTGGGGACCTACCGCTTACAAGGCGGTTGCTCTACCAACTGAGCTATGCCGGCACAGGCATGACGCGCGCCGGTTGGCGGCGCGGACCGCGATTCTAACGCAGGCGGGCGCATTCCAGCGAGCGCTGTTGTGCGGCCCCGCTGCGCTGGCGGGCTGCATTGGGGCTGGCTGCGTCAACCAATGTCGCATCTACCCACCATTGGGCGCTGCCATCACCGCCGCTGGCGACCAGCCGGGCGTTGAATCCGGCGGCGCTGAGCGCGGCCATGCGCCGCTCGGCCCCTTCGCGGTTCCGGTATTGGCCCAGGGCGATGGCGTTGGCGTCTTCGCCCTGGCCGAGGATGTAGTAGTCGCTGATCCCGGCGGCGGCAATCCGCTTGACCAGGGCCTGCGCCTCTTCGCGGCTGGCCGAGGGCGGCATCATCACCCGGTAGGTGCTGGCCCCGGCATTGGGCACTTCGCGCAGGCGCGAGCGCTGCAGCAGGTCGCCGGCCTTGCCCTGGGCGGCGATGGCGGTGTCACGGCTGGTGAACGGGCCGAGGCTGAGGCACTGTGCTGGGGCGGGTGCCGGCGCAGCAGGTGTGGGCGCGGCGGCCACAGGCGGTGCCGCCGGGGGCGCAGCCGGGGTGGTGGCGGCCGGTGCGGCGGAGGGTGCCGTCGAAGCAGAGGGTGCGGACGGCGCTGCCGTGGCGTCGGTCAGCGGTGCCGTCGAGGCGGCGTCCGTCGTGGCCGCTGCAGGCGCGGCCGCTGCGGCGGGCGGGGTATCCAGGAACTGCAGGCGGGCCACGCCGGCAGGCGCTTCCACCGGGGCGGGCACGGGTTCGCCGCGCAGCATCCACCACAGCGCGACACCCACATTGAGAATGGCCAGAACGACGATCAGGGCACGGGTCAGCATGCGCTCGATCCTACCGTGCCGCCGGTGGCTGATGCACGGCCCAGCGCGCGAGGCCGTCCAGCACCAGTGCGGGATGGAACTGCGCGTCGGGCAGCAACGGCATCAGTGCCGGTGCGCCACCGCCGTGAATCAGCAGCGCGGGGCGCGTGCCCAGCACTTCGGCCGCGCGTTCGCGACTGCGTTCAATCAGCGCCACGGCGGCACCGTCACAGCCGGACGCCAGCGCGTCGGCGGTGTCGTTGGCGAACTCGCTGTACTGCCCACTGCTGGCGGGCAACTGCACCGCACGCGCGTGCAGGGCTTCGCGCATGGTGGTCGGCGACGCCGCAATGCGTCCGCCGTGGTGCTGGCCATGTCCATCGAGCAGATCGATGGTGAGCGCGGTACCCACCCCCGCTATCACCACCGGTTCGCGGCGGTCGGCAACAGCCAGCAGAGCCAGGTAACGGTCCACGCCGAACTTCGCAGGATCCGCATAGGCGATGCGCAGGCCGGCGAACTCGGCTTCGGTACGGGCCACCCGGACCTGCGCGAAGCGCTGCCCGAGCAGTTCCAGCATGCTGGCGGTCAGCGCCGGTGCGGCCACGCTGGCCACGTAGGCGATGTCACCGGTCGGCAGGTTATCTATCTCCTGCGCTGGCATGGCTTCGGCCCCGTGCGGCCACGCCTGCACGTCGCCGGCGCGCACGCCCTGCAGCGGTGCGAATTTGAAACGGGAATTCCCCAGGTCGAACAACCAGTCGCTCATTGCGCCCTCACGCTGACTTCCCCGGCATGGAACACCCGCTCCACGCCCTCGATGCGCACGCGCAGCGCGCCGTCCTCGGCCAGGCCCAGGGCCTGCCCTTCGTGCCAGGTGCCACCGTCTTCCACCCGCACGGTGCGCCCGGCCAGGCTGTCGAGCGCGGCGTAGCGGGCAAGGAACGGAGCCAACCCATCCTGCTCGAACAGCTCCAGCGCCGGCAGCAGATGTGCCAGCAGCCCGGTGACGACGGCGTTGCGGCTGACCTCACCGCCCATCAGGGTGGTCAGGTCGGTCCACGGCTGGGTGATCTGTGCGGCGAAGGCCGGCGGCATGCGCACATTGATGCCCAGCCCGATCACCGCCCGTGCCGGGCCGGCGAACTCACCGCCGCCCTCCACCAGCAGGCCACCCAGCTTGTGTCCGTTGACCACGATGTCGTTGGGCCACTTCAGGGCCACGTCCTTCACGTCCTGGGCCTGCAACGCCTCGGCCACGGCCACGCCGGCAACCAGGCTCAGCCCGCCCAGGCGCGACAGCCCGCCGGCGAAGCCGCGCAGCACCGACAGATAGATGTGCGCGGCCAGCGGCGAGGCCCATTCGCGGCCCCGGCGGCCGCGACCACTGGTCTGGCGCTCGGCCAGCAGCACGGCCGAGCCGCGCTGCGGCGCGCTGCACCGCAACAATTCGGTGTTGGTGGAGCCGACATTCCAGGCGACCTGCAGGTCGTCCAGCAGGGGAGCCAGCGCAGCCGGCAGCCCGGTGGTGATGGTGGCCGCGTCCAGCAGTTCGACCGGCTGCTGCAGCTGGTAGCCGTCGCCTGCGCGGCCGTCGATCTCGATCCCGGCCGACCTAAGTCCTTGAATTCGCTTCCAAATGGCGGCACGGGTCTGGCCCAGCTCGCGGGCCAGGGCGTCGCCGGACAAGCGCCCGGCACTCAGTTTGGCCAGCAGTTGGCGGTCGTCCACGGCGGTGTCCATCGGAGAAACGGGAAAATTATGCGGGAAAGCGCCGGGCCGCGCCTGCCGGGGGTTCCAAACCGGGACCAGAATCGGGCTAGAATCGAAAATTACCCCCCACCCGCCCCCACCGGATGTCGACGATGCGCCTGTTCGCCCATTGCCTGCTTCTGCTGACGGCCCCGATGGCCGCGCAGGCTTCCGATGCGCTGACCCACCAGGGCCGGGGCGGCTGTGTGTATTCGACGGCCGAGGCCGAGCGCACGACCCCGGCCAACCCGCCGGCCAATAGTGCGCCGTCCAGCAACAAGCCCAGCGTGTCCCCGGCCGGCAGCACCGGCGGCGGTGGCGACGACGACGTGCTGCCGCGCCTGCGTGCGCCGAAGTGGCACAGCTTCCTGCCGGGCATGTTCCGCTGATCCAGTCGTTTCTGCAGTGGTTGCGGCCCGGTCCGCGCCCCATTCCTGATGAGGCTTGGCAACACACCTGCCAGCGCACCGCGTGGTTGCGCGGGTTACCCGATGCCGATCGCGCGCGGCTGCGCGAACTTAGCGCGGCGTTTGTGCATGGCAAGACCGTCACGCCGGTGGGCGGACTGGTGCTACAGGAGCGCGATGCGGTGTTGATTGCGGCCTTGTGCTGCCTGCCCCTGCTGAAGCTGGGCGAGGTCGGCCTGCAGGGCTGGTCGCAGGTGCTGGTATACCCGGAAGGCTTCGTGGTGCCGCAGAGCGAGGTCGACGAAGACGGCGTGCTGCACGAGTGGGAAGAAGATGCCATCGGCCAGGTGTCGCACACCCGGCCGCTGCTGCTGTCCTGGCATGACGTGCAGGCCGAGCTGGCGCACCCACATGAGGGCGCCTGCGTGGTGGTGCATGAGATGGCGCACCGGATCGACATGCTGGACGGCGTGCTGGACGGCACCCCGCCGCTGCCGCGCGACTGGCAGCAGCAATGGGCGGCGGATTTCCAGGCCGCGTTCGATGCGCTGTGCGCGCAGGTGGACGCGGACGAAGAGACGGTGATCGATCCGTACGGGGCGGAAGCGCCGGATGAGTTTTTCGCGGTGGCGACGGAGTATCACTTCTCGGCGCCGGACCTGCTGGCGCAGGAGATGCCGGCGGTGGCCGCGCACCTGCGGCGGTTCTATGGGGAGCCGCCGGCGGTTGGGCTACCGACCAACGGTCGGTAGCTACCGTTGTGGGTCGGTGCCATGGCGGGTCGGTGCCATGGCGGGTCGGTGCCATGGCGGGTCGGGGCCGTGGCGGGTCGGGGCCGTGGCACACCGGTAGGTACCGACCGTTGGTCGGTTCGCCGTGCGCTTTACGGCCCTGGCGGCAACTTCACTTCAAACCGTGCGCCGCC
Source organism: Stenotrophomonas oahuensis (assembly GCF_031834595.1). Lineage (NCBI taxonomy): Bacteria > Pseudomonadati > Pseudomonadota > Gammaproteobacteria > Lysobacterales > Lysobacteraceae > Stenotrophomonas > Stenotrophomonas oahuensis. The sequence goes on along the minus strand of NZ_CP115541.1, from coordinate 2,022,193 downwards.
CAGTTCCGGCGAGCGCTTCACCTGCAGTTCGCCGCGGTAGTCCTTGATCAGGTCCTGCACGATCGACAGACCGATGCCATGGCCCTGCACGCGCTCGTCGCCGCGCACACCCCGCTGCAGCACCTTGGCGATATCGTCCGGCGCGATGCCCGGGCCGTCATCGTCCACCGACAGCAGCAGACCGGCACGGCGAACACCCGGCGCGGTGAGCGGCTTGGCGGTCAGCAGCACGCGGCGGTTGGCCCACTTGAAGGCGTTTTCCAGCAGGTTGCCCAGCAGTTCCTGCAGGTCACCCGGCTCGCCGTGGAAACGCGCGGCTTCATCGATATCGAATTCGCACAGCACGCCCTTGCTGGCGTACACCTTCTCCAGCCCGCGCACGATCTCTTCCGCATTGGATTCGATCGGCAGCGGCGCGGAGAACAGCTTGTGCCCCGACGACGCGGCGCGGGCCAGCTGGTAGGACACCAGGTTGTTCATGCGCCGCAGCTGCACGTCGAATTCCTCGCGCAGGTCCTGGTCGTGCGCGCCACTGTCGAGCTGCGTGCGCAATACCGCCAGCGGAGTTTTCAAGCTGTGCGCGAGGTCGGCCAGGGTATTGCGCTGGCGCTCGAGGTTTTCGCGCTCGCTTTCAATCAGCGCGTTGATGCTGTCGGTGAGCGGTTCCAGCTCGCGCGGGTGGCGCTCGCTCATGCGCTCGGTTTCGCCGCGCTGCACCTTGGTCAGCTCGGTGATCACCCGACGCATCGGGCGCAGGCTCCACTGCAGAATGACGGTCTGCAGCAGCAGCAGGATCAACCCCGCACCGCCCATCCAGAACCACACCCGGCCACGGAACACACGCAGCTGCGCACCCAGCGCGCGCGAGTCTTCCATCACGTAGATGGTGTACGGGAATTCAGTGGTGGGGTCGGCGTCGGCGTCCCACACCAGGCCCAGGCCATAGCGGTACACCGAGCCCTCGCTGCCGTCGATCTGGATCATCGGCAGCGGGCCTTCGAAGACCTCCTGGCGCGGTGCCAGGATGCCGCCGCCCACGGTGGGCAGCATCGGGCCTTCGGCGGACATCGAGTTGCCCTTGCCGTCCGGCATCACGACCTGCAGGTACAGGCCACTGCCGGGCACGTCGAAGCGCGGATCCGGTGGCTGTTCGCGGATGTACAGCGAGCGGTCGCGGGTGAAGTCGATGCCGGCCGCATACGCGGTGGCGTAGTTCTTCAACCGCTCGCGCAGATTGGCGCGAGCGGTGTCGGCGAAGGCCGCATCAAGCGCGTAGCCTGCGATGGCCAGGAAGGCCAGCAGGCTCACACTGGCAGCCAGCAGCTGGCGAGCCTGCAGTGAGCGCGGCCGCCAGCGTTTGAAGAACCACAGACGGCCGGACATCATGCAATCGCCAACGTTGGATCTCAGCCTTCGTTGGAGCGCGGAATCGCGAAGCGGTAGCCGCGGCCACGCACGGTTTCAATCGGCTTGAGCTCGCCGTCGGCGTCCAGCTTCTTGCGCAGGCGGCCGATGAACACTTCCAGCACGTTCGAGTCGCGGTCGAAATCCTGCTGATAGATGTGTTCGGTGAGATCGGCCTTGGAGACCAGTTCACCGGCATGCATCATCAGGTATTCCAGCACCTTGTACTCGTAGCTGGTGAGGTCCACGTTGCTGCCATTGACGCTGACCGTCTGTGCGGCAAGGTCCAGTGCAACCGGGCCGCATTCCAGGGTCGGCTTGCTCCAGCCAGCGGCGCGGCGCAGCAGCGCGTTGACGCGGGCGAGGAGTTCTTCGACATGGAACGGCTTGACGAGGTAATCGTCAGCGCCCTGCTTGAGGCCTTCCACCTTGTCCTGCCAGCTGGAGCGGGCGGTGAGGATCAGAACCGGGAACTTCTTGCCTTCGTCACGCAGCGCCTTGATCAGTTCCATGCCCGACATCTTGGGCAGGCCCAGATCGATGATGCCGACGTCGAACGGCACTTCGCGGCCCATGTACAGACCTTCCTCACCGTCCTGCGCAGCATCGACGGCAAAGCCTTCGCGCTTGAGCCGGGCTGCCAGTGTTTCCCGCAGCGGGGCTTCGTCTTCGACCAGAAGGATACGCATGAACTCTCCCTAGTGTCCTGGGTGTGGCCTGGGGCCAGTGGATTTCGTTGTTGACGGCCAACTATCCCTGTTCAGGGGTTATCGCCGCGTAGTGATGACATATCCGACCGGGGCGTGCGGGGCTGTGAACGTGGCTGCGCCGGGTCGTCCATGTAGCGGACGCGGCCCCGGTCATCCATGTATTTCACGCGGTTGATGTCCCGCCCGTCGAACGGCACCCGCTCCGCACCCAGGATGTGGCCGCCGGTGGTGCGCTGGACCCGACGCACGGCGTCGGACAGCGACCGCTCCTGCGGCGCACTACGCGCGGCCCGCATGGCCTCGGCGCGCGCCGGATCCGGCGGTGGCACCTGGGCGCTGGCACTGCCAACAGCAGCGACGGCACCCGTTGCCAGCAGGGCGGCGACAGCAAGGCGGCGGTGGCGGGTCACGAAGAGCATCGGTTCGATCCTAGCGGACGGCGTCAAAACGTTCAAAAGTTGTGAATCGGGAAGTGCGGGCGTTGGGCCAGCGCTTTACGAATCTTTTGCAAATTCTTGGTTTTACGCAGTGAATCCGGTCTGAACTTTTCCGGGTGCCCCGTGGCTACGTTCATCTAAGTGAACCATAGCGGGAAAACGCCAAAAGGATCAAGCGGCGGCCGTGACAGCGGTCACGTTGGTTCAGGTCAGGCCGCGACCCGTTCGGCCTGGGCGCGGGTGATCTCCAGCGCCTGCTCGATCAGGCTCCAGTCCGCACCCGGCCGGTGTGCGCCCTCGCTGAGCACCTGACGGAACGCACGCCCGCCGGGCTGGCCGTGGAACAGGCCGAGCAGGTGGCGGGTGATGTGCTTCAGCGCCAGGCCGCGCTCCAGCTGGGCCTCGATGTACGGGCGCATGGCCCGCAGCAGCGCCTCGCGCGGCTGCAGCGGAGCGCCGGTCTGGGCGGCTTCCAGCTGATGCAGCACGTAGGGGTCGTGATAGGCCGCACGGCCCAGCATCACCCCGTCCAGCGCCGGCAGCTGGGCCTGGCAGGCCTCCACCGTGGCCAGCCCGCCATTGAGCACGATGGGCAGATGCGGGCGGTCGGCCTTGAGCTGGTGCGCCCACTCGTAGCGCAGCGGCGGCACTTCGCGGTTTTCCTTGGGCGACAGGCCCTTCAGCCAGGCATTGCGGGCGTGCACGATGAACATCGCGCTTCCGGCGTTGGCCGACTGATCGACGAAATTCAGGAAATTTTCGTAGCTGTTGTCGTCATCAACACCCAGGCGGCATTTCACCGTGACCGGGATGTCGACTGCCGCGACCATCGCCGCGACGCATTCAGCCACCAGGGTCGGCTCGCGCATCAGGCAGGCCCCGAAGCGTCCGGCCTGGACGCGGTCGGAGGGGCAGCCGCAGTTGAGGTTGACCTCGTCATAGCCCCAGTCCTGGGCGATGCGCGCCGCCTGGGCGAGCAGCTCCGGGTCGCTGCCGCCCAGCTGCAGGGCCAGCGGGTGCTCGCTGCCGTCATAGCCCAGCAGGCGCTCACGGTCGCCGTGGATGACGGCATTGGCGTGGACCATCTCCGTGTAAAGCCGCGCACCCGGGGCCAGCAGCCGGTGGAACACGCGGCAATGGCGGTCCGTCCAATCCATCATGGGGGCGACGGAAAGGCGCAGGGAAGCGGCGTAGCGGTCCGCGGCGGTTGGGACAGGCAGGGTCATGGGCAGGTGGGGCTATTGGGGGGCGGGGTTTGCCCGCGCAATCAATAGTTTACCTGCCCGGGGTGAATGGTGGCTTTTGGGAGGGTGTCTCGTTGCGCCGGGACCTCTGCGGTTGCTGATTTGGTAGCGTCGGTCGACAGACGACGACCGATGACAATGACCACTGCTGGAACGCATGACCATCGAACGGAGACGCGCTTCTGCGTTGATGGTCACTCGTTACCGTGCCGATCACCGCTATCGGCCGTCGTCTTTCGACCGACGCTACCGACGCGGCGATCCGGTTGCGTCATTCGCATTGCTCCTGTGCCTCAATACGCAGCGTGGGAAATCAGCTCCACCGTAGTGCCCTGTCCGTCGCTGAGCGTTCGGGTGCCATTGGCGAACACCCTGCCCTCGATCATCCGGATGCCACTGTCTTCGTCGCCCTTCCACAGGGATAGCTGCACGCCTCCCGTGGCGGGTGCACCCTCGCCCATTGGCGGTTGAGTGGTGGTGACCAGCGTGTACATCGGACCTTCGCGGTTGCTCATGGCCACTGACGCAGGTTTACCGGCAGCTACTTGCAGCACCGGAGCCATGACCTCCTTGTCATGGGCCATCACTCTGAGCGATAGAACGTGCGTGTTCTCTGTACTGACGGCCAGCTCGAGCGCCGCCGCCGGAGCTGCAACGGCGAGAACAAGGCTCGATGCGAGCAGCAGCGTGTGGATGAAGCGGGGCATGCGTCACCTGTGTCATCGGAATGAACGCGAGACTTTAACGATCACCCGCACGAATTGACCTCGGAGAACTCTGATTCTGCGGTGGCGCAACTGCTCTCAACTTCATGCAGCACTCGGATCATGACCGGATCGATGTTGCCTTGGTAGCATCGGTCGACAGACGACGGTCGACAACAACAATCACTGCTGTAACGCATGAACCATTGAACGGAGCGGCACCTCTGCGTTGAGGTTCACTCGTTACCGTTCCGATCACCGTTATCGGCCGTCGTCTGTCGACTGACGCTACCGGCGCAAGGATCGCCGACCACGTGGGTTTCGTTGGTGTCGTGGATATAGCGGATTGCGCCGACCGCCGAATCACCCCCGCCAGTTACGAGGTCAATCTGATTACTGCGCTCTGATCAACAAGTAGCGAAAATCTTCCTTCTCTGGCCCGGGCGGAACGCGTTGCGCGATCCCCATCTTCGGAAGATTGCGCTGCCAGAACGCGCGCGCGGTCTTGTCCTTGCGGAAGGTGGCCAGAAGCCATTCGCCCGTTTCGGGTCGCACTAGTTCCTTGACCACCGCCGCCGCGATGCCCTTGCCTCGATGCTTGGGAAGAACGAACAGATCCGCCAACTCGGGAAGCTCCCCGCCCTCGAACTCGAACACGTCCACCTGGACGAACCCGCAGAGTGCGCCATCGAGCCAGATCAGACGCGTCCAGTCGGGTTCATCCCGTAGCCGGGCCTCGACGTCGGCCAACGCACAGTCGTACAGGCCATCGGGGAGGATCTCTTCATCACTCCAGGCAGAAGCCTCGAAGAAGTAGTACTGCATCAATCGGAAGACCACCTCCGCATCCTGCGTGGAGGCTTTGAAAAGTTTTAGGTTGTCCATGTGATAAGGCTCATTCATATCATCCGTGCTGGCGCTGATCATAGCGGGAAACCGGATGATGATGCCGGTGCGGCTTCAGCGGTAGCGTCGGTCGACAGACGACGGCTCGCAAGGCCGATCACCGCTGTAGCGCATGACCATCCAACAGGGAGGCGCTTCTGCGTTGGAGGTCACTCGCTACCGTGCCGACCACCGCTATCGGTCATCGTCTGTCGACCGACGCTACCAGCACACGGGGAACGGAGAGGGGCCATTCCATGGCAAGGATGCCGCGCGCCACATGACGCGCAGTGTGTCGATTGCGTCATTCGGAATTTTCATTGGGACCTTCGGGTCGGAGAATCGCTTCAGTTGTGGGCGTGAGCCGTTGGGCCTATGGGAGAACTGAAGATGCAGGACGTGTGGACGCAGGATCAGATGATCGAGCGCTTCTGGAGCGCTGCGAACAAGGGTTTGGAAAATGAGGTGATCAAGAACCACTCCATGGACCCGAAGCTGCTGGCGATTCGGCTGGTTGCTGTGCATGCCGCGTCGCAGGCGCTTGGGGTGGAGCTTCCGCCGATCTATCTGTTGCGTAAGGCGGTGCGGCGGTGTCCGACGTTTTTGCGGATTCGGTGGGTTCGGGGGCCGAAGGGGACCAGGGCGGTTAGTTGTTGGATTTTCAAGAAGTAGGTTGGGAAGGGCGTTTTTCGGCGAGCGCCCGGCCAACGCCGGGCGCGGTTTCAGGGGTGCACTACGCGGCAGAGGGCATCTGGCGGATGGGATCGGCGTGTACGTCGGTGAAGTGGATCTGGTGGATCTCGCCGTCGGGGCCGTTGGGCGTCACCTCATCCACCAGGTCGCGTGGGCCGATCAGCGCTACGGTGACCAGGCCGAGGCCGGCTTCCACGATCACGCGTGCGCCCACGCGCATTCCCATGTCGTGCAGCCAGGTGCCGTGCAGCAGGATAAAGGGGACGGGTTGGTTGGAGAGCACCGGTGGCCGCAGCAGGCTGTTGCAGCAGCGGCAGCGCTGGGTCAGGCCGGTTGTTTCTGAGGAGGTTGCGTCACGATCAGGCGCGGATGCGCGGTTCTTGTGCATATGAAATCTCCGTCGTCGATGAAGACCCCTCGCCGTTGCGGCGAGGGGAGGTCGGGAGGTTTACAGCCGTTCGAAACCACACGGTGTGGCGTATTTCCCCCTCACGAGGGTGTTGTATTAACCACCCTCCCGACTCAGGGATGCACAAGCATTATTTGTTTCGAACGGGCTGTAACACCCGGGGCGGACAGTGCGCTCTTCTGCCATGGAATGAAATTGGCATTTGCGACAGGGAGTTGCGCGTAGGCAGTCGCAATCGAGCCATTGTCGCGATTGACACGCAAATTTTGCGATGCGTGTTCCAGAAGTGGAAGAATCAATCGGTCGCAGCACCGCGAGCTGCGCATTGAATCCGCGAAGTCACGTCGAATCAAGATGATGTCTTGATCTGGCGGGCGACGCGATCAACCCGCATGTCCGCATCAGTGCGCAAGGCGCAAGTAACAAGCGATTTCCGTAAAGCATCGGCCGGTGGCGCGTTGCACGCCACCGGCCATTTTCAACGCTTACATCCCGCGCGAGCGGTTCTGTTCCTGCTGCTGGTTCTGGTTCTGATCCTGCTGCTGCGACTGGCTCTGCGTGTCGGCCTGGCGGGTGCTGGCTTCCACGGTCTGCTGGGCGGCCTGGTTGTGCTCCACCAGCGCGCGGCGCGACGCCGGGTCGCCCAGGGTGCCCTGCACTGCGATCACGCCGGTACCGTCCGGACGGGCGACCACGGAGTCGATCTGCTGCATGCCGGCGGCCTTGCTGGACACCACCATCTGCCCGGCGACACGCTCCAGCTGTTCCTTGTCGGCATACAGCGGCTTCAGACCGCCCTGGGCACGCTGCTGTTCCAGGTTCTGCAGCTTGTCCACGGCCTGGTTGTAGCGGCCGTTGTCGGCGTGCGAGGCGTCTCGCATGCTCGGCTCTTTCTGCGCCTTGTTCTTCTCCGCGGTCGCGGCGTCGAGCGCAGTCAGGGTTTTCTCGCCGGCTTTGCCGTCGTCCTTCAGGCCATGGTCGCGCTGGAACTTCTCGACCGCAGCAAGGGTGTCGTTGCCGAAGTAGCCAGTGTTGGACAGCGGCTTGCCATCCTTGCCCTGGTAGCCCAGGCCGGCCAGCTTTTCCTGCAGCGCCTTGACGTCATCACCGCGCTCGGCCTTGGTGAGCATGCCGTCGGCCATGGCACCGTGCGACGGGCCGTCCTTGTGCTGCGGGCCCTGCTTGTGCACGTCGCCGCCCAGCGTGATGCGGTCGTTGAGGATGTCGCCCATGTACTTGCGGAACTGATCCGGTTCCAGCTCGATGTGGGCGTGCACCGCACCCGGGGTGCCGGCGTCGGACTGCTTGATCAGCGGCGCGCCGTATTCCACGAAGTCGCCGGTCTTGTAGGGCGTGGTGCCCTTCTGGCCATGCAGCACCTGCCCCACCAGTTCGCGGTCGGGGTGACCGGCCGGGTGGCTGTAGATGCTGATGGAATTCCACTTGTCCTGGTTGACCTGGACGTAGCCCTCTACCGGATTGGGAACCATCACGCCGCGCCCGCCGGCCTGATTGGTCAGAATCAGGTCCTTGTGCACCAGCGGAATGCCGTTCTTGTCCTCGCGGGTGCGCACGGTCTCCAGTTCGCCTTCCACCATCTCCGAGTGTCGGTCGGCCTTGCTGGCGTTGCCGGTGCGAACCGCCTCGCGGTTGGCGTTGGGATGGTGGATGTGCATCTCGCGGAAGGCGTCCTCACCGGAGGTGCCATGCGGAATGGTGCGGTTGGCCTTGCCGTCTGCACTGCCAAAGGGCTCGACGAGACGGATGCGCTCGCCGCCGGGTGCAGCCGCCGGGGCCGGACCGGCCGGAGCCTGCTCCTGGGCCGGGGTCGCTTGATCGCGGGCGGGCGTCGGCGGCGTTGCCGGGGTCGGCGCAGCAGGTGCGGCCGGCTGCGCCGGTGCCTGCTGAGGGGCCTGGCCATTGATGGCGTCGAGGGTGTTCTTGCCGGCCTTGCCGTCCACCGACAGCCCGTGGTCGCGCTGGAACTCGCGCACGGCATGTTCGGTGTTGGGACCGTAGTGCTTGTCGGCGGTCAGCGGCTGGCCGTCTTTGCCGGTGTAGCCAGCCTGGATCAGCTTGTCCTGCAGCGCGCCCACTTCGTCGCCGCGCTCACCGGGGGTGAGCATGCCGTCGGCCATCGGAGCGGCACGGGTGCGGCCGCGCGACTGCTGCGGCTCGGGTTCACCGAAGGCCTGCTGGTAGTCCTTGCCCTGATACTGCTCCGGGTGCTTGTTCACTTCGTCGTAGCGCGCCAGCCCAACTAACGAGGTCTTCTCGTTGAGGGCACGGTTGGCCAGCGAATCCCACAGGTCCGGCGACTTGGAGAAGTGGGTCTTCACGTTATCGTGCTTGTAGTCCTGCACCGCACGGACGATCTGTTCGTCGCTCAGGTCGGAGAGCTTGTAGTCCTTGCCGTAGGTGGTTTCCAGGCCCTTCTCGAACACCGAGCGGGTAATGCCGCGGTACTGCACCGAAGTGCTCCACAGCGCATCCTGCACTGCGGGGCCACGATCAGACAGGTCGATGCCGATGTCCTTCAGGCGTCCCATCTGCACGTCGTAGTACTTGGTCTGGATGAAGTCGTGCTGGTCCTGCGCGAACTCCTTCGGGTGCTCGGCGGCCACTTCCTTCCAGCGCGCGGTGAACTCGGGCGTGCCGGGCTTCAGGCCGGTGAACTCGTCCTTGTAGCGCGAGGCTGCCACGTATTCCGCAGCGCCGCCGACATTGGTGGCGTACTGATAGCTGCCGTACGAAACACCGCCATGGTCGCCCTTGCCGGTGGACACGTGGCCGGGACCGCGACCGCCGGTTTCGTAGTGGGCCGAGGTGGCACCGCGGTGCCAGTCGTCCATCTTCTGCTTTGCCTGGGTTACAACGTCCATTGCCTACACTCCTTTGCGGGATGAATTACTTCGAGGTGAGCGCCTGCAGCGCGCCAGCGCGGTTGGCGTAGCGGTTGATGCGGCACGACTGCGCGTCCAGCATCTGGCCCTGGCCGTCTTCGTCGGGGTTCCAGGTGCAGTTCTTGTCAGTGTCTTCCATGTAGGCGGCCTGTTCGTCGGCCAGCTTGTCCTTCTCAACGCTGTCCGGACCGTCGGCGATCTTGCCCCACACGGTCTGCAGACGCTTCTCCTGCCACGCGAACTCCTCGTCCTGGCAGGCCTGGATTTCCGGGGTCACGCCCTCGGTGGCCTTGATGCACTTGGCATACTCCGGGCGCAGGGTGGCTTTGTTGTAGGAGTCATCCAGCGCCGCGGGCTGCGCGTCATCGGCCGCGTCGGCGGTGGTCAAGGGAACTTCGGTCGAACCAGCGGCGGGTGCAGCCGGCGATGCTGCTGGGGCGGACGGAGCTGCTGCTGCGGTCTCAGGGGCGGTAGCCGGCACATTCGCGGTTTGCGCTTCGGTATCCGAGGCCTGGCATGCAGCCAGCGCCATCACCAAGGCAAGTACTGCGAATGACCGCTTGATCGGCTGAGCGATGCGACGGTGCTGGTGTGTGTTCGTAATCTGCATTGTCTGGTTCTCCTTGCAGGTGGCTGCCTTTCAGGTAGCAGCGCGATTCTTGTCTTGAGCCGTTGCACGCAACGGGTTGAAGGCGCTGAGTGTCAGCGCCCCTTTCCGTAAACCTTTTCCGCCATGTCGGCCAGGGCTTCCAACGCATTTGCGCGATTGGCGTAGCGATTCATGAAGCACGACAGCCCTTCGCCTACGGGGCCGTTCTTCTCCTTATCACCGCAGTTGATGTTGGTGTAACGCATGTACTCCGCCTGCCAGTTGCCAACCTCGTCCTTGAAGTAGCCGTCTGGACCCGCGTTGATCCGGGCCAGGGCAGCGCGCAGTCGTGCCTCCTGGAAGGAGAATTCCTCGTCCTGGCAATCCTTGATCTCAGGCATGACTGCGTCACTCGCCTCGATGCAGGCACCGTACTGAGGACGGAAATCTGCGACGTTGTAGGAATCGTCCAGGCCCGGGTCCATGTCCTCGTCGCTGATCGTCTCCGCGGCAGGTGCCGAGGACGTCTGCGGAGCGGCGGCGGCAGGATGGGCGGCAACCAGCCCGAGGCAAAGTGCCAGCAACGCAGCACAGCAGGCGGCTGCGCTCATCGCCGGATTCGAGGTATTCAAGTTCACGTTCCGCTTCTCCCTGCGTAATGCCTGGCCCTGTCGGGGCGCACGGCGGTAGTTGAGCATCCATTCTGCACAGCGGTTCGTTACCGCCCGGCGATACGGCTTCCACGCCCGGTCGGCAACCGTCCCCACGGCTGCGCTGAGGCGATTGTACGGGATGGGCGTCAATTTGATGACGCTGGGCTGCCGCGCCGGTTTTTCCATCATTCATATCAGTCACTTACAGGCGATCTTCATGGCCTGTCACGGGGGATGTGCACAATGGGCCCGGTCCACCCAGCCCTGTCACCATGCGCAGCACCCGCCCTTCCCGCTTCGACCCCACCACCGAACAGGGCGTGCTGAGCCTGTCGATTGCGGCCTCGTTTGCGATGGCGGCGGCGGCGGTGGCCTTCGGGCTGCTGGCCAATTCGTCGCTGATCATCTTCGACGGCATCTACGGCCTGATCGACGTGGTGATGACCTGGCTGTCGCTGCTGGTCGTGCGCCTGATCAGCCTGTCCACCAATGTGGATGCGCTGCAGTCCCGCTTGAACCAGCGCTTTACCATGGGCTTCTGGCACCTGGAGCCCATCGTGCTGGGGGTCAGCGGCACGCTGATGATCGGGGCGGCGCTGTATGCGGCGGTCAATGCGGTGGACGCGCTGATGTCCGGCGGACGCCATATCGCGCTGGGGCCGGCGATTGTGTTCGCGGTGCTGTCGATCATTGCCGAGAGTGCGCTGGCGATCTTCGTGCGGCGGGCGAACCGGCGCATCGGCTCGGAGTTCGTGGGGCTGGATGCGAAGAACTGGATGGTGGCGGCAGCAATGTCCGGTGCCTACCTGCTGGCGTTTGGCGGCGGCTGGCTGCTGCGTGGTACCGAATGGGCATGGGTGGTGCCGTATATCGATCCGGCCATCCTGCTGGTGGTGTGCGCGTTCGTGGTGCTTGCTCCGCTGGGCACGGTGCGGCGGGCGCTGTCGGACATCCTGCTGATCACGCCGGTGGGTTTGCAGGCGCATGTGGATGAGGTGGCGCGGGCGGTGGTGGCCAAGCATGGCTTCATTGAACACCGCAGCTATGTGGCCAAGGTGGGGCGCGGCGATCAGATCGAGCTGTTCTTTGTGGTACCGGAGAATGACCCGCCGCGTGCGCTGGTGGAATGGGACCGGCTACGTGATGAGATCGGTGAGGCGTTGGGGGAGGAATCGCCGGATCGGTGGTTGACGATCATGTTCACGACGGATCGGGAGTGGACGATCTGAGGCTGGGTGTCCGACGGGGTCAGATTTGATCCCGCACAACGGTAGGATGCAATTTGTTGCATTCGGGATGGTGCAGGCGCTGCATTAGCTTCGATCCGGCGCGATGAATCCGCATCGCGCTTGATCAAGGGAGTGAATGCTATGAGGTTGATCGTTCCAGCAATGCTCGCGCTTGTACTGGCAGCCAGTGCCACCGGTGTGGCGGTAGCGAAAGCGCCATCAAGCGCCACCGTCGTCGTCAACCACACGTGGGCAGCAAACCAGAACGAGGGGCAAAAAGTACTCGCATGGGTCTCGAAGCATGCGCCCCGGTTTCCACCGCTGAGCGGCGCAAGCGTGGTCTCGGTAGAAAGAATCCAGCACTTCCCTCTCACCCAGCGCAACACCCCGACGCCACCCGGCGGGCTGCCGGACTCAGGCTACCCGGGTGAGGTCTATAGCGTGGAGAACACGCTGCCGGACGGCACGATGCAGTCGTGGACGTTCCAGTGGACCGAACCTTCCACCGGTCACGGTGGGCACTGGGTAATGACCGGCTACGCGTACAAGAAGGGCGACGATCCGCTCAACATCCAGTAACCCGTCCCGCCGTGGCGGCCTCTCACGCCGTCACGGCAGCCCTGGTTTCCACACCCTGCTTCCACTGCCGCGGCGACTGCCCGGTCTGCGCCTTGAACGCGCGCGACAGCGCCGCCTCGCTGCCATAGCCCACATCCATCGCGATGCGCTTGAGCGGCTGCCCTTTGCGCAGCGCCTGCTGCACCAGCCGGGTACGCCAGCCCTGCAGGTAGTGGCCCGGCGTGCTGCCGATGGTGTCGCGGAAACTGTCGGCGAAGGCACTGCGCGACATGCCCGCACGCTGGGCGAGACTTTCCAGCGTCCACTCTTCGGCCGGCGCTTCGTGCATCGCGACCAGCGCGTGGCGCAGACGGGGATGTGCCATGCCAGCAAGCAGGCCGACGCGCAGCTGACCGTTCTCCATCAGCACGCGCAGCACCTGGATCAGCACGATTTCGAACAAGCGGTCCAGCAGCGCCTGGCGACCGCAGCGCTGTGCGAAGGCTTCTTCGAACAGCACCTCCAGAATCGGCGCGCCGCCGTACAGCTCCTTCAGCGGCAGGCAGATCACCGGTGGCAAGGCGTTGACGATGGGGTTGTTGATGCCGCCTTCGAACTGCACGTGGGCACAGGCGGTTCCTGCGCCGGTGCTGGGATCTACGACCAGGCGATGCGCGTGGGCACGGGGATAGAGCAGGATGCTGGGCTGGTCGATGTCCAGCACCGAACCGTCCTGATGCTTCACCTGGATGCGGCCGTCGCGGATGAGGTGCAGCTGGCCGCGCTCACCGTCGCCGGGCAGATCGTTGGTGCCGGTCAGCGCGCCCGTGTGAAAAACCTCGGCACGGACCGCGAAGCGGCTGAGCAGGGATTGAAGGCGGTCGACCATGGCGGACTCCAGATCAAGTTTTCTGGACGCCATGTTGCCACACGTCCACCCATTGCGGGCAAAGTACACCTCAACAACGGTTCACCCCTTCACAGCCAGGAGATATCCCATGTCGATTGAAAAGGTTCTGTACACCGCCCAGGCCACCGCAACCGGCGGTCGCGAAGGCCGCGCCGTCTCGTCGGACAACGTGCTGGACGTGCAGCTGTCCACCCCGCGCGAGCTGGGCGGTGCCGGCGGCACGGGCACCAACCCGGAGCAGCTGTTCGCAGCTGGCTACTCGGCCTGCTTCCTGGGCGCGCTGAAGTTCGTGGCGGGTCAGGCCAAGGTCGCACTGCCGGCCGAGACGCAGATCACCGGTCGCGTGGGCATCGGTCAGATTCCGACCGGCTTCGGTATTGAGGCCGAGCTGCAGATCAGCGTGCCGGGCCTGCCGCGTGAGCAGGTGGAAGAGCTGGTGCAGAAGGCGCATATCGTCTGCCCGTACTCGAATGCCACGCGTGGCAACATCGATGTGACGTTGACGATTGTTTGATGCATAAAAATGGGCGGCTGCCTGGCTTCAAGTGCTTGGCAGCCGCCCATCCCACCGCGGTGGATCCCGGGTTGCGGGATGCATTTGGGTTGTTCGTGTCACGACCAACGGTCGTGACCCACCGTTGAGTCGTGACCCACCGGTGAGTCGTGCGCGACCGGCGAGATGCCGATTGTTATTTTTCGTTGGCGATCAGCTGGACGACGCTGCTGAAGTCCAGCTTGCCGCGGCCGGCCTGGTGGTTCATGGAGTACAGGTTGCGGGCGAGTTCGCCGAGCGGGATGGAGGCACCTACGCTCATGGCGGCCTCTACGGCCAGGCCCATGTCCTTGAGCATGAGGTCGCTGCCGAAGCCGCCGCTGTAGCCGCGCGAAGCCGGCGCATTTTCCAGCACGCCCGGCCACGGGTTGCACACTTCAGTGGCCCAGCTGCGGCCGGTGCTGACCGCCATCATCTGCGAGAGCACCTTCGGGTCCAGTCCGTGGGCGACGCCCAGGGCGATGGACTCACCGGTGACCGCCATGATCACGCCCAGTGCCATGTTGTTGCACAGCTTGGCGACCTGACCGGCACCGCTGGCACCGACATGGAAGATGTTCTTGCCCATGGCCTGCAGCAGCGGGCGGGCACGTTCCAGCGCATCGGCTTCGCCACCGACAATGAAGGTCAGCGTGCCGGCCGCTGCGCCGGCGGTGCCGCCAGAGACGGGGGCGTCGAGCATCTGCAGGCCGCGCGCGGCGGCGGCTTCAGACACCTTGCGTGCGGTGGCCGGCGCGATCGTGCTGCAATCGATCACCAGCGCGCCGCCTGGAATGTCGGCCAGCACGCCGTCTTCGCCCAGGTACACGCCTTCCACATGGCGGCTGGCCGGCAGCATGCTGATGACCACTTCGGCGTCAGTCAGCGTATCCAGTGCGGAGGTGGCGGCGGTGGCACCGGCGTCCACGGCAGCCTGCACGGCGGCCGGCACCAGGTCGAACACGCGCACGGCATGGCCGGCCTTGGCCAGGTTGGCGGCCATCGGGCCGCCCATGTTGCCCAGCCCAATGAATGCAATACGGCTCATGCAAGGCTCCTTTCAGTAACGGTGGCACCGAGGTCGGCCAGCGGATGCGCGGCGTCGTCCCACGGCGAAACGAAGAAGGTCTGCGCCCAGGCCGGGGTGGCCTCGGCCAGGGTGGCCGGCTGCCATTTCGGGCTGCGGTCCTTGTCGATCAGCAGCGCGCGGATGCCTTCGGCGAAGTCGCCGTGGGCGGCGCTGTGCAGCGCGGCGACGTACTCGAAGCGGTACACGTCGGCCAGCAAAGCACCTTCGGCACGCTTCTGCAGTTCCCAGGCCAGCCGTGCCGAACCGGGGGCTCCGGCGGCGAGGGTGGCCTGCGCGGTCTGCAACCAGGGATCTTCGGTCTTCAGCGCGCTGATGGCGGCGACGACATCGGCGACATCGGCACCCTCGCACAGTGCGTCGATGCTGGCCGCGTTGCGCAGCAGCGGGCCGGTGGCGGCGTCACTGGCGTGCTGCTGCAGCAGGGTACTGAGCTGGGCGTGGTTGCGCTGGGCGTCATCGCTCCAGTGCACGCCGGCCAGTGCGTCGAACACGGCCGGGCGGTTGGCTTCGGCGATGTGGATGTCGGCCAGACCCGCGTAGATGGCATCACCCGCATTGAGCGTGGCACCGGTGAGGGCGAGGAACAGCCCGCCCTTGCCCGGCACGCGCGGCAGCAGCCAGCTGCCGCCGACATCGGGGAACAGGCCGACAGTGATCTCCGGGAACGCCAGCTTGCTGCGCTCGCTGACCACGCGGTGGCTGGCACCGGACATCAGGCCGATGCCACCGCCCATGACGATGCCGTGGCCCCAACACAGGATCGGCTTGGGATACGTGTGGATGGCGTAGTCGACGCGGTATTCGACGTCGAAGAACTCCGCCGCGTAGGCGTTATCGCGCACGTCGGTGCTGCCGTCGGCACGGTAGGCCTGCATGCTCTTGTACAGGCTGTGCAGGTCGCCACCGGCGCAGAAGGCTTTCTCGCCCGCACCCTGCAGCACCACCAGCGCGATGCCGGCATCGTCGGCCCAGGCCTGCAGGCGCTCCAGCAGCAGATGCGCCATCGGCAGCGAGAACCCGTTGAGGGTGCGCGGTGCATTCAACGTGGCGATGCCGATGCGCATGCCGTTGGCGGCGCTGCGCTCTTCGAACAGCACCGGGGCCTCGTCCATCGACGGCGCGCTGCTCATGCGTTTTTCCACTGCGGTGCGCGCTTTTCCAGGAAGGCATTCACGCCTTCGGCCTGGTCAGCACGGTCGAACAGATCGACGAAGGCCTCACGCTCGGCCACCAGTGCAGCGGCGTGCGAACCGGTGCGGGTGAACTGCACCAGGGTCTTGCAGGCCGCGATGCTGGTCGGGCTCTGCTTCTCGGCCTTGTGCGCCCACTCCAGCGCCAGTGCCTTGGCCGCACCCTTGGCCACTTTCTCTTCTGCCAGGCCGATACGCAGCGCGGTATCGGCGTCGATGCGCTCGCCGAGCAGGATCATGCGCTTGGCCCAGCCCTCACCAACCAGACGGGTGAGGTTCTGGGTGCCGCCGGCGCACGGCAGCAGGCCGACGGTGGCCTCCGGCAGCGCCACCTGGGCGTGGTCTTCGATGATGCGCAGGTCGCAGGCCAGCGCGCATTCCAGCCCGCCGCCCATGGCATAGCCATTGATGGCGGCGATGGAGACGCCACGGAAGCCGGACAGCGCTTCGAAGGCTTCGCCGAAACGGCGTGCGGCTTCGCGTGCGGCGGCCTTGTCGCCGGAGGCGAACTGCTTGAGGTCGGCACCGGCGGAGAAGAACTTCTCACCGCCACCGGTGATCACCAGGGCGTAGATGTCCTTGTCGGCATTCAGCGCGCCAACCAGGTCACGCAGCGCGGACAGGCTGTGCACGGTCCAGGTGTGCGCCGGCGGATTGTCCAGCGTCACCACGGCGACGTGGCCATCGGCCTCGACCTTCAGGCCGGTGTGTTCGTGCTTGCGCCAATCCATCATCGCAGTTCCTCTTCGGTGTTGAGCAGGTGGCGGGCCACGATCACACGCATGATCTCGTTGGTGCCCTCCAGAATCTGATGCACGCGGCTGTCGCGCAGCAGGCGTTCAATCGGGTATTCGCGAATGTAACCGTATCCGCCGTGGATCTGCAGGGCTTCGTTGCAGACCTGGAAGCCGGCATCGGTGGCGAAGCGCTTGGCCATTGCGCACCACACGTTGGCGTCGCTGGCACCGGCATCGAGCTTGCGTGCGGCGCTGTGCACCATCTGCCGTGCGGCCACCAGCTGGGTCACCATGTCGGCGAGCTTGAACTGCAGCGCCTGGAAATCGGACAGGGTCTTGCCGAACTGGCGGCGCTCGCCCATGTAGCGGCGTGCGGCATCCAGTGCGCCCTGTGCCGCGCCCAGCGAGCAGGCGGCGATGTTGATGCGGCCGCCGTCCAGGCCCTTCATGGCCAGCTTGAAGCCACTGCCCTCTTCGCCCAGCAGGTGGTCGACCGGCACGCGCACGTTTTCGAAGGTGATGCCACGGGTGGGCTGGCTGTTCCAGCCCATCTTCTCTTCCTTGCGGCCGTAGCTGATGCCCGGCAGATCGGCCGGCACCGCAATCGCACTGATGCCGCCCGCACCGGCACCGCCGGTTCGTGCCATCACCACCAGCAGCTCGGTCGCGCCGGCACCGGAGATGAAGGCCTTGGAGCCGTTCAGCACGAAGTGGTCACCGTCCCTCACAGCGGTGGTCTTCAGCGACGCGGCGTCCGAGCCCGCGCCGGGTTCGGTCAGGCAGTACGAGGCGAGTTTGGTACCGGCCGACAGGTCGGTGCACCAGTGTGCACGCAGCCCGTCCTGGCCCCAGGTCGACACCATCCACGAAGCCATGTTGTGGATGCTGATATACGCCGCAGTGGACGGATCCACGTTGGCGAGCTCCTCGATGACGACGGCGGCGTCCAGACGGCTCAAGCCGCTGCCACCGACCTCGGGGTCCATGTACAGGCCACAGAACCCGAGTTCCCCTGCCTTGGCGATCGCCTCGCGCGGAAAGATGCCCTCCGCATCCCATCGCGCGGCGTGCGGTGCCAGTTCGGCCTGGGCGAAGTCACGTGCCGCCTCCCTATAGGCCTGCTGCGCTTCTTCGAGTTCCGTCGTCATCGAGTGGCTCATGGTGAAACTCCTGCTTACTTCAGGCTGATCGTGGTGTTGACGCCATGACCCAGCGTCTCGTCGTCGAACCAGCGCGAGGTGATCGTCTTGGTCTGGGTGTAGAACATCACCACCTGCTTGCCATACGGACCCAGGTCGCCCAGCTTGGACGCACGCGAACCGGTGAACGAGAACAGCGGCACCGGCACCGGGATCGGCACGTTGATACCAACCTGGCCGACGTCGATGTCTTCCTGGAACTTGCGCGCGGCCGCACCAGACTGGGTGAACACGGCGGTGCCGTTGCCGTTCGGATTGGCGTTGATCAGCTCGATGGCATCTTCCAGCGTGTCCACTTCGAGGATGACCAGCACCGGCCCGAAGATTTCCTCGTCATAGATGCGCATGCCCGGCTTCACGCCAGAGAAGATGGTGGGGCCGACGAAGTTGCCCTTCTCGAAGCCATCGACCTGCGGGTTGCGGCCGTCCAGCACCAGCTTCGCGCCCTGCTCCACGCCGGAGGCGATCAACCCTTCCACGCGCTCGCGGGCGGCGCAGGAAATCACCGGACCCACATCGGTGCCGGCGACGGTGCCGCCGCTGACCTTCAGGGTCTTGGCCTTGGCGACCAGATCCGGCACCCACTCGCGGGCCTCACCGACCAGCACCAGGGTGGAGGCGGCCATGCAGCGCTGGCCGGCGGCACCGAAGGCGGCACCGACCATGGCATTGAGGCTCTGTTCCTTGTTCGCGTCCGGCAGCACCACGGCGTGGTTCTTCGCGCCCATCATGCACTGCACGCGCTTGCCGGCCAGCGAGGCGCGGTTGTACACGTGGGTGCCGACACGGGTGGAACCGACGAACGAGACGGCCTTGATGTCCGGGTGGTCGCAGATCGCGTTGACCACTTCTTCGCCACCGTGCACGACGTTGAGCACGCCCTTGGGAATGCCGGCTTCCAGCGCCAGTTCGACCAGGCGCATGGTGACCATCGGGTCCTGTTCGGACGGCTTCAGGATGAAGGTGTTGCCGGTGGCGATGGCCATCGGGAACATCCACAGCGGAATCATCGCCGGGAAGTTGAACGGGGTGATGCCGGCGCACACGCCCAGCGGCTGCAGCAGGGTGTAGGTGTCCACGCCGTTGGCGACATTGTTGGCCAGCTCGCCCAGCTGCAGGTTGCCGATGGCGGCGGCGTGCTCGACCACTTCCAGGCCGCGGAACACATCACCTTCCGCGTCGGGCAGGGTCTTGCCCTGTTCGGCGCTGAGGATGTGGGCCAGCTCGCTCATGTGCTCGCGGATCAGCTGCTGGTACTTCAGGAAGATGCGGGCGCGGGTGCCGATCGGGGTCTTGCGCCAGGTCTTGAAGGCTTCCTTGGCGGCAGCGACGGCCGCGTCCACTTCGCTCACGGTGGCGAACGGCACCTGCGCCAGGACGTCCTGGGTGGCCGGATTGACCACGTTCTGCCAGTTGGAGCTGGCCGACTCGACGAACTGGCCGTCGATCAACATGCGGATACGGGGCGCTGCAACAGTCATGACAATCCCGGCGGGTGCGAAAAGGTGATTGGCATTATTCACAGGCCAACACTCGATTTCCGGGCTGTCTGCGCTTAATCTGGCCAACGCCCGCTACGATTCTTGTGAATTTTGTGAATAGCCAGCCTCCCCTCCGCCAGATCGGCCTGCGCCTGCTCAAGCTGCGCGAGCAGCGCGGCTTCAGCCAGGCCGACCTGGCCCGGGCGCTGGGGCTGTCGGCCAGCTACCTGAACCAGATCGAGCGCAACAAGCGCCCGCTGACCCCGGCGGTGCAGCAGAAGCTGGGTGAGGTACTGGGCGACCTCGGCGCGTTGTTCGAGGACGACGAGCCGGCGGCGCTGCAGGAGGCACTGGGGCAGACCCTGCGCGACCTCGGCCTGGACAACGTCAGCAGCACCGAACTGCGCGCGATGGCCGGCAACCTGCCGCAGATCAGCCATGCCCTGCTCGACCTGCACCGCCGCCACCTGCTGCTTCGCGAGCACGCGGCGGCACTGGAGTTCCAGCTGGGCGACCCGCAGGCCGGGCAGGCGCTGCCGGCCGGTGACCAGGTGCGTGATTTCTTCAACCGCATGCACAACCACATTCCCGAGCTGGACGACCTGGCCGAGCAGCTGTTCGCCGAATGGGGGCTGGTGGCCGGGCACGTCGCGCCGCGCCTGCGCCAGCTGCTGGCCGACCGTCATGGCGTGCTGGTGGAAGTGGCTCCGCTGCAGGCCGGGCGCGAGAAGCGGGTGTATGACGGCGGCAGCCGCACGCTGTGGCTGCCGGATTACCTGGAGCCGGGCCAGCAGGCGTTCCAGATGGCGGCCGAACTAGGGCTGCTGGGCTATGCCGCGCAGATCGACGCGGTGATCGCACGTGCGGGCTTCCGCGAGCCGGAGCAGATTGCGCAGGCGCGGATCGGCATGAGCAATTACTTCGCCGGCGCGCTGGTGATGCCGTATGCACAGTTCCTGCGCGCGGCAGAACAGAGTGCGTATGACATCGACCTGCTGGCACACCGGTTCGGCGTGGGCTTCGAGGCGGTGTGCCATCGGCTGAGCACGCTGGCACGGCGCAGTGCGCCAGGGTTGCCGTTCTTTTTCATTCGCGTGGATCGCGCCGGCAACGTATCCAAGCGGCATTCGGCGACCGACTTCCACTTCTCGCAGGTGGGCGGCTCGTGTCCGCTGTGGATCGTGTACGAAGCCTTCAACCAGCCCGGGCGGGTGCTGACCCAGACGGCACGCATGCCCGATGGCCGTCGCCATTTCTGGCTGGCGCGTCAGGTCAGCAGCGGCCCGATCGGGCATGGGCAGCCGCGCAAGACCTTTGCAGTGGCGCTGGGCTGTGACCTGCAGCATGCCGAACGGCTGATCTATACACGCGGGCTGGATATCCAGAGCCCGGGCAACTCGGTGTCGATCGGACCCGGGTGCCGGGTGTGCCCGCGCGAGGACTGCATGCAGCGCGCGTTCGCGCAGTTGCCGGGGCGCGGCTAGACCGCTGTTCCTGACCTGCGGAACAGGATTCCCGAGCACACCAGACCGGCGAATCCCCCGGCGAGCGCAAAGATCATTACATCTTTCAACTCATCGGCAAGGGAGATGGCGACGACCCACTGAGCCGTGAGCAGCATGCCGAAAACACAGCCTGCCACGAGCGCCCCCCATCCCCAAAGCCAGGGTTTGAGAGCGCCGATGACCGCCCCGGTTGCCATTGCCGGGAGCGCTCCAAACAGGAAGGAAAACAGCATGGCAGGAATCACGATCCAGAGATGGAGCAGCTCGCCCTTAAGGATCACGCCAATGACCACCAAGGGCAGAACACCCAGAGGCGAGCCGAGCAGGCCGTACAAGCTTACGGCCTTCAACTGGTCCAGAACGCAGTTCCATAGGGAAGTACGTACCTTCCCGCCCTTCCTGACAAAGATCACGACCCGGAACACGGTCGCAATGCAGGGAAGAATCAGCATGAGCAGGAGGTGACCGTTGTTCATCTCGGTTCCGTAGCTGGACAGCAGGAGTATGCCCTGATCTGCGACCGGCAGCCGCCGGAACGGTGGAGAGATGGCGGTAGCGCACGACCGTTGGTCGTGCGACGCCGCAACGCGGCGCGCGTCTTGCATCGCCACTGTTCGTGCCCACCAACGGTGGGCACCTACCGGTCAATAGCTTGGCGTGACCTTCATCTGCGGTAATGGCCGCGGCGCGCCATCGGTCAGATCGGGGCCCAGGTCTTCCCACGCCTCACCCTGCTCCACCATCATCCGCCACAGCTGCTGCGACTCACGCCGCTTCTCTTCCGAGCTGAGCCGGTAAGACGGCTCCAACGGCTCACCGATGGCCACCGTCTCATACGCCGGTGCCCACGCCGCCACGCGCTGCAGTGGATCATCGGTGCGTGCGATCTCCAACGTATAGCGCTGATAGGCCGAGGCCAGGTTGCGCCAGCGGATCCAGTAGTGATTGGCGAACGAGAAATCGCAGAAACGTTCACCCGCCACACTGCCCTTGGCCGCGATGCGGCTGAGCACGGCCTGCGGCATGTCCAGATTCATGCCGCCTTCGTCGCCCTGCAACGACACGTGCACGATGCGGTCGCGGTAACCGGGCGCACGCGCCTGCAGCACGTCGCGCCAGTTCTGCATGGTGGAAACGATGGAGAACAGGAAGCCGCTCATCTCCGCCGCCGCCAGCGGCCGCGCGATGGCGTGGTAGCTGCGCTGCCAGCCATGGCGGTTCTCGGTGGGCAGGAACACTGCGGCGTTGATCGCATCCGGTGAATCCGGCGACAGACGCTCCGGCTCGGCATGACGCGGGTAGACAAGGTTGATGCCGAAGGTCGGCCAGCGCGGCAGCGCGGCGTCGAACAGGTGGATGGGGAAGTTGCTGCTGATGCCACCATCGGAGAACCAGCACACCCGGAATGCGGTAATCACCGGACCACAGCTGTGACCGCCGCTGGTGAGTCCCTCCATGCTGTCGGCGACATTGGTGTTGTCACGCGGTGGGGCCGGGTCTTCCACCGGATCGCAGCGGCGCTCGCGGCGCGCAGGCTCATGCAGCGGCACCGCACTGATCAGCAGCGGGAAGCTCAGGCTCATGCGCGTGGCGACCAGGACCGGCAGGTGTTCGCCTTCCGGCAGCCGGTAGTAGTCGACACCGTCGACGGACTGCGGCGTGCCTGCTCGCTCCACCAACCAATGCACCACACTGGCCGGGAACAGCCGTTCAAACTCCTCGCGCCGGAACCAGAACTGCGAGGCGGTGAACGGCAGCGTGCGCGGTTCGGTGTGCGACACGCAGGTGGTGATCATCTGCAGACTGACCGCATGTGCGCCGACCGGCTCACCCACGTAGCGCGGCGCGTTGTGCAGGTCGGCAAAGGTAAGCGGCTGCTCGAGCGGTTTGCCCGACAACGCCTGCAGCTGGGTGTGCAGCCAGTCGGTCAGTGCCGGTGCACTGGCATCGGCTTGCGTGGCACCGGAACAAAGCCCCAGCAGATTGCGGCGAGCCACCCGCGCCACACGTAGCGCCGAGGCCAGCACGCCCGCACCGTACGCACACAACAGCGATGGCAGCAGCGTCGCCCACACGCCGGCCATGCCACCGGCCAGCCAGCCAATGCCAAGCAGCCCCACCAGCGCGGCCAGCAGCTCCAGCGGCGCAATCGCGAACACCGCCGCCAGCAGGCACAGCACCTTGCGCGGCACGCCGGCCTTGCCGGTCAACATCACCAGCAGGCGATAAGCGGTACGTGCGCCATACACGGGCTGGAACAGGCTGTAGATGAAGCCTCGCCGCGACAGCTGGGTGCTGACGTCGGCCAGGCCGGCAAAACCAGCGTTGGGCCCCAAGGCTTCACCGGCCCGGCAACGCCGGTCGCCCATCGCGGCGGCCGCGGCCACCGCTGCGGCAATTGCCCCGGCTGAGGTGCCGCCGATGTTCTTGAACCGGTACTCGCGGGCCAGCGACAGCACCGCGTTGGGATACACGATGCCGCTGGTGATGCCGCCTTTCATGACCAGATCGCAATACTTGTCTGCCACCACACTACCCCCGCTGCCTGCGACGCCTGGATGCGCCTGTGGCCGTCCCTGGATGGGTGTGACTTGCCTGTCAGTGCCGCGCTGCAAGCGGCTGGGTTTGACGCTATATGCCCAGTATGACGAAAGCGTCTCTCACGGCCTGAGACTCCGGGCACGGATCGCGCTGTTCAGTTGATTCCTCCATGTCCCTGGGCGACCCCGTAGACTGGCCGCCCCGCTTCACGGAAGAACGCCGTACATGCAGGATCGCTTCAACACCGGGCTGGTGGTTGGCAAGTTCAGCCCGCTGCACCGAGGCCACCAGGCCCTGATCGACCATGCGCTGTCGCGCTGCGACCGGGTGCTGCTGCTGAGCTGGAGCCAGCCGGAGCTACCCGGCTGCGACGCCGCGCGTCGCGAGGCCTGGCTGCAGGCGCTGTATCCGCAGGTGGAGCGGCTGGTGCTGGATGAGGCACGGCTGGCACACCTGTGTGCGCAGCGAGGGATTGCGCCACGCCAACTGCCCGACAACCGGGACGATGACGCATCACAGCGCACGTTCGTGGCGTGGGTCTGCGCGTCGCTGTGGGACTGCCGCGTCGATGCGGTATTCACCAGCGAGCACTATGGCGATGACTTCGCGGCTGCGTTGCAGCACCATTTCAGTGGCTCAACGGGAGAGGTCTGGCCGGTCGCCCATGTCTGCCTGGATCTCGATCGACGCCATGTTCCGGTATCGGGTACTGCGCTACGCGCTGATCCCCATGGCCTGCGCCACTATCTCGATCCCCGCGTGTATGCGGACTTTGTTGGCCGCATCGGCCTGCTCGGCGGGGAATCCAGCGGCAAGACCACGCTGGCAACTGCGCTGGCGCACCGCCTGAAGACGCACTGGGCGGCGGAGTTTGGCCGCGAGCACTGGGAAGCGAAAGCCGGTGCGCTGGACTACGACGACCTGCTGCACATCGCACAGGTTCAGGTGCAACGCGAGAACGCGCTGGCGGCAACGGCGGATCGATGGCTGGTGTGCGACACCACGCCACTCACCACCCTGCTCTACTGCCAGGACATGTTCGACAGGGCCGAGGCTGAGCTACATGCGCTGGCAGAGCGTCCCTATGCGCACCTGTTCATGTGCGCACCGGACTTTCCGTTTGTGCAGGATGGAACGCGTCGCGACGACGCATTCCGGCACGCCCAGCACGACGCCTATGTGCGATGGCTCTCCACGCAGCAGCGGCCGTTCACCCTGCTGACCGGCTCGCTGCAGCAGCGCATCGAACAGGTGCTCGATGCGCTGGGCTGAACACGCGTATGGCCGCGTCAGCGCGCCAGGCGCTCCGCGCGGGCGCAGGCCGCAGCGGTAAACACGACGTCGGACGACGAGTTCAGCGCGGTTTCCGCCGAATCCTGGACCACGCCGACCACGAAGCCGACCGCCACCACCTGCATGGCCACGCTGTCCTCGATACCGAACAGGCCACAGGCCAGCGGCACCAGCAGCAGCGAGCCGCCCGGCACGCCGGAGGCCCCGCAGGCTCCGATGGCCGCCACCACGCTCAGCAGCAACGCGGTGGGCAGGTCGACCTGGATACCCAGCGTATGCACCGCCGCCAGGGTGAGCACCGAGATGGTGATTGCCGCGCCGGCCATGTTGATCGTGGCCCCCAGCGGAATGGCCACCGAATAGGTACCCTCATGCAGACCCAGACGCTTGCACAGGGCGAGATTGACCGGGATGTTTGCGGCCGAGGAGCGGGTGAAGAATGCAGTAATGCCGCTTTCGCGCAGGCAGGTCAGCACCAGCGGATAGGGATTGCGACGGGTCACGAGGAACACGATCAGCGGGTTGGCCAGCAGCGCCACCGCCAGCATGGCCCCCAGCAGCACCGCCAGCAGGCGCGCGTAGTCGGCCAGCGCGCCGAGGCCGGACCCTGCAATGGTCGAGGCAACGATGCCGAACACGCCGATCGGGGCCAGAACGATCACCCACTGCACGACGCGGGTAAAGGCAGCAGAGACATCGGCCAGCATGGCGCGGGTGGCCTCGCCGGCGTGGCGCAATGCCAGCCCCAGGCCCACGCCCCAGGCCAATACGCCGATGTAGTTGGCCTTGACCAGCGCGTTGACCGGGTTGTCCACGATCTGCAGCAGCAGCGTGTGCAGCACCGAGCCGATGCCGCTGGGCGCGGCCTGCGCGGCAGTTCCGGCCGCCTTGAGTACCAGCGTGGTCGGGAACAGGAAGCTGGCGGCGACGCCGACCAGCGAGGCGGCCACGGTGGCCAGCAGATACAGCATCAGCACCGGCCGCATGTGGGTGCCGCCACCGCGATGACCGGCAATGGAGGCCACCACCAGAACCAGCACGAGCACCGGCGCGACCGCCTTCAGGGCGCTGATGAAGACTTCCCCCAGCAGACCGAGCGCCAGCGCGGTGGGCGGATGTGCCACGCCAATCACGATGCCCAGCAGCAGGCCGATGACGATGCGGGTGACAAGGGAAGTACGGCGAAGGAAGGCAGGTACGACAGTCATGCAGGGATCACGTACGAAGCAGGAACCGTATGGTGCCTGCAATTGCCGCCGCGTGCAGGCCGCGCGTCGCGCTTGGCCCGCTGAACAGGCACAATCGGTCTGACCTCGCATTGCCAGGAAGGCTGATGACCTCTCGACGTCGCTTCATTGCCAGCTGCAGCAGCGTGGCCTTGCTGGGCGCCTGCACGCGTCAGGCTGCGCCGACCGTGAATGACATCAGCCAGCTGGAGCCCACCGAGGTGGCCGCGGTGGTGCCGATCCGCCATACCGCTGAGGTGTCCGCCGCGCTGGAGCGGCACACCGGCACCGTCTGCGTGGCCGGCGCGCGCTTCAGCATGGGCGGGCAGACCAGTGCTCAGCAGGCTTTGCAGTTGGACATGAGCACCTGCAATCAACTGGTGTTCCTGGACGTGCCCGGCAAGGTGGTGCGGGTGCAGGCCGGCATGCGCTGGCGTGCACTGCAGGAGCAGCTGGACCGCCACGGGCTGGCAGTGAAGGTGATGCAGAGCTTCAGCAACTTCAGCGTGGGCGGCTCGGTATCGGTCAACTGCCATGGACGTTACGTCGGCAGCGGCAGCATCGCCGGCAGCGTGCGCGCCCTGCAGATCGTGCTGCGTTCGGGAGAAGTGCTGGAGGCCTCGCGCACTCACAACAGCGACCTGTTCCGCGCCGCGCTGGGCGGCTACGGTCTGCTGGGGGTCATCACCGAGGTGGAGCTGGACGTCGTCGACAATGTGTCCATGGCCCGGCATACCCAGCGCATGTCGCTGGATGCTTACGTTGACTGGTTCGGCGAACACGTGCTGGCCGATCCACGCGCAATCATGCACAACGCCGACCTGATGCCGCCGGATTTCAATTCACCGCTGGCGGTGACCTGGTATCGCACGGACGCTGCGTTGACCGATACGGCGCGGCTGGTGCCGGTCGGGGCGCACTACGGCACCGAGCAGAACCTGATCTGGGCGGTGTCCGAACTGCCGGGCGGTGCGCAGCTGCGCGAGCAACTGGTGGTGGAGAAGACCCTGCGCGAGCCCCGGGTGGTTCTTCGCAATCTTGAGGCCAGCCTGGACGTGGCCGCGCTGGAGCCGCGCACGCGCAGCATGTCCACCTACCTGTTGCAGGAGTACTTCATTCCGATTGCCCACTTCCGCACCTTCGCGCGAATGCTGGCGAACATATTGAAGGCGCATCAGGTCAACGCGTTGAACGTTTCGATTCGTCACGCACCAGCAGATCCGTTGGCGGTGATGTCGTGGGCGCGCGAGGACGTGTTCTGCTTTGTGCTGTACCACAAGCAACGAAGACTGCCGTGGTCGGATGACCGCGCCGCCGAGTGGACACGTGCACTGATCGACGCGGCCTTGCTGTGCGGCGGGTGCCACTACCTGCCCTACCGGCCGCATGCGACGCTGGACCAGTTCCAACGCGCCTACCCGCAGTGGCCCGAACTGGTGGCGCGCAAGCGCAGGTACGACCCGCGCCTGCAGCTGGTGAACCACCTGTGGCAGCGCTACCTCGGACCGTTGGCCG
Organism: Stenotrophomonas oahuensis; assembly: GCF_031834595.1. Taxonomy (NCBI): domain Bacteria; kingdom Pseudomonadati; phylum Pseudomonadota; class Gammaproteobacteria; order Lysobacterales; family Lysobacteraceae; genus Stenotrophomonas; species Stenotrophomonas oahuensis. The sequence goes on along the minus strand of NZ_CP115541.1, from coordinate 1,994,556 downwards.
GCGCTTGACGTGCTGAACAGGAGGCGTAGCATTGCCTTCAAGCCAAGGGACAGACCCGCGGCACTCACAACGACATGAGGGATTCTCATGGAATTCGACTATCTCGTCTTCATCGGGCGTTTCGAGCCCTTTCATAACGGCCACGCTGCCGTTGCCCGCCTGGCCCTGAGCCGGGCCCGCAAGCTGATCTTCCTGGTCGGCTCTGCCGATATCCCACGCAGCCTGCGCAATCCCTGGACGGTGGCCGAACGCGCCGTGATGATCCAGGCCGCTCTTGATGGCAGCACTGATCGTCTGATCATCCAGCCGCTGCGCGACCACCTGTACAACGAAGCACAGTGGATTGCCGGCGTGCAGCGCAACGTGGCTGAAGCCCTGCGTGCAGACGGTGCCGCCGCCGATGCCAAGGTTGGCCTGGTGGGCATGGACAAGGACGCATCGAGCTACTACCTGCGCGAGTTTCCGCAATGGCCGCTGGTGGATGTGCAGCACACCGCCACGCTGTCAGCCACCGAGCTGCGCCGCTACCTGTTTGAAGCCGGCGATGTGGACTTCCACGGTGCCCTGTTGATGCTGCGTGGCAATGTGCCGGCCCCGGTGTACGACATGCTGGAGGCATTCCGCAAAAGCTCACCGGCTTACGACCAGCTGGTCGCCGAGTACCGCTTCATCGAACAGTACAAGGCCGCCTGGAAAGACGCGCCGTATGCACCCACCTTCGTCACCACCGATGCGGTGGTGGTGCACTCGGGTCATGTGCTGCTGGTGCGCCGCCGCTCGGAACCGGGCAAGGGCCTGTGGGCGCTGCCGGGCGGCTTCGTCGGCCAGGACCAGACCCTGCTCGACAGCTGCCTGCGCGAGCTGCGCGAGGAAACCCGGCTGAAGCTGCCGCTGCCCGTGCTGAAGGGTTCGCTGAAGGGCCAGCAGGTGTTCGACCACCCCGAACGCAGCCAGCGTGGCCGCACCATCACCCACGCCTTCCACTTCGAGTTCCCGGCCGGTGAGCTGCCGCCGGTGCGCGGTGGCGACGATGCCGACAAGGCGCGCTGGTTCCCGGTCAGCGAGGCGCTGGACATGGGGGCCCGGCTGTACGAAGACCACCTGCACATTCTGGAGTACTTCCTGGGTCGCGGCTGAGCCCGACCTGGTTCCATCACCGGCGGATAGACCGCCGGTGCCACTCGACGCGAAGGAGCTTCCCGTCATGCATTACCTCGATAATCTTCTCCTCAATACCGACAGCTACAAGGCCAGCCACTGGCTGCAGTACCCGCCGGGCACCGACGCCACGTTCTTCTATGTGGAATCGCGCGGCGGCCTGCACGACCGCACCGTGTTCTTCGGCCTGCAGTCGATTCTGAAAGACGCGCTGGCGCGTCCGGTCACCCACGCCGACATCGACGAGGCGCGCGACCTGTTCGCCGCGCACGGTGAACCGTTCAATGAAGCCGGCTGGCGCGACATCGTTGACCGGCTGGGCGGGCACCTGCCGGTGCGCATCCGTGCCGTGCCCGAAGGCAGCGTGGTGCCCACCCACCAGGCGCTGATGACCATCGAATCGACCGACCCGCAGGCGTACTGGGTGCCGTCGTACCTTGAAACGCTGCTGCTACGGGTGTGGTACCCGGTGACCGTGGCCACCATCAGCTGGCATGCCAAGCAGACCATCCGTCGTTTCCTGGAACTCACGAGTGACGACCCGGAAGGGCAGCTGCCGTTCAAGCTGCACGACTTTGGCGCGCGCGGCGTGTCGAGCCTGCAATCGGCGGCACTGGGCGGAGCCGCGCATCTGGTCAACTTCCTCGGGACTGACACGGTATCGGCGCTGTGCCTGGCCCGCGCGCACTACCACGAGCCGATGGCGGGCTATTCGATTCCGGCCGCCGAGCACAGCACCATCACCAGTTGGGGCCGCGAACGCGAAGTGGATGCGTATCGCAACATGCTGAAGCAGTTCGGCAAACCCGGCGCGATTGTCGCGGTGGTGTCGGACAGCTATGACATCTACCACGCCATCCGCGAGCACTGGGGCACCACGTTGCGCGAAGAGGTGATCGCCTCGGGGGCCACGCTGGTGATCCGCCCCGACTCGGGCGACCCGGTGGAGGTGGTGGCCGACAGCCTGGTACTGCTCGACGAAGCTTTCGGCCACACGGTGAACGGCAAGGGCTACCGCGTGCTCAACCATGTGCGGGTGATCCAGGGTGATGGCATCAACCCGGATACGATCCGCGCGATCCTGCAGCGCATCACCGACGCCGGCTACGCGGCCAACAACGTGGCCTTCGGCATGGGCGGTGCCCTGCTGCAGCGGCTGGACCGCGACACCCAGAAGTTCGCGCTGAAGTGCTCGGCGGCGCGGGTCAACGGCGAATGGATCGACGTGTACAAGGATCCGGTGACCGACAGTGGCAAGCAGAGCAAACGGGGACGGCTGCAGCTGGTGCGCAACGTGGAGGATGGCCGGCTGAATACGGTGCCGGTCAATGACGGTACGCTTCCTACCGGTACTGAAGACGCGATGGTCACGGTCTGGGAGAATGGGGAGCTGCGGGTCGACGAGGCGTTTGCCATGATCCGCACCCGCGCGGAACGCACCCGCGTTTGATGCCGCCAAGCTGTTCTTGACCTTCGCCCGTCCGAGGTCTACCTTGTGCGGGCCGAAGGTGTTTATCTCTTCATGCAGATGAAGGGATGAAATTAAACGGGAATCCGGTGAAAGCGCTCTGCGCTCATTCCGGAGCTGCCCCGCAGCGGTGAATGGAAACGACCCCCGCCACACAGCACTGGGCTTCGCGCCTGGGAAGCGGCGGGCACTAGGTGGGCCTGCGCGCCCGTGTCCATCAGCCCGAATACCGGCCCCGGCCAGAGAGCACGACCGCTTTCTGCTTCGATCCGGTTCGCCCGCGGGGGCGAAGGTCGCTGGTGAAGCGCACATGGCCGCAAGGACGTGGACGCTGCACGGTTCCTTCGTTCCTCAATGCCGCCAAGCAATGAGGACACTTTTCATGACCACGGTTACCAATCTGGGTTTCCCCCGCATCGGGGCCAAGCGCGAGCTGAAGCGTGCGCTGGAAGCATTCTGGTCGGGCCAGAGCAGCGCGCAGTCGCTGCTGGACACCGCCGCGACGCTGCGCGCCACGCACTGGCGGCTGCAGCACGACGCCGGCGTGGATGTGCCGACCAGCAACGACTTCAGCCTGTATGACCAGGTGCTGGATGCCGCCTTCCTGTTCGACGCGATTCCGGCCCGCTACCGCGCCCTGGCCGACGCGGATCCGCTGGCCGGCTACTTTGCCATGGCCCGCGGCCTGCAGCGCGACGGGCATGACCTGCACGCGCTGGAAATGACCAAATGGTTCGACACCAACTACCACTACCTGGTGCCGGAATTGCAGGCCGGCCAGGGCTTTGCCCTGCGCGGCAACAAGCCGCTGGCCGAGTACCGGCAGGCGCAGGGTCTGGGCATTGAAACGCGCCCGGTGCTGATCGGCCCGGTGACCTTCCTGCTGCTGTCCAAGACCACCGACGGCAGCCCGGCGCTGGACCTGCTGGACGCGCTGCTGCCGGTGTATGTGGAACTGCTGGGCCAACTGCAGGCGGCGGGTGCTGCGTGGGTGCAGCTGGACGAGCCGGTGCTGGTGCGGGACCTGGACGATGCCACGCGCGCGGCCTTCGTTCATGCCTATGAAGTACTGGCTGCAGCCACCCGCCCCAAGGTACTGGTGGCCACCTACTTCGGTGCGCTGGAAGACAACCTGGCGCTGGCCACTGGGTTACCGGTGGAGGGCCTGCATGTGGACCTGGTGCGTGCACCGGAACAGCTGGATGCGGTGATCAAGGCACTGCCGGCAGGACGTGTGCTGTCTGCCGGTGTGGTCAACGGCCGCAACATCTGGCGCACCCATCTGGACAACGCCTTGCTGCTGGCGCGCTATGCGCATGGTCACGTCGGTGGCGACCATCTGTGGCTGGCCCCTTCGTGTTCGCTGCTGCACAGCCCGGTGGATCTGGCCCACGAGACCAAGCTGGATAGCGAGCTGCGGGGTTGGCTGGCGTTCTCGAAGCAGAAGCTGGAGGAACTGCGCCTGCTGGCCAATGCCATCGACAACCCGGCCGTGGCCGAGAGGCCGCTGGCGGCGGCCCGCGAACGGCTGGAAGCGCGCCGCCGCTCGCCGCGGGTGCACAACCCAGTGGTTGCCGAGCGCCTGGGCGCGATCACCGCCGCCGATTCGCAGCGGCACAGCGCCTACCCACAGCGCCACCTGGCCCAGGCCGCCGCGCTGAACCTGCCACTGTTCCCCACCACCACGATCGGCTCGTTCCCGCAGACGCTGGAGGTGCGCGAAGCACGCGCCCGCAACAAGTCCGGCAAGCTATCCGACGCCGACTACGATGCGTTTCTGGCCACCCAGACTGAATTCTGCGTGCGCGCGCAGGAGCAGATCGGACTGGATGTGCTGGTGCACGGCGAGTTCGAGCGCAATGACATGGTGGAGTACTTCGGCGAGCAGCTGGAGGGCTTTGCCTTCACCAAAAACGGCTGGGTGCAGAGCTATGGCTCGCGCTGCGTGAAGCCACCGGTGATCTTCGGCGACGTCAGCCGCCCACAGCCGATGACGGTGCGCTGGTCACAGTACGCGCAGTCGCTGACCGAGCGGCCGATGAAGGGCATGCTGACCGGACCGGTGACGGTGCTGCAGTGGAGCTTCGTGCGTGACGACCAGGCCCGGGCAGATACCTGCCGGCAGATCGCGCTGGCGCTGCGCGATGAGGTGCTGGACCTGGAAGCGGCGGGCATCGGGGTCATCCAGATTGACGAGCCCGCCATCCGCGAGGGCCTGCCGTTGCGCCGCGCGCAGTGGCGTGACTATCTGGACTGGGCGGTGGAAGCGTTCCGGATCACCGCCAGCGGCGTGCGTGATGCCACCCAGATCCACACCCACATGTGCTACTCCGAGTTCAACGACATCATCCACTCGGTGGCGGCGATGGATGCGGATGTGATTTCCATTGAGACCTCGCGCTCGCGCATGGAGCTGCTGGATGCCTTCGTGCGCTTCCAGTATCCGAACGAGATCGGGCCGGGCGTGTATGACATCCACTCGCCCCGCGTGCCGGACAAGGAGGAGATGGTGGCACTGCTGCGCAAGGCCGCCGAAGTGCTGCGGCCGGAGCAGATCTGGGTGAATCCGGACTGCGGGCTGAAGACCCGTGCCTGGCCGGAAACCCGCGCCGCGCTGGAGGCGCTGGTGGCGGCTGCCCAGCAACTTCGTGACGAATACGCCGACGCCAACGCGGCCTGACCCTCCCTTCTGTAGACCGTGCCCAGCGCCGCCGTTGCCGGCGCTGGGCACACTGGAACTGCCATGAACGACTTTGTACGCCCTACCCTTTCCCTGCCCGATGGCCACACCAAGCTGCTGCTGCATTCGTGCTGCGCGCCGTGCTCGGGCGAAGTGATGGAGGCGATCACCGCCTCCGGGATCGACTACACCATCTTCTTCTACAACCCCAATATCCATCCATCGCGCGAGTACCAGCTGCGCAAGGAAGAGAACATCCGCTTTGCCGAGAAGCACAATGTGCCGTTCGTGGATGCCGACTACGACACGCGAGAGTGGTTTGCGCGGGCGCGCGGCATGGAGCATGAGCCCGAGCGCGGCATCCGCTGCACGATGTGCTTTGACATGCGCTTCGTGCGCACTGCCCTGTATGCGCATGAGCATGGGTTCCCGGTGATCAGCAGTTCGCTGGGCATCTCGCGCTGGAAGGACATGAACCAGATCAACGACTGCGGGCATCGTGCCGCCGCGCACTACCCCGGTATCCAGTACTGGGACTACAACTGGCGCAAGGGTGGTGGCGCAGCGCGCATGGTGGAGATCAGCAAGCGCGAGCAGTTCTACCAGCAGGAGTACTGCGGGTGTGTGTACTCGCTGCGGGATACCAACCTGCATCGGCAGGCGTCCGGGCGCGGGAAGATCGAGATCGGGGTGTTGTATTACGGGGATGGCACCACGAACGAATGACGTGTCGGGGCGTGCGATAGACTGTGGTCCCCCGCGCCCGTGACCATCCCCCATGAACCGCTTCCCCGTCGATGTCGCCCTGATCGTGGTCGATCTGCAGCCGGACTTCATGCCCGGCGGTGCGCTGGCCTGCGCTGACGGCGACGCCATCGTGCCCGGTATTGCCGAATTGCTGGCGCAGCGGCGCTATCACACGGTGGTGGCCACACAGGACTGGCATCCGGCTGACCATGCCTCATTCGCCAGCCAGCATCCGGGGCATGCGCCGTTCGAGCAGATCACCCTGCACGGGCACCCGCAGACACTGTGGCCAGACCACTGCGTGCAAGGCACGCCCGGGGCCGCGCTGCATACAGACGTGAATTGGGACGCGGCCGATCTGATTCTGCGCAAAGGCACGCGCCGGCAGGTGGATTCCTATAGCGCGTTCCAGGAGAACTTCGGGCCTGAAGGTACCCGCCCGGCAACGGGCCTGGCCGGCTGGCTGCGCGAGCGTGGCATTGCCGAGGTGCATGTGTGCGGGCTGGCGCGGGATTACTGCGTGCTGTGGACGGCGCAGGATGCGGTGGCGGCAGCGTTCCGGGTGGGGTATCTGTGGGAGCTGACCCGGGCGGTGAGTGCGGAGAATGATGCGGCTACGCGCGATGCGTTGTTGGCGGCAGGGATTGTGGCGCGTTGATGGTTGCGTATCGACCAACGGTCGATACCTACCGGTAGGTCACGACCGTTGGTCGTGACCCGCAGGCGAGGAACGACGTCAGGCAACCACAACCAGACGTATCGCAAACCCGATCAGCAACACCCCCATCAGCCGCTCGAACCAATGGCTCACGCGCAGGAACCGCTGCCGCACCGCCGCCGCTGACAGCGCCACGCTGACCAGCACGAACCACGCCGCATTGACCACACACATCCACAGCCCATAAAGCGCCTGTACCGCCAATGGCGTCTGCGCGCTCACCAGCGTGGTGAACGCGGCCAGGAAGAACAGCGTGGCCTTGGGGTTGGTCGCATTGGTCATGAACCCGATCGCGAACGACCGTCCCGGTGTCTGCACTGCGACCACCGGAGCACCCGCCTCGACGGCACTACTGTCGCTGCCCGGTTTGCTCAGCAGGAACCGGATGCCCAGATAGAAGATGTAGGCGGCACCGATCCAACGGGCCCCTTTCATCAACCACGGCGTGGCGTTCAACAGTGCGGCGACGCCGATCAGGGTGTAGATGACATGTACCGACATGCCCGCGCCGATGCCCAGCGCGGTGTAGATGCCGGTTCGGCGGCCGAAGCGCACCGTCTGCCGGACGGCGACCGCGAAGTCAGGGCCGGGGGCGATGACGGCCAGAAGGTGAACCACGGCGAGGGTGAGGAATTCGGCCCAGTACTGATGAAGCACGTCAGATCCGCAATGGAGGGGTTGAGCCGGACCTTACCGGAACACGACGGTGCGGTGGCCGTTGAGGATGATGCGATGCTCCACGTGACGGCGCACAGCGCGTGCCAGCACCTGCGATTCGGTGTCGCTGCCGAGGCGCACCAGATCGCGCGGCGTCATGGCGTGATCGACCCGGGCGACGTCCTGTTCGATGATCGGGCCTTCATCGAGGTCGGAAGTGACATAGTGCGCGGTCGCGCCGATGATCTTGACCCCGCGTGCGTGGGCCTGATGGTACGGCTGTGCACCCTTGAAGCTGGGCAGAAAGCTGTGGTGGATGTTGATCGCGCGGCCGGCCAGCGCTTCGCACAGACGCGGTGAGAGGATCTGCATGTAGCGGGCCAGCACCACCAGGTCGATGTTCTCGCGCTCGACCAGATCGATGATCTGCTGTTCCTGCACGGCGCGGTTGTCCGCATTCACCGGCAGATGGTGGAACGGGATGCCGTAGGAGGTCGCCAGCGGACCGAAGTCCTCATGGTTTGAAGCGACGGCGGCGATATCCACCTGCAGCTGGCGGCTGTGCGCCCGGAACAGCAGGTCGTTCAGGCAGTGGCCCTGTTTGCTCACCAGCACCAGCAGGCGCGCCTTGCGACGCGCGTCGTGCAACTGCCAGTCCATCTGGAAGTCCGCGGCCAGCCCATCCATGCGGGCCTGGATGGTCTCGATCGGCTGGGCCGCATCGCGGTCGAAGTGCACGCGCAGGAAGAAACGTCCGCTTTCATCGTCGCCGAACTGCTGGGCATCGAGGATGTTGCAGCCCTGCTCGAACAGCAGGCCGGAGACGCGGTAGACGATCCCGGTACGGTCCGGGCATGACAGGGTGAGGATGGAATCGGGGCGCATGGTTTGAGTTTAACCGGCGCGGCCTGGGGCTGGCGGGGATGTTGTCAGATGCAACTTTTCGGGGTGGTTGGTGCTGCTGGCGTGTGGATGTGCGCTGACCGTGGGACCGACAATGCCTGGATGCGCGCTGGCTTTCGTAGAGCCGGGCTTGCCCGGCTGCACTTTGCGCGCGAACAACAGCCGGGCAAGCCCGGCTCTACATCAGCCGTGCGGATGCACTGTCAGCGCCACCAGCCGCATCACCAGTGGGCGCACCACCAGAACACAACAGAACGCAGTCGGCATCGCCAGCTGATAGGCCGACAGCACCCGCATAGGGTAGTCGGCGTTGATACCCGCATTGGCGGCCGTGATCACCAGGCACATCAGCATCGCCATGATCGCGGCCATGAAGAACGCGAACACGAACGGCGTGGTACGCGCTGCCAGCTTCCAGCGGCGGGCAACAACAGAAGTGGAGTTCATCCTGCTCAGTCCAGTACACGGGCAACCCAGCGGTTGCGGGACCGGCACGATATTCGGCCCACCGCATACACGGTAGATCGCCTCACCTTTGCACAGACCAAAGCAAAACTTTGCTTCAAGCAGCGACAATAGCGTCACCATGAACATTCTTCACTGCATCCGCAGCTTCATCCGTACCGCCGACGCCGGCAGCCTGGCCGCGGCCGCGCGCACGCTGGGCATCAGCTCCGCCGCTGTTGGCCAGAACATCGCCCGGCTGGAAACCCACCTGGGCGTGCGCCTGTTCAACCGCACCACGCGCCGGCTGGTGCTGACCGAGCGGGGTTCGCTGTACTTGGCCAAGGTGCGTCACGTCGAAGACGACCTGCAACGCGCGCAGGACGCGGTGACTGACCCGGAAGCGGAGCCGGAAGGCCGACTGCGCATTGCCAGCACGGCCGCCTTCGGTCGCCATGTGCTGGCCCCGCTGCTGCCGTCACTGCAGGCGCGCTTCCCAGGGTTGGACATCGAACTGCTGCTGTCAGACCGCAGCGTGGATCACGCGCATGAGGAAGTGGACGTCAGCATCCGCATCGACCCGCAGCTGGAAGAAGGTCTGGTCGCGCGCCCCCTGGCGCAGGTGCCATTCGTGGTGTGTGCTTCGCCGGTGTACCTGGCCCAGGCCGGCGTGCCGGAAGCCCCGGAAGACCTGGGTGATCACCGTTGCCTGGTGTTCCGCTACCCGGTGGATGGCCGCCACCTGCGTTGGGGGTTTGTGCGCGATGGCCAGGCGTTTGATGCAGATCTGAATCCGGCCCTGGTCAGCGACGATATCGATGCGCTGGCCGCGATGGCGGCGGCCGGCGGCGGCATCGCCCGACTGGCCGCCTTCGTGGCCGCGCCGTGGCTGGTGCGCGGCAACCTGCAGGTGCTGTTCGCTTCGGATGATGGTGCGCATACCTCACCGGAACCGATGCGGCTGTACCTGTGTGTGACCGACCGCCGTGATCTGACGCCGAAGGTACGGGCGCTGATGGAGCACGTGGTGGAGGGGCTGCCGGAGGCGTGGCGGGTGGATGCAGCGGCTCAGGCCGACCGCCGGGCCTGACACCGGCGCTTCATCTGTTCCAGCAGTTCAGCCTCCTGCTTGCTGGTCGCCTCGATCGGCAGCTTCAGTATTGCTTCCTGCATTCCGAACAGGGCCAGGACATCGTGCGCCTGACGAAGGGTCAGTCCACGCTCCATTTCCTTCGTGGAGAAGCTGGCCAGTCCATCCTCGTGGAAGCGCAGCGATGCGATGAAGCTTGAGCGGGCATCCTCGCTGAGTGCCCTGAGCGGGGATTGATCCGGCAGATCTCCGAGGTACTTCAGGAGATCCGCCTTGCTTTGGATCGGTGCTCCCGGTTCTTCAGCCCCAGAAGCACCCTGCTGAGTTGGTGCGACGCCCTGACACTCTGCCGATGCGTGGCTGGCGATCAGCGACATCAACACAGCTGCGAATACCTTCGACTTCATGGTGTTACTCCTTACATATGCGGCCATGCGCCGCAGGTGGAGGCTGCTACCGATGTCGAATCGAAAAGTGTGCAGCTTGTTCCAGTTAAGGCCATATCTATCGAAGTGGCGGTGCCGAGCGCGGCAATTCCGCGGAAACACTCACGTTTGAGGTGAGTGCCTCCGTGGCGTAATCGCCACACAATGATCAGACGTCGTTACGACTTTGACGCAATGAACACACCGCGCGCTTCGCGCGGCTCGCATCGCAGGTACTGCGGTGCGGGGGTGATGCTGTCACCGAGTGCGGCGGCCGCGTGCCACGGCCAGCGCGGGTCGTAGAGAATGCCGCGCGCCAGCGCGACTGCATCGGCGTGACCGTGGCGCAGGATTGATTCGGCCTGCGACGGGTCGGTGATCAGGCCGACCGCGATGACCGGCATGCGCACCTTGGCGGCCTTGATCGCCTGCGCGAACGGCACCTGGTAGCCCGGTTCCAGCGGAATCTTCTGGCGCGGGTCGAGGCCACCACTGGAGACGTGCAGGAAGTTGCAGCCACGCAGGTCCAGAATCTGCGCCAGCGTGGTGGTCTGTTCGATATCCCAGCCGCCGGCGACCCAGTCGCTGGCGGAAATACGCACGCCGACCGAGATGCGGTCGGACACCGCTTCACGCACGGCGTCGAACACGCGGATCAGCAGGCGCATGCGGTTCTGCAGCGAGCCGCCGTACTCATCTTCGCGCTGGTTGCTGAGCGGCGACAGGAACTGGTGCAGCAGGTAGCCGTGCGCGGCATGCAGTTCGATCAGATCCAGGCCGATGCGTTCGGCGCGCTGGGCGGCGGCAACGAAGGCGTCGACGATGGCGTCGATGCCGGCGAGATCCAGGGCTTCCGGTTTCGGATGGTCATTGAAGGCCAGTGCGGACGGTGCAGCGGTTGTCCAGCCATTCGGGTCGGTGGCCGGCAACCCGCCACCGCCGTCCCACGGCCGCGCCGAGGAGGCCTTGCGGCCCGCGTGGGCCAGCTGCACGCCCAGCGGCATCGGCGACCAGGCTTTAACCGAGGCGATCACGCCGGCGAGGGCAGCTTCGGTGGCGTCGTCCCACAGGCCGAGGTCGGCCCAGCTGATGCGGCCTTCGGGCAGCACGGCGGTGGCTTCCAGGATCAGCAGGCCGGCACCGGACTGGGATAACTGGCCCAGGTGCTGGCGGTGCCAGTCGTTGGCCTGGCCGTCAGTGGCGGAGTACTGGCACATCGGGGCGATGACGATGCGGTTGGGCAGCTGCAGCGGCCCAAAGGAGACGGGGGAGAAAAGCTGGCTCACGGGGGACTCGGACGTGGGGGTTAAACCGGTGGGTATTGCACTCTGAAGCGGGGTTGCAGGCAACCGTTTGTGTGGAACGGTGAAAGGCCCAGCCGGGCAAGCCGCGCCGCGACCACATTTGCGTACCATTCCGCCAAACGCGTCGCCACGCGCCCGCAGAATGACGTGCCAACGACCGCGCAGCCGGGCAAGCCCGGCTTTACAACAGGAACGACAACGCCGGGGCGCAGGGCTGTTCCACCTTCAGGGTCAGCAGATCATCAGCACGGGTACGGCCGAGGTTGAGCGCCGCCACCGGCAGGCCGGCCTTGGCGGCGGCCTGGACGAAGCGGAAGCCGGAATAGACCATCAGCGAGGAGCCGACCACCAGCACGGCGTCGGCCCGGCCCAGGTGGTCGTGCACCGCAGCCACACGCTCGCGCGGGACGTTTTCGCCGAAGAACACCACGTCCGGCTTGAGAATGCCGCCGCAATGCGGGCAAGCCGGAACGCTGAAGGCAGCGAAATCCACGCCCTCCAGGTCGGCGTCACCGTCCGGAGCCTGCGCGGCGTCCAGATGCGCCCATTCCGGGTTGAGCGCGAGCAGGCTGTCCTGGAACTCCTCGCGCGGGCTGCGCGCCTCACAACCCATGCAGCGCACCTGGTCGAGGCGGCCGTGCAGGTCGATGACCGCGCGGCTGCCGGCGCGCTGGTGCAGACAGTCCACGTTCTGGGTCAGCAGCACTTCCATCTGGCCGCGGTCTTCCAGCGCGGCCAGGGCGGCGTGGGTGCCATTGGGCAGCGCCTGGCCGAAGCGTGGCCAGCCCAGCAGGCTGCGCGCCCAGTAGCGCTGGCGGGTGGCCGGCAGGGCCATGAAGTCCTGGAAGTTCACCGGCGGGGTGCGCTTCCAGTGGCCGTCGGCGTCGCGGTAGTCGGGAATGCCCGAGTCGGTGCTGCAGCCCGCGCCGGTCAGCACGAACAAGCGACGGGCGCGGTGGATGAAGTCGGCCAGATGGGTAGACATGAAAAGCAGATGGGGGCACAAGGCCCCCATCGCAATTGCCGGTTCAGGGTCCGGCGATGTCCGCCGGCAAGGCGGGCACGGCGGTGGGCTGGTGCTTCTCGTCCAGCGCGATCATCACAAAGTGCCCTCGGGTGCATAGCTTGCGCTCGCCCGTGTGCAGATCTTCGGCGATCAGCTCCACTTCCACCTTCATCGAGCTGCGCCCGACTTCAACGATGCGACCCACGGTTTCGACCATCTGGCCGATGGTGATCGGCAGCTTGAAGTCGACCTGGTCCGAGCGCGCGGTGACCACGGTGCGGCGCGAATAACGGGCCGCCGCCAGGAACGCCGCCTTGTCCATCCACGCCAGCGCCTGGCCACCGAACAGGGTGCCCATATGGTTGGTGTGGTTGGGAAAGACGATTTCGGCCATGCGCACTTCGGTGGGCGGGACGACGTCGGCGGCAGTGGTCATGGCGGCGGTGACCTCAGAAGTTCATGTCGAAGGCGACTTCGCCCTGCACGCCCACCTGGTAGGCCGACGGGCGGCGTTCGAAGAAGTTGGTCAGCTCCTGCACGTCCTGCAGTTCCATGAACGGGAGCGGGTTGCGCACGTTGTACTTCTTTTCCATGCCGAGGCGGTGGAAGTGGTTGTCGGCGCAGTGCTGCAGGTACTGGCGCATGTCGCGGGTGGAAATGCCGGCCACGCCGCCGGACAGCACGTCTTCGGCAAACTGCACTTCGCATTCGATGGCGTCGGCCAGCATGTCATAGACCTGCTGCTTCATTTCGTCGTCGAACAGGTCCGGCTCTTCCTCGCGGATCACGTCCACGCATTCGAAGGCGAAGTCCATGTGCGCGCTTTCGTCGCGGAACACCCAGTTGGTACCCGAGGCCAGGCCGTTGAGCAGGCCACGCGAGCGGAAGTAGTACACGTAGGCGAACGCAGCGAAGAAGAACAGGCCTTCGATGCACGCGGCGAAGCAGATCTGGTTGAGCAGGAACTGGCGGCGCTGCTCGCGGGTTTCGATGCGATGCAGGTCCTGGATCGAGTCGATCCACTTGAAACAGAAGTCGGCCTTCTTCTTGATCGAGTCGATGTTCTCCACCGCCGAGAACGCCTTGGCGCGCTCTTCCGGGTCCGGCAGGTAGTTGTCGAGCAGGGTCAGGTAGAACTGCACGTGCAGCGCTTCTTCGTACAGCTGGCGCGACAGGTACATGCGCGCTTCCGGCGCATTCAGATGCTGATACAGGTTCAGCACCAGGTTGTTGGAAACGATCGAGTCGCCGGTGGCGAAGAACGCGACCAGACGATGGATCAGGTGGCGCTCACCCGGCGACATCTTGGTGTGCAGGTCGCTGATGTCGATCTGGAAGTTGATTTCTTCCACGGTCCAGGTGTTCTTGATCGCGTTGCGATACATGTCATAGAACTGCGGGTAGCGCATCGGGCGCAGGGTCAGTTCAAAACCGGGATCGAGCAGCATCTGCTTGCGGGTGTCGGCCATGGTGTTTCGTCCTTCAAATGGTTGTGCCGACCAGGGGTCGGCACGAACCGGGTGTTGGGTTCCGTGCCGACCAACGGTCGGCACCTACCGGATGTCTGATCAACCGGGTAGGCACCGACCGTTGGTCGGTGCATCCGGTACGCCTTCTTATTGGCAAGCCTCGCAGGCTTCCGGGTTTTCCAGCGAGCAGGCGATGGCCTCTTCCGGGGTGAACACCTTTTCCGGAGCCGCGGTGGCGGTGTGGCTGACCGTGGTCTTGGCAATCTTGGTGGCCGGACGCGAACGCAGGTAGTACGTGGTCTTGATGCCCTGCTTCCAGGCGTACATGTACATGGACGACATCGCACCGATGCTCGGGCTTTCCATGAACAGGTTGAGCGAGGCGGACTGGTCGATGAACGCGCCACGCTCGGCGGCCATGTCGATCAGCGAACGCATCGGCAGTTCCCAGGCGGTGCGGTAGACCTGGCGCAGGCTTTCCGGAATCTGCGCGATGCCCTGGATCGAACCTTCCGCCATCTTGATGGTGTCGCGCATTTCCGGGGTCCAGTGGCCAAGCTTCTTCAGCTCGTTCACCAAGTAGCGGTTCACCTGCAGGAAGTCGCCCGACAGCGTTTCACGCTTGAACAGGTTGGACACCTGCGGCTCCACGCACTCGTAGCAGCCGGCGATGGAGGCGATGGTGGCGGTCGGGGCGATCGCGATGATCAGCGAGTTGCGCAGGCCGTGTTCCTTGATGCGGGCACGCAGGGCATCCCAGCGCGCGCCGTCTTCCGGCACCACGTTCCAGGCGTCGAACTGCAGTTCGCCGCTGGCAGCGCGGGTGTCGTTGAACGACGGGTGCTTGCCGCGTTCCTGCGCCAGTTCGACCGAGGTCTCCAGGGCGTGGAAGTAGATGGTTTCGGCGATCTTCTTCGACAGCGCGCGCGCTTCGGCGCTGTCGAACGGCAGGCGCTTGCGGAAGAACACGTCCTGCAGGCCCATGCAGCCCAGGCCGACCGGGCGCCAGCGCATGTTGGCGCGGCGGGCGGTTTCGATCGGGTAGAAGTTCAGGTCGATGACGCGGTCGAGCTGACGCACGGCCAGGCGCACGGTTTCGGCCAGCTTCTCGTAGTCGAACTCGTTGTGCTCGTCGAAGTGGTTGCCCAGGTTGATCGAACCCAGGTTGCACACCGCGGTTTCATCGTTGGAGGTGACCTCCAGGATTTCGGTGCACAGGTTGGACAGGTGGATCACGTTGCCCGGACGCAGGGTCTGGTTGCTGGCGCGGTTGCACTTGTCCTTGAAGGTCATCCAGCCGTTGCCGGTCTCGGCCAGGGTGCGCATCATCCGCGAGTACAGCTTGCGCGCGGAGATGGTGCGGTTGGCCTTGCCCTGGGCTTCGGCCTGCAGGTAGGCCTGCTCGAAGGCTTCACCGAACAGGTCGGTGAATTCCGGCACCACGCGCGGATCGAACAGCGACCATTCCTGGTCGGCTTCGACGCGCTTCATGAACAGGTCCGGCACCCAGTTGGCCAGGTTCAGGTTGTGCGCACGACGCGATTCGTCGCCGGTGTTGTCGCGCAGCTCCAGGAAATCTTCAATGTCGGCGTGCCAGGTTTCCAGGTACACGCAGGCCGCGCCCTTGCGCTTGCCGCCCTGGTTCACCGCAGCCACGGACGAATCCATGGTCTTCAGCCACGGCACGATGCCGTTGGAGTGACCATTGGTCGACTTGATCAGCGAGCCACGCGAACGCACGCGGGTGTAGCTGACGCCGATGCCGCCGGAGAACTTCGACAGCTGGGCGATGTCGCCGTACTTGGAGTAGATGGATTCCAGCGAGTCCTGCGGCGAGTCCAGCAGGAAGCACGAGGACAGCTGCTCGTGGGTGGTGCCCGAGTTGAACAGGGTCGGGCTGGACGGCAGGTAGTCCAGGTTGCCCATGCGCTTGTACAGCGCCAGGGTTTCCGGCACGTCCTCGCTCAGCGCGCTGGCGATGCGCAGGAAGAACTGCTGCGGGGTCTCGATCACCTTGCGGGTGTGCGGATGGCGCAGCAGGTAACGGTCGTACAGGGTGCGCAGACCGAAGTAGTCGAAGTTCAGGTCCAGCGAGATGTCGATGGCGTCGTTGAGCTTGCGCGCGTTGGTCTGCACGAAGTTCAGCAGGCGGTCGTTGATCAGGCCGACTTCATGGCCACGGCCCACCGACTGCGAGAAGGCGTGGATTTCCTGGCCCGACACTTCCTTGGCGATGTAGTTGGCCAGCAGGCGCGCGGCCAGGCGGCCGTACTCGGGTTCTTCACCGATCAGCAGGGCGGCGGTGCGGATCGACAGCTCGTCCAGTTCCTGCGTGGTGGCCCCGTTGTACAGGCCGGAAATGGTACGGGTGGCCACGCGCATCGGATCGACCGCGTGCAGGCCTTCGGCCGAACGCTGCACCGCGCGCACGATCTTGTTCAGGTCCACCAGTTCGGTCGACCCGTTGCGCTTGGTCACGCTCATCGTGTTGGAGGTCGGCGGCGAGGTCAGCAGGAACTCGCTTTCCTTCTTCTCGATGGTGGCGCTGGATTCGGTGCTCACGGCGGTGTCCTCTAGGCGTGATATGGGCGGGCACTACGATTGCCGACAGGGTTGGCAACCGGCCGGTGCGCACGGGCCTCAGGGTGGCAGAACGGCGTCTCACGGGACGCGACAGACGCGATCCCCTTGTGACACCAGCCCTCTCCCCCCGGAGACTGTCGCAACCGGCACCGTCTGCGGTGGGCAGGCGGCTCGTCGGCAGGAAGCACGATCCGGCTTCCCTGTGGTTCCGCCCGCCCCGTCTTGGGGTTGGTGGAACCGCCAGCCACAAGATAGTGGGGGTGTCAGGGATCGTCAACGCTAAATGTAGGAGATTTCACCAATCCCTTGTGGCGCAAGGATTGGCCGATAAGGGTGTCCGACGAACGGTTGGAACCTGTCGAAATGGACTGCGCTGTCAATGGGGAAACACGTCTTCGGGTGACGAAAACAGTGTGTGAAAAACGGAACGGCACGCATCACGTGGGCGTAACAAACGCGGGATCACGCCCGGTGGGGCGTGCCCAGGTACTCGGCGCTCTGCATCTCGATCAGGCGCGAGGCGGTGCGCTCGAACGCGCCCTGCAGGCGGGTGCCGGTGTACAGCGCC
This sequence comes from Stenotrophomonas oahuensis, assembly GCF_031834595.1. Classification (NCBI taxonomy): domain Bacteria; kingdom Pseudomonadati; phylum Pseudomonadota; class Gammaproteobacteria; order Lysobacterales; family Lysobacteraceae; genus Stenotrophomonas; species Stenotrophomonas oahuensis. The sequence continues at coordinate 1,977,336 of NZ_CP115541.1, read as the reverse complement.
ACCGGGGTGTCGGTGGCGGTGCAGACCAGGTTGACGTGGCGGTCGTACAGTTCGTCGATCAGATTGACGAAGCGCCGGGCGGCGTCTTCGTTGGTGCGGTCGAAGTGCGGAATGTCGCCCAGCAGCACGGTGTTGAACTCGTGCGCGATCTCGATGTAGTCCGAAGGACCGCGCGGCCCCTCGCAGAGGGCGGCGAAGTCGAACCAGGCGATGCTCTTGCCCCGTCCGCGCACCGGGATCTTGCGTCCCTCGATCTCGATATTGCCCGCTTTGGCCTGTTCGCCGCCGCTGAGCTCGGACCAGCGGGTGCCCAGCCAGGCGTCGCTGCCGGCGTCGCGCGGGGACTGGTACACCGGCGAGCGGGTCAGCGCGCGCATGCGGTAGTCCTCGGTGCCTTCGGCGTACAGCTCCACGCAGTAGGTCTGCAGCAGGCCGATGGCGGGCAGGAAGCTGTCGCGCTGCAGGCCGTTCAGGTACAGGTTCTCCACCGCCGTATTGGAGGTGGTGACCAGGGTGACCCCTTCGGCAAACAGGCGCTCAAGCAGGCGCGCCAGCAGCATGGCGTCGCCGATGTCGGTGACGAAGAACTCGTCCAGCACCAGCACGCGCAGCTTGTTGCGCCATTCCTGGGCGATGCGGGCCAGCGGGTCGCTCTGGCCCTGGTGCTCGCGCAGGCGCTCGTGGATGCCACGCATGAAGCGGTGGAAGTGGGTGCGGTACTTCTGCTGGATCGGCAGCCCGTCATAGAACAGGTCGACCAGGAAGGTCTTGCCACGCCCCACCCCGCCCCAGAAGTACAGGCCCTTGACCGGCTCGGGCTTCTTCCAGAACGCGGACAGGCGATCCAGCCAGCCGTCCTGGTCGCTGTCGAGCAGGGCGGTGTGGATGCGGTCCAGCTCGGCCAGGGCGGCGTGCTGGGCGGGGTCGTTCTGCCATTCGCCCCGCGCTGCGCCTTCGGCGTAACGCTGGGAGGGGGTCAACACTGCGGAACTCATGCGGCCGGGCTGCCGGTAGTGGGCAACCACTGCTTCAGGCCGTGGGTCAGCGCGCCGCGCAGGTCGATCAGCTTGCGGTGGAAGAAGTGGCTGGTTTCCGGCATGCGCACCAGTTCGTGCGGCAGCTTCAGCTGCTCCAGCCAGTCATACACGGCCTGCGGGTCGACGATCTCGTCCTGCTCGCCCTGGATCACCAGCCACTGCGCCGGCGGCTGCACGCCGTCGAAGTCCCAGCGCCCGGCGGGCGGGGCAATGGACACCAGCACCTGCGGCTGCAGCTCGGCCGACGCGCGCAGCGAGACGAACGCGCCGAAGCTGAAACCGGCCAGCCACAGCGTGGCCTGCGGGTTGCCCGCGCGCGCCCAGGCCACCACGGCCTTCAGGTCGTCCTGTTCGCCCACGCCATGGTCGAAGTCACCCGCCGAGCCGCCCACGCTGCGGAAATTGAAGCGCACCGTGGTGATGCCCATCTCGCGCAGGGTGGTGGCCAGCATGGTCACCACCTTGTTGTGCAGGCTGCCGCCCTCGGTGGACAGCGGATGGCAGATCACGGCGATGACCGGCACGGTGGGCACATCGGCCTTGGGCAGGTCGACAGCGACCTCGAGCGGGCCGACCGGGCCGGCCAGGGTGAGCGTGCCGGATTCGGCGGGGAACGGGGGATTTTGCATGGCACCATGATAGCGTCCCCTGCCCCCGACCTGCCCTGCCCCGCTCATGACATATCTGCTGTTGGCCGTGATCTGCTCGGTGCTGGTCTCGGTATTGCTGAAGCTGGCCGCGCGCCGGCAGCTGGACGTGGCGCAGATGGTGACCTGGAACTATCTGGTCGCCGCCACCCTGACCGCGGTGGTCCTGCGGCCGCCGCTGGCGTCGCTGCAGTCCGGGCACGCGCCGTGGCTGGCGTTGCTGGGGTTGGCGGTGGTGCTGCCGACCATTTTCCTGGTGCTGGGCCGGGCCGTGGCCGAAGCCGGGATCGTGCGCAGCGATGTGGCCCAGCGGTTGTCGCTGCTGCTCAGTCTGCTGGCGGCCTTCCTGTTCTTCGGCCAGACCGCCACGGCGTGGAAGCTGGTTGGGCTGGGGCTGGGCCTGGTGGCAATGCTGATGATCAGCCTGCGCCCGCGCGGCCCTTCGGTGACCGCCACATCGGGCAGCTGGCGCTGGCTGCTGGGCGTGTGGGTCGGGTTTGCGGTGGTGGACATCCTGCTCAAGCAGGTGGCGCTGTCGGGGACGCCATCAATGGCCGCTCTGCTGGCCTGCTTCAGCATCGCCTTCGTGCTGATGCTGGCGCTGCAGCTGTGGCGGCACTTCAGCGGACGCAGCCGGTTGAACCTGCGCAATCTGGGTGCCGGCGCGCTGCTGGGCCTGCTCAACGGCGGCAACATCCTGTTTTACGTGCACGCCCACCAGGCGCTGCCGGACAGCCCGGCGACCGTGTTTGCCGGGATGAACATCGGCGTGGTGGTGCTGGGCGCGCTGGTGGGGGTGCTGGCGTTCGGGGAGCCGACGTCGCGCTGGAACCGGGTGGGGTTGGGGTTAGCGGTGGTGGCGATTTCGTTGATTGCGTGGGGGTGATGGCACCGTACCGACCAACGGTCGGTACCTACCGGCGGCGACGGCGGTAGCGCACGACCGTTGGTCGTGCGGCAAATCGGTCGTGCGGCGCTTCAGCGGTCGAAGCCGAGCAGCAGCGGATCATGGTCCGAACTGCGCCACGGGCCAGCCTCGTTGCGGTCGCGATAGCCGACGTCATCCGCCTCGTCCGCATTGATATGCCATTCGGCCGCGCCACGCAGGCGCTTGGCCATGCCCGGGCTCAACAGGGCGTGATCCAACCGGCCGGTCATGCCGTTGTACACGTAGCTATACGGCTGCTGGATCTTCGCCACAGCGAAGGCATCCTGCCAGCCGGCGTCATGCAGGGTGCGGATCGGCGCTTCCATCGCATAGGCGTTGAAGTCGCCCAGCAGCACCGCGTCCGACGTGCCGGCCCCGGTCGGGTCGGTCGCCAGCCACTGGTCGAGCAGCTTGGCGGAGGTTACCCGGGTCGCATTCCAGCAGGCCTGACCGTCCTTCTGGTCGGCATCGGCCCCGGTGGCTTCCGAGCAGCCCTTGGACTTGAAGTGATTGGCCACCACCACGAACGGCGCGCCTTTGCCGGCGCGGAACGCCTGCGCCAGCGGCACCCGGCTGTGCGGGCCGAACGGCGCGGTTTCGAGGACCGCCGGTGCACCCACCGGGGTCACCTTCGAGGCGCGGTAGATGATACCAACGCGGATCGGGTTCTCGCCCGGGCCTTTGCTGGCATCCACGAAGCGCCAGTCGCCCTTGGCACCACGGTCGGCATTGAGCGCATCGACCAGCTGGGCGATGGCCGACTGCGGGCCGTAGCCGTCGTTCTCCAGTTCCATCAGTGCGGCCACGTCAGCGCCCAGTGCATTGATGGTGGTGACCAGCTTGGTCTTCTGCGCTTGGTGTTCGGCTGGGGTGCGTGCGCCGCGCAGGGTCGGGAAGCCGCCGCCCTGGCCGTCGCCGTTGAAGAAGTTTTCCAGGTTGAACGCGGCCACCTGCAAGCTGCCGGCAACCTTCGGTACCGCTGGACGGGCCGGCGCGGGCAGTTTCAGCGGGGTGGTCACCTGCAGCCGGGCCACGCCCTTGTCGTCCACCCGCACGATGCCTTCCACGTTGCGCAGCACGGTGCCGGTGCGCAGGTCCGCACCGGCCGGCAGATAGGCCACCGGGCCCGGGTCACGAGCGCTGCTGCCGTCATCGAGCAGCAGGCGTCGGCGCTGGTTGTCGGCGATCACCTTGGCATGCGCCTCGGTACCCGGCAGCGCGACTTCGCTGGGCTGCCACAGGCGACCGTCGAAGGCGACGGTGAGTTCGCCGAAGCGGCTCAGGCCGTCGGTGCCGGCCAGCGTCAGCGGCGCGGCGATGCGGACCTTCTGACCGTCCAGCACGCGCCAGTCCGCCGGGGCCGTGGTCAGGGTGACCGTGGCGCGTGCAGAGGTTGCGGCGGGAGCCGGTTGTGCCCGCGGCTGGGCCTGGGCGAAGGCGGTGACGGGCAGCAGCAGCGACAGGGCAAGGGCAAGAGAACAGCGGCGCATCGGCGGGCACGGGCAGGTAAGAGACGCACAGGGTATCGCCAGATTGTGGCGGGATGGCGCGTGTGATGATGGTTGCCCGGGTTGGGCAAAGCCGGGCCCGTTCGACACCGCGAGGACGCGCATGGCGCGTCCCTACGCGTTCCCCGAGTGAGGCCGGGGGGACGGTTATTTCAGATTCGCCAGCATCCAATCCACGGTGGCGTGGATCTGCTCCTCGGTCAGCGCCGGGTTGCCGCCCTTGGGCGGCATGATCCCGCCGTCCGGGCCGGTGTAGCCCTCGATGGCGTGCTTATAAAGGGTGTCCTTGCCCTGCCCGAGGCGCTGATCCCAATGCGCATGGTCCAGGGTGGGAGCCTGGCCGACGCCGGTGGTGTGGCAGGCGGTGCACAGGTTGTCGAAGATCACCTTGCCGTCGGTGGTGCCGCCATAGGCGACCTGCGCGGCGGCCTTGGCCAATGCGGCGGCCTTGGCCGCGGCCTGTTCGGCGGCACCGGTGGCGCCGGCGTAGACCGCGCCGGCCGGGGCAATGCGCAGTTCGGTGCGCTTGGCCGCCTGCGGCGAGACTTCCGGCGGAATGCGGGTGTGCAGGTACGCGGCGAACAGGATCAATCCGAGCGTGATGGCCATCAACAGCGCGATGACCATGGAAAAGCGTTTCAGGAACTCGAGGTCGTAATTCCGCACTCTCTATACCCCTGGCTGATAGTCGTTGGACCACGGCTTGTCGGGCGAGTATGACCAGCGGCGGCAAGCCTGTGCAAGCCGCATTCAAGTGCCGCAATGCAGCAATGGCAAGGCCTCAGCCGCCGGCAGCGCGCAGGCAGACCTGGCAGATCGACGCTACCAGCGCGTCTTCGTCGCCCACTGCGTCACGACTGGGCGCGGTTGGCCCGACCAGCGCTTCGGTGAACGCCCCCACGATGCAGGCCGCCGTGACCCGGGTGTCCTGGGCGGGAAAGCTGCCAGTTGCGACACCGTCGGCGACGATGCGGTGGAACACATCGCCGAACAGCCGTCGGCAGCGGATGCGCTCGGCTTCCACTTCCGGGTCGACCGGTTCGGCGATGAAGGCGTAAGCCAGCCCGGGGCCGGCCAAAGCGCGGCGCACGAAGGCGGTGATCGCCCGGCGCAGCCGTTCCGGCGCGGGCAGGGCCTCGGCGGCGATGCCCTCGAAGATGCGCAGTTCGTGCTCGACCGCTGCGGTCAGCACCTCCACGAACAGCTCGGCCTTGGACGGGAAGTGCCGGTAGATCAGCCCGGTGGAGACCCCGGCCTCGGCCGCTACGGCGGTAACCGGGGCGTTGCGGTAGCCGCCGGCAGCCACCAGCGCGCGGGTTGCCAGCAGGATCCGCTCGCGGGCCCCGGCCAGGCGTTCTTCCATCAGTGCGGAGCGTTTATAGGCCATTTTCTGATTCTATGTTCAATTTTTGAATTTGTATTCACTTTTACCCCGGGGCGGGCTAGGCTGGCGAAAATCGTGGAGCCCGCCATGCACGTCCCAACCCTGAACTTCGACCTCGGCGAAGAGATCGATCTGCTGCGCCAGAGCGTGGCCCATTTTGCCTCGGCCGAGGTCGCCCCGCTGGCGGCGAAGGCCGACGAGGAGAATCTGTTCCCGCATCCGCTGTGGCGCAAGCTCGGCGAACAGGGACTGCTCGGCCTGACCGTGGAAGAGGAATACGGCGGCAGTGGCATGGGCTACCTGGCCCACGTGGTGGCGATGGAAGAGATCTCACGCGCCTCCGGTGGCATCGGCCTCAGCTATGGCGCGCATTCGAACCTGTGCGTGAACCAGCTGCGCAAGAACGGCACCGAAGAACAGAAGCAGCGCTTCCTGCCCGACCTGTGCAGCGGCACCAAGGTTGGCGCGCTGGCGATGAGCGAACCGGGCGCGGGCTCGGACGTGGTGTCGATGAAGCTGCGCGCCGACAAGCGCGGTGACCACTACGTGCTCAACGGCAACAAGATGTGGATCACCAACGGGCCGGATGCCGACGTGCTGGTGGTCTACGCCAAGACCGACCCGGACGCCGGAGCCAAGGGCATCACCGCGTTCCTGGTCGAAAAGGGCATGAAGGGCTTTTCCACCGCACAGAAGCTGGACAAGCTGGGCATGCGCGGCTCCAACACCTGCGAACTGGTGTTCGAGGACTGCGAAGTGCCGGAAGCCAACGTGCTGGGCACGGTCGGCGGCGGCACCAAGGTGCTGATGTCCGGGCTGGACTACGAGCGCGTGGTGCTGTCCGGCGGCCCGCTGGGGCTGATGGCGGCCGCGCTGGACGTGGTTATGCCCTACGTACACGAGCGCAAGCAGTTCGGCGAGGCGATCGGCACCTTCCAGCTGATCCAGGCCAAGCTGGCCGACATGTACGTCGGCCTGAATGCCTGCCGCGCCTATGTGTATGCAGTGGCGCGCGCCTGCGACCAGGGTCGCACCACCCGCCAGGACGCGGCCGGTGCCATTCTGTACTCGGCCGAGAAGGCCACCTGGCTGACCGGCCAGGCGATCCAGATCCTCGGCGGCAACGGCTACATCAACGAGTACCCCACCGGCCGGCTGTGGCGCGATGCCAAGCTGTACGAGATCGGCGCGGGCACCTCGGAGATCCGCCGCATGCTGATCGGCCGCGAACTGTTCCAGCGCACCAAGTAAGGGCCCTGCGATGAGCGTATTGAGCACCCAGCTGCAACCGGGCAGCGAGACTTTCGAGGCCAACCGCGCGGCACTGCAGGCGGTGGTGGATGACCTGCGCGCCACGCTGGCGCAGACCGCGCGCGGCGGCAGCGAAGCCGCCCGACAGAAGCACACCGCGCGCGGCAAGCTGCTGGTGCGTGAGCGCATTGATGCGTTGCTGGACCCGGGCAGCGCGTTCCTGGAAATTGCGCCGCTGGCCGCGCACGGCATGTACGACGACCCGATTCCCAGCGCCGGCGTGGTGGCCGGCATCGGCCGCGTGTCCGGGGTGGAATGCGTGATCGTGGCCAACGACGCCACGGTGAAGGGCGGCACTTATTACCCGGTCACGGTGAAGAAGCACCTGCGTGCGCAGGAGGTGGCCGAACAGAACCGCCTGCCCTGCATCTATCTGGTCGACTCCGGCGGCGCGTTCCTGCCGTTGCAGGACGAGGTGTTCCCGGACCGCGACCATTTCGGCCGCATCTTCTACAACCAGGCCAACCTGTCCGCGCAGGGCATTCCGCAGATTGCCTGCGTGATGGGCTCATGCACCGCCGGCGGTGCCTATGTGCCGGCGATGAGCGATGAGACGGTGATCGTGCGCGAGCAGGGCACGATCTTCCTGGGCGGCCCGCCACTGGTGAAGGCGGCCACCGGCGAAGTGGTCAGTGCCGAGGAACTGGGCGGTGCCGACGTGCACACGCGCATTTCCGGCGTCGCCGACCACATGGCCGACAACGACCTGCAGGCGCTGGCGCGGGTGCGCGCGATCATTGCCCAGCTCAACTGGCGCAAGCCGGAACCGGCGCTGGCGATGCAGGCACCGCTGGAGCCGCGCTACCCAGCGCAGGAACTGTACGGCGTGATTCCCGCCGACACCCGCAAGCCGTACGACGTCCGCGAAGTCATCATGCGCCTGGTCGATGATTCGCGCTTTGACGAATTCAAGCCGCGCTATGGCAACACCCTGGTGACCGGCTTCGCGCATCTGCACGGCTACCCGGTGGGCATCATCGCCAACAACGGCATCCTGTTCTCCGAGTCCGCACTGAAGGGCGCGCACTTCATTGAACTGTGCACCCAGCGCGGCATTCCACTGGTGTTCCTGCAGAACATCACCGGCTTCATGGTCGGCCGCAAGTACGAGCACGGCGGCATCGCCAAGGATGGAGCGAAGCTGGTGATGGCGGTGGCCTGCGCCAAGGTGCCCAAGTTCACTGTGGTGATCGGCGGCTCGTTCGGTGCCGGCAATTACGGCATGTGTGGCCGCGCTTATTCGCCCAACTTCCTTTGGATGTGGCCGAATGCGCGCATCGGCGTGATGGGCGGCGAGCAGGCCGCCAGCGTGCTGGCCACGGTGAAGCGCGACGGCATTGAAGCCAAGGGCGGGCAGTGGTCGAGCGAAGAGGAAGACCAGTTCAAGACCCCGATCCGCGACCAGTTCGAGCAGCAGGGCCATCCCTATTACGCCAGCGCGCGTTTGTGGGATGACGGCGTGATCGACCCGGCCGATACCCGCCGCGTGCTGGCGCTTGCGCTGTCGGCCAGCCTCAATGCACCGGCGCGTAACACTGCGTTCGGCGTGTTCCGCATGTAACCCGGAAGATGACCATGTTCACCAAGATCCTGATCGCCAACCGCGGCGAAATTGCCTGCCGCGTCATTGCCACCTGCCAGCGCCTGGGCATTGCCACGGTAGCGGTGTATTCCGACGCCGACCGCAACGCACGGCACGTGCGCCTGGCCGACGAAGCGGTGGCGATCGGTCCGGCCCCGGCGCGCGATAGCTATCTGCGCGCGGACGCGATCCTGGCCGCCGCGCGCCAGACCGGCGCGCAGGCGATCCACCCGGGCTACGGCTTCCTTTCGGAGAACGCAGACTTTGCCCAGGCGTGTGCCGATGCCGGGATCGCGTTCATCGGCCCCTCGGCAGCGGCGATCCGCGCGATGGGCGACAAGAGCGCAGCCAAGGCGCTGATGCAGCAGGCCGGCGTGCCGCTGACCCCGGGTTACCACGGCGACGCACAGGCACCGGATTTCCTGCGCGCGCAGGCCGATGGCATCGGCTACCCGGTGCTGATCAAGGCCAGCGCCGGCGGTGGTGGCAAGGGCATGCGCCGGGTCGACGACAGCGCCGCCTTCGTGGATGCACTGGCCAGCTGCCAGCGCGAAGCGCAGTCGGCGTTCGGCAATGCACACGTGCTGGTGGAAAAGTATGTGGAGCGCCCGCGCCACATCGAGATCCAGGTGTTCGGCGACAGCCACGGCAACGTGGTGTACCTGTTCGAGCGCGACTGCTCGGTGCAGCGCCGTCACCAGAAGGTGCTGGAGGAAGCACCGGCTCCCGGCATGACCCCGGAGCGCCGCGCGGCGATGGGCACCGCGGCGGTGAATGCCGCGCGGGCGGTCAACTACGTCGGTGCGGGCACGGTGGAGTTCATTGCCGGCCCGGACGGCGATTTCTACTTCATGGAAATGAACACCCGTCTGCAGGTGGAGCACCCGGTGACCGAATGCATCACCGGCACCGACCTGGTGGAGTGGCAGCTGCGTGTGGCCAGCGGTGAGCCGCTGCCGCTGCAGCAGGAGCAGCTGCACATCCAAGGCCATGCGCTGGAAGCGCGGCTGTATGCCGAGGATGCCGACCGCGGCTTCCTGCCGTCCACCGGCACGCTGCGGCATCTGCGCCTGCCGGCTGCCAACGCACATGTGCGGGTAGATGCCGGCGTCGAACAAGGTGATGCGATTACCCCGTATTACGACCCGATGATCGCCAAGCTGATCGTCTGGGACGTGGACCGCGACGCCGCGCTGCGGCGCATGCAGCAGGCACTGGCCGAGTGCGAAGTGGTCGGCGTGACCACCAACGCGGCGTTTCTGCGCCGGCTGGTGATGACCGACTCGTTTGCGGGCGCGAAGCTGGATACCGCATTGATCGAACGCGAGCAGGCCGCGCTGGCCCCGCCGGATGCCACCGGGGATGCAACGGCGTGGGCCCTTGCGGCAGTCGCGGCCATTGCAACCGAAAGCGCAGCGATTGCGGATGCGCGCGACCCCTACTCACCCTGGCAGGCGCGCGATGGCTGGCGGCTGGGGGTGGCGGCTGCGCGCCGGCTGACCCTGGAGCAGGCGGGCGTGCTGGCCGTTGTCGATGCCACGGCGCAGGGCGACGCGTGGACCCTTCTGCGCGATGGCCACACCGTCACCGCCCACGGTGGCCTCAACGGCGAGCAGCTGACCCTGCAGGTGGACGGGCAGCTGCACCGCGCGCGCGTCGTGCGCGACGGCGGCGAGCTGTATCTGTTCGGCGCGCAGGGCGTCCGCCGCTTCACCCTGCATGACCCGGTCAGCGAGGCCGACCAGGGCGTGGTGGATGCCGGCAGCCTGGTTGCGCCAATGCCGGGCCGCATCGTCGCCACACTGGTGGCGTCGGGTACCGAGGTGCGCAAGGGCACGCCGCTGCTGGTGCTGGAGGCGATGAAGATGGAGCACACGCTGCAGGCTCCGGCCGATGGCACGGTGCAGGGGTTCCGGGTGAAGGCCGGGGATCAGGTCGGGGATGGCGCGGTGTTGGTGGATTTCGAGGTGGCGTAGACCCCGTCGACGCGCGTGGCGCGTCGCTACGCGGAGCAGCCCCAGGTGCCGGGTATCACGCGGGCCAGACGGTATGGTTGGGGTCGAATTCGGTGGTGGTAAGCGTGTCGCTGCGCCAACCGACGCCGACGATGGCCAGCGGGCTTTGAGTGATGCCGTCCAGGCCGAAGGCCTGCTCGATGTCCACTTCGTTGATGGCGGCAGTGACGAACGCGGCCATGCCGCGTTCGGTCGCCGCCATGTACAGCGCCTGCGAGATGTGGCCGACGTCGAGCAGCAGCGCGCGGTAGGCCTTGGCGTGGTTGCGGTACTTCCAGAAGGTGCGCGCGTAACGCGGCACCAGCACCAGGTGGACCGCCGCGTCTGAGAACCAGTCCTGGCCGGACAGCAGGGTCTGCGCCAGCTGCGGCAGTGGCGGGTCGTCATGCCGTGGTATCGGCACCACCGCGTGCTGCACCGGATGATAGTGGTAGAGACCCGGGGCCAGTCCGTCCACCCGCTGCACCAGCAGATAGGTTTCGGTGGCGTGCAGACCGCCGCCGGACGGCACGTGCTTCTTCAGGAATGCGGTGTCTTCCTCGACCTGCGAGACGGCCTGCGCTTTGACCGTACGCTGCAGCAGCTGGGCCAGCAGCTCGCGGCTGATGCTGCGGCCGGCATCGAAGTTGCGGCAGGTGGTACGGCGTTCCAGCAACTGATCGTAGGCATCGCACGGCACCGACGGCAACGGCTCGTATGCGCCGGCGCGCGCTTCAACGGACGGCGGCGGAGCGCCGAGCTGACGGCGCAGGCCGCTGGCCGTGACCAGGTCGCTGTTACGGGTGTTGGCGGCTCCATCGACGCCGTGCCAGCGCCCATGCCGGTGCGCAAGTGCCGACAGCGGCCACCAGTGGGCATCGCGCACGGCTTCATCGTGCTGCCGGTATGCGGAAGCGTGTGCTTCGCCGATCAGCAGGCCCGCAGCCAGCAAAGGCTGCCAGGCGGCGGGGTCTGCCTGCAGGTCCGTGGCGTCCACCCACTGGTGGGCGCTGAGGCTTCCCAGCAGTTCGCGCTGGGCCGTGCTGACCGGTACCGGCTGGTCCAGGTGCCCGGCCAGCGCCAGCCAGGTGGTGCGGGTGGCCAGTTCGGTGCGCCCCTGCAGCAGTGACTGCAGGTCGAACTGGACCTCCTCGCGCGGTTCGAACATGACGATGGTGCAGCGGCGCAGGCGCATGGGTGGGAGGCGGATGGGGGAAGGTACGGCCATTCTAGGGGGCGGGTTGTCCGCCTGCAGCGCGTTGTCCGGTCATGGATACGGATTACGTTGGGGGCACGTGGCGCTGAACTGCCACGCGGACACGCATGGCGTGTCCCTACATTCCTGGCGCGTCGCGCCGATAACCGTACTTCCACCTTGGATCGACTGTCATGAGCGACGAGAACAACGGCAAGAGCAAGATTTCCCCTGAGGCGGCCGCGCAGCTGGTCAGCCGTCTTATCGATGATGCGGATTTCCGCGCGCTGTTCCAGGCCGACGCGGCCAAGGCGCTGACCGAGATCGGCTACGGCACCGACGCGGTGCCGGACTGCTGCGACGTCACCCAGTTGGCCAGCGTGGACGAGCTGCGTGCCGTGCAGACCCAGCTGGAAAAATACCTGAGCACCTCGCAGTCGACCATGCAGGTGATCTTCTGCTTTGAAGCCGGCAAGGTTGCCAGCGCATTACGCTGACCTGCTTTCCCTGCGTTCGCCTCAGCGCGGACGCAGGGAGGCATCGCCCAGCGTGTCGTGCACGCTCAGGGGCTGCATCAGCTGCATCACCGCCACTTCGGCGAAGGCGCGGCCGCGATGTGCGAACAGCCATTCGTTCTGCTTCTGGAACTCTTCTGCGTTGCCGAGCCGACGCTGCGCCTCACGCAGCACCACGCGCGCCTGCAACGGTTCGGTGCCATCCATCAGCGGCAGCAGCAGCGCCTCGGCGCGTGCCGGCTGGTTCCTGCCGATCTGCTGCATGGCCAGCACGATGGTGCGCCACTTGCTCACCACCGGATTCTTCAGCTGTGCTGCCAGCGCATCATGGTCGCGCAGCAGTGCGTCGGCCAGGGCCGTATTGCCCTGGCGCTGTGCCAGGTAGACCAGCATCAGCAGGCGCGACACCCGGTCGGACAGATTCGGCTCGTGGGTGAGCGCCATCAGCGGTTTCAGCTGTGCCGCGATCTCGGCCAGCCGCGCCGGGTCGGGCTTCTCGCAGGCGGTGTCCACCACCGCCTGCATGAGCCTGACATGGATGGCGAAGTCGGCGGATTCGGTCGGTGCCGGTTCGCTGGCCATGGCCTCGTTCATGCCGGTGCAGTCGTCCTGGTCGGCCGCCAGCAGCACCCGCGCACGCTGGTGCATGATGGTCTGCAGTTCGTCGCGCGGCTTGGGCAGCTGCGCCAGCAGCGCTTGCGCTTCCTTATAGCGGCGTTGTGCAACCAGCACGTCCGAGCGCATGTCGCTGCCGTTACGGCCGGTCAGCTGTTCGGCCACCTGGAAGCTGCGCAGCGCTTCGTCGTAGCGGTTGGTGCCCAGCTGGATCCAGCCGACGTAGCCGATGGGATAGGCGCGCAGCACGTCCTGTGGCACCGACGCGGCGTGGCCGTAGCGTTCGGCCTCGGCAAAGCGATTGTCGACCAGCAGGTACCAGGACGTGTTGGACAGGCCAGCGAAGAAATCCGGGTAGACGTCAGCCAGCACCCGCCAGTCTTCCAGCGCCCAGTTCTCGGGCCGCAGCTCGCTGCTCCACGCTTTCAGGTACAGGCGCTCGCGGTGTGGCAGGCGCTCACCCAGGGCCAGCGCGCGGTTGAGATAGGGCAGTGCCTCGGCGCGCTTGTCGACCCGCACCAGCAGCTTGGCCAGGCCGATATGGGCCATGGCGAAATCCGGATCAGCGTCGAGCGCAGCCTCATACAGCTTGGCCGACTCGCTGAAACGGCGGCGTCCAAGCGCCGCTTCGGCCAGCGCGAACGACTTCAGCGCCTGCAGGTTGCGGGTGGACGCCTGCGGCAGCGGCACCGACTGCTGCACCGAGGCCACGGTCTCGCCCAGGCCTTCGCGCAGGCGTCCGATCACATCGTCCACGGCATCGACCACTTGTTCCGGGTCGCGGGCCTCGGCGCGATAGCTGCGGACCACGGCGCGACTGGTGGGATCCAGCAGGTCCACCGACACCACATAACGCCCACCGGCCAGGCCGATGCTGGGGGCCAGCACCATGCGCGCGCCTTCACGGGAGGCGACGTCGCTGGCCAGCTGCCGGTTCAACTGCCTGTCGGCCGGCACCTGCATCAGTTCGCGCGATTCGCGAACCTTGCCATCGGACAACACGTTGACGTAGCGCGACTGCTCCAGGCTCATCAGCAACGCGCGCTGCAGGCTGATGTCGAACAGCGGCTCGCCGCTGCGGTTGTCCACATCGGCCACCACCACCCAGTCGCGTTCGGCAAAGGCGATGGCGGGTTCGGGACGCAGCAGGATCCAACCGCCGATGCCCAGCACCGCAATCAACGCAACTTCAGCGGCCAACGCGGCTGGACGCCGCCACAGCGGCAGCTTGCGGCGAGCCTTGGCCGTGGCGCGCGGCATGCGCAGCGGAGCGAAGCCCGATTCACCGACCTCAAACACTTCCTGTACGGTACTGGCACCCTTGAACAGCCACGGTCCGTGCGAACGCCACTGCAGTTTTTCGCCGCGCTCGCCGAGCTCGCTGCTGGCGCGACGGGTCAGTGATTCGGCCACGGAGGAAAGCAGGATCTGCCCGGGTCGGGCCAGTGCCATCAGGCGCGCGGCCATCGGCTTGGCCAGGCCTTCCACCTCGACCGCCTTGGCACCGGCGTTGATGGCTTCGGGGCTGTTGTCCCAGATCAGCACCTCGCCAACGTGCAGGCCGGCGCGGGCGCGAAGCGGCAGCTGGCGCTGCTGGCCCAGCTTCTGCACTTCGCGCTGGTAATCCAAGGCGAAGCCCAGGCCATCAATGGCGCGCTCGAACAGCAGGAACAGGCCATCGGAGCGGTCGATCTGCTGGCCGTTCCACTGCTGCTGAAGCGCCAGCACCAGCCGGTCGTGGTGCTGGAACAGCTCGGCGGCGGCGGCATCGCCAATGCGTTCAACCAGCAGCAGCGAGTCGCACAGGTCTGTGAACAGCAGGGCGCGGAGCTGCGGGGCCTGGGTCGACGGTCCGATGTCGCCGTTCATGAGGGGATCCCCGTCAGGGCGTGGCGGTCGCGGCACGCGACCAGTGCAGGCGGTTACCGCCCAGGCGCTTGGCCTGGTAAAGCGCGTTGTCGGCGCGAGCGTACCACTCGCTCCAGTCGGTGTGGGGCTCGAGCAGGCAGGCCCCGATGCTGACCGGGCAGATGTTGGGGTGCGCGGTGGCGCGGCCGAGCAGGCCCTGCACCGCACTGAGCACGAATTCAGCCGCGTGGTGCAGGCTGTCGCGGTCGGCGTGGCGCAGCAGCAGGCAGAACTCGTCGCCACCGAGGCGGCAGGCGCGGTCGTCCTCGGTGGCCACCGAGCGCAGGATGTTGGCCACGCTCTGCAGGACCCGGTCGCCGGCCTGGTGGCCGTGCTCGTCGTTGACCTGCTTGAACTGGTCGCAGTCGATCAGCAGCAGCCCCTGCGGAGCCCCATGGTCGGTACTGCGGCATTCCTGCAGATACAGGGCCAGCCCGCGACGGTTGTGCAGGCCGGTGAGTTCGTCGGTACGGACCAGTTCACGGGTATGGGTGAGCTGGTGGGTGGTGACGTACAGGTTGTCCAGAGCGGCTTCGAGGTCATGGTTGCGGCGGCGCAGCTGGCGGATGAGCACCTGTTCGTTGCTGACCACGCGCATGATGGTCCGGCGCAGGAAATAGGCGACCAGACCGGGGTCGTGGTCGACGAGGCGCTGGAACTGGTCGTGACC
The DNA here is from genome assembly GCF_031834595.1 of Stenotrophomonas oahuensis. Taxonomy (NCBI): domain Bacteria; kingdom Pseudomonadati; phylum Pseudomonadota; class Gammaproteobacteria; order Lysobacterales; family Lysobacteraceae; genus Stenotrophomonas; species Stenotrophomonas oahuensis. Next base: position 1,962,042 of record NZ_CP115541.1, on the reverse strand, counting down.
GAGTTCAAGCACCACGCTGTCGACGGTGGCGCGGGCATCGGCGCTGCGCGGGTGGTCACCGATGAGCAGGCCGAGTTCGCCGAAGAATTCCTGGGGCCCCAGCGTCTTCACAACGAGGTCTTCGCCGAAGTCGAGCTCGATGCTGCCACTGACGATGACGTACATGGTGCCGCCTGCCTGGCCACTGTGGAACAGGTAGTCACCACTGCGCAGCTGCAGCTGCTGGCCGAATTCAGCGAACAGGGCGAATTCACCGGCGCTCAGCACGGCGTGCACGATGTCAGCCATCGCGGTTTCCGCGATGCCTGGTTCCTGCGCGCACACTTGCGTAGCAAACTTGCCGGTCATCCCGTGCACCCGCTTCCCAGCGTCCCCCGGTGAGCAGATGAGGATAGCACTCCTTAAAAGTGTGCGCCTCATCCCAGTTCCATTAAAAACGGCCAAAATTTCAGGTGTTGGCCGTTGGCCCGTGGTTGGTGGAACGCGGGTTTGGGAGCGGAGCGGCCAGCGGATCATGTGAAGACGGAAGGTGCCGGGCCATGCCCGGCACCCCTGAGGCATTGCGTGAAGATCAGGCTGCCTGGCCGGCGCTGAACTGTTCTTCTTCGGTGGAGCCGGTCAGGGCGGTGGTGGAGGACTGGCCCTGCTGGATGGCCTGGGTGACCGCGTCGAAGTAGCCGGTGCCGACCTCGCGCTGGTGCTTCACCGCGGTGAAGCCGCGGTCGGCGGCGGCGAATTCGGCTTCCTGCAGTTCCACGAAGGCGCTCATCTGGCGGCGGGCGTAGCCGTGGGCCAGGTTGAACATCGAGTAGTTCAGGGCGTGGAAACCGGCCAGGGTGATGAACTGGAACTTGTAGCCGTAGCTGGCGATCTCCTTCTGGAACTTCGCAATCGTCGCGTCGTCCAGGTTCTTCTTCCAATTGAAGCTGGGCGAGCAGTTGTAGGCCAGCAGCTTGCCCGGGAACTTCGCATGGATCGCCTCGGCGAACTTGCGCGCGAATTCCAGGTCCGGCTTGCCGGTTTCACACCAGATCAGGTCGGCATACGGGGCATACGCCAGGCCGCGGCTGATCGCCTGGTCCAGGCCGTTGCGGGTGCGATAGAAGCCTTCCGGCGTGCGCTCACCAGTAGCGAACGGCTGGTCGTTGCTGTCGATGTCGCTGGTCAGGAGGTCGGCCGCCTCGGCATCGGTACGGGCCACCAGCAGCGTCGGCACGCCCAGCACGTCCGCCGCCAATCGCGCCGCGTTCAATTTCTCAATGGCCTCGCGGGTCGGCACCAGCACCTTGCCGCCCATGTGGCCGCACTTCTTCACCGAGGCCAACTGGTCTTCGAAATGCACGCCCGCTGCGCCGGCTTCAATCATCGCCTTCATCAGCTCGAAGGCATTGAGCACGCCACCAAAGCCCGCTTCGGCGTCGGCCACGATCGGCTGCAGGAAGTCGATCTCGTCCTTGCCTTCGGCGTGGTGCAGCTGGTCGGCGCGCAGCAGCGTGTTGTTGATGCGCTTGACCACCGCCGGCACTGAATCGGCCGGGTACAGCGACTGGTCCGGATACATCTGGCCGGCCAGGTTGGCATCGGCCGCGACCTGCCAGCCCGACAGGTAGATCGCATTGAGGCCGGCCTTCACCTGCTGCATCGCCTGGTTGCCGGTCAGCGCGCCCAGCGCGTTGACGAAGTCCTTTTCATGCAGGTACTTCCACAGCTTTTCCGCGCCCAGACGGGCGAGCGAGTGCTCCACGTGCACCGTGCCCCGCAGGCGCACCACGTCGGCGGCGGTGTAGTTGCGGGTGATGCCGGCCCAGCGCGGGTCGGTGTTCCATTCGTGCTGGATCTGTTCGGCGGTCGGCAGCTTGCTCATGTCGGTTCTCCAGATGAACGATGGGGATGGGGTAACGAATCAATCCAACCGGTCGTACGCCGGCAAGGTCAGAAAATCGGTCAGCGCGTCACGGCGGCTCAGCTCACCCAGCAGCGCAATCGCCTCTTCAATCCGCGCGCCACCGGGCAGCGCACTGCGATCACCCAGCCGCGCCGGCAGGCCCGCCAACGTCGCGTCCAGCAGCGCCAGATCGATCGCGGTGCCGTCGTCCAGGTGCTGGCCCGGCACGTGCAGCCACTGCCACAGCTGGCTGCGGCTGATCTCGGCGGTGGCCGCGTCTTCCATCAGGTGATGGATCGGCACACAGCCGTTACCGTCCAGCCACGCGGCGAGGTAGCGCACGCAGACCTCCACGTTGCCCTCGAAACCGGCGCGGGTGATCGTGCCTGCGGGTGTGGCAATCAACGCATCGCGATCCACCTTCACATCACGGCGCAGGACCGCGTGCTGGTTCGGTCCGGGCATGTGCTCGTCGAAGATCGCCTGCGCCACCGGAATCAGCGCCGGGTGCGCCACCCAGGTGCCGTCATGGCCGGCGGTCACTTCGCGCAGCTTGTCCGCACGCACCCGCGCCATCGCCTGTTCGTTGGCGGCGGCGTCGTGGTTGATCGGAATCTGCGCGGCCATGCCGCCCATCGCGTGCGCGCCACGGCGATGGCAGGTCTGGATCAGCAGCTCCGAATATGCCTTCAGGAACGGCTGGGTCATGGTCACCTGGCCCCGCTCGGGCAACACCTTGTCCGGGTGTGCGCGGAAGGTCTTGATGTACGAGAAGATGTAATCCCAACGCCCGCAGTTCAGACCGACGATGCGGTCGCGCAGCGCATGCAGGATCTCGTCCATCTCGAACACCGCCGGCAGCGTTTCGATCAGCACCGTCACCTTGATCTGCCCATGCGGCAGACCGAGCATGCCCTCGATGTGCGACAGCGCGGTCTCCCACAGTGCGGCCTCCTCCATCGACTGCAGCTTGGGCAGGTAGAAGTACGGACCGCGCTGGCGGCACATCAGGGTGCGCGCGTTGTGGAAGGCGAACACCGCCGCGTCGAACAGGCCGCCGGCCAGCGGCTGGCCGTCGATGCGCACGTGCTTCTCGTCCAGGTGCCAGCCACGCGGGCGCACGATCAGCACCGCCTGCTCCTGCAGCGGGCGCAGCGCGTAGTGCTTGCCCGGCTTGCCGTCCACGCTGGGGCCGGTGAAGGTCAGGTCGCCGCGCACCGCGCCGATCAGCGCCTGCTGGCCGGCCAGCACGTTGCGCCAGGCCGGGGCGGTGGAGTCCTCGAAATCGGCCATGAACACCTTGGCCCCCGAGTTCAGCGCGTTGATCACCATCTTCGGGTCGGTCGGCCCGGTGATCTCCACGCGGCGGTCCTGCAGCGCGTCCGGGATCGGCGCGACCTTCCAGTCGTCGGCGCGGAGGGCGGCGGTGTCGGCACGGAAGTCCGGCAGCTCGCCGGCGTCGAAGCGGGCCTGGCGCTCGCGGCGCGCCTGCAGGCGGCGCTGGCGTTCCGGCTCCACCGCACGATGCAGCGACACCAGCAGCGCCAGTACCCCCGCCGGCAGCAGGGCCGACTGACCGGCCAGCTGGGTGGTCAGGGCAATGCCCGGCGTGGCCGGTGCATCGGCCGGGGTGGGCTGGGGCGTGGCGAAGGCGGCGACAGCGGACATGTCCAACTCCTGCGATGCGGGGTGGACTCCACCGTGCGCCGGAGTGTGGTATTTGACAAAACAGTTATTGCAATGCGTTTGATAAGTTCAACTTATAGTCGTGACGCCATGCCTACATCGCGGTCTGCAAGTCCCCGTTTTTCCTACAAATCCGATCGACTGAAACCGCTGCGGGCGTTCTGCCAGGTGGTGCGGCTGGGCTCAGTCTCACGGGCGGCTGAGGCGCTGTTCGTCAGCCAGCCGGCGGTGAGCCAGCAGTTGCAGGCGCTGGAACGGGAGCTGGGGGTGGTGTTGTTCGAGCGCAGTGGCCGCCGCCTGGTGCCCAGCCGCGAGGGCCAGTTGCTGTTCGAGATGGCCCAGCCGCTGGTCGAGAGCCTGGACGGGCTGGAGGCCAGCTTCCGCGACAAGGTGAAGGGGCTCGATGCCGGCGAACTCAACATCGCCGCCAACAGCTCGACCATCCTGTACCTGCTGCCGCGCATCGTGGAGCGCTTCCGCCAGCGCCATCCGGACGTGCGCCTGACCCTGCACAACGCGATCAGCGCCGACGGCACCGACCTGCTGCGCAGTGATGCGGCCGACCTGGCGGTGGGCTCGATGACCGAAGTGCCGGCCGACCTGACCTACGCCCCGGCTTACCGCTTCGAGCAGGTGCTGATTGCCCCGCCCGATCACCCCCTGGCCAAACTGCCCGAGCTGACTCTGGAGGCGATCTCGGCCTACCCGCTGGTGCTGCCGCCCAAGCGCCAGATCACCTACCGGCTGGTCGACCAGGTGTTCCAGCGCCAGCGCATGCCGTACACGGTGGCGCTGGAGGTGGGCGGCTGGGAAGTGATCAAACAGTACGTGGCGATGGGCATGGGCATTTCGATCGTGCCGGCGCTGTGTTTGAACGAGGCCGACCGCGACCGGCTGGTGACGCGCTCGATGAGCACCTGGTTCCCCGAGCGCAGCTACGGGGTGATCGTGCGCCGCGGCCGCTTCCTGTCACCGCAGGCACGCGCCTTCATCGAGCTGATCCAGCCGGACCTGTTCAGTCCGCGCAGCTATGATGAAAGCGGACACTCGGAACGCTGAAGGCGCTCATGTCGATTGAACTGCGCCACCTGCGCTACTTTCTGGCCGTGGCCGATACCCTGCACTTCGGCCGCGCCGCCGAACGGCTGGGCATGTCCCAGCCACCGCTGAGCCAGCAGATCCGGCAGCTGGAAACACTGCTCGGCGCGCGCCTGTTCGTGCGCAGCAACCGGCGGGTGGAACTCACCGAGGCTGGACGCGTGCTGCAGGCACAGGCCACCGAGGCGTTGGCGCGGGTGGACCAGGCGATTGAACTCACCCAGCGCGCGCAGCGAGGCGAGACTGGTGAATTGCGGATCGGGCTCACCCGTGCGACGCCACTGTCCACGCAGATTCCGCGCGCGATCTTTGCGTATCGCCAGCAGTTTCCGCAGGTGCTGTTGAAGCTGCGCGAGATGAACACCCTGCAGCAGATTGATGCGCTGGTCGCTAATGAGCTGGACGTAGGGCTGATCCGTAAGCGGGCGCTGCCAACCACACTGATGTCACGCAAGTTGTTCAGCGATCCGCTGGCACTGGTGGTGAATGACCAGCACCCGCTGCTGCGCGGTGTTCCGGAAGGAACGCCGATTGCATTGCGCCAGTTCGCGCATGAACCGTTCGTGGGCTTTCTGCGCGAAGTGGGTGCCGGCATCCACGATCACTTCATCGCGCTGTGCCGTAGTGCGGGCTTTACTCCGCGCATCATCCAGGAAGCGGGTGAGGCGTCCACGCTGATCAGTCTGGCGGCTTCGGGGCTGGGCGTGACCGTGTTGCCGGCGTCGTGCAGCCATATCCATGTGGAGGGCGCACGCTTTGTGCCGCTGAGTGATCGCGCGGCCAGTTCGGAAGTGCACGTGGCCTGCCGGCGTGGCAGCCCTTCCCCGCTGATCACCCACTTCACCCGCCTGCTGCAGGTGGGCATCAACGGCTGAGGGCAAGCTCCGGCTGCGGGCGGGTGCGACGGCGCAGCTGCCAGGCGATGCTGGCCCCGCCCAGGGTCATGACGGCGGTGAACGCACACACGCCCCACCAGTCCCAGTGGGTGTAGAACACGCCGCCGAGTGCGCCGGCCACGCTGGAACCGAGGTAGTAGGCGAACAGATACAACGCCGAGGCTTCCGCGCGCAGGATGCCGGCGCGGCTGCCGACCCAGCTGCTGGCCACCGAATGGCCGCCGAAGAAGCCGAAGGTGACCAGTGCGATGCCGGCGGCCATGCAACCCAGCCACGGCAGCGCCAGCAGCACAATGCCGGTGGCGATCAACGCGTAGCAGATCGCCAGCACCTTGCCGCGACCATGCCGGGTGGCCTGCTGGCCCATCCAGGCCGAGCTGAAGGTACCGACCAGGTACACGCTGAAGATCAGCCCGACCACGGTCTGGCTCAATTGGTACGGCGGAGCCAGCAGGTGGTAGCCGAGATAGTTGTACAGGGTGACGAACACACCCATCAGCAGGAACGCGGTGGCGAACAGCCACGGCAGGCCCGGGTCGGCGAACAGCGTGCGCCAGCGCGCCGGCAGTTCGCGCAGGCCGCTGCGGCGGCTCTGGAAATGGCGGGACGGCGGCAGCTGCATCCACAGCAGCGCGGTGCTGAAGACGGCGATGATCGAGACCCCGCCGATGCCCCAGCGCCAGCCCCAGTGGTCGGCAACCACACCGGCGATCAGGCGACCGCTCATGCCGCCCACTGCGTTGCCGCCGATGTACAGGCCCATCGCCAGGCCGAGCGCGCGGCTGTCCATTTCTTCGACCAGATAGGTCATCGCCACGGCAGGAACGCCACTGAGGGCGATGCCGAGCAGGGCGCGCAGGATCAACAGCGTGGTCCAGTCGTTGACCAGCGCGCTCGCGGCCGAGAGCACGGTGGAGGCGAGCAATGCGGTGATCATCACGTTGCGGCGGCCGACCCGGTCGGAGATCAGCCCGGCGATCAGCATCGACACCGCCAGCAACCCGGTGCTCAGCGACAGTGCCAGTGCGCTGTTGGCAGCGGAGACCCCGAAGTGGCGGGTGAACTCGGGCAGCAGCGGCTGCACGGTGTAAAGCAGGCCGAACGTCGAGAAGCCCGCCAGGAACAGGGCAACGGCGGTACGGCGGAAGGCGGGCGTGCCCTGCTGGATGTGGTCCGCGGCGGGGGAAGCAGCAGGAGCGCTGCGGTCGGCCGGCAGCGCGGCGGTATCACCGTTCATGGCGTCGGGGCCCGTGGGGGTGGGCCGTTAGGTGGGGTCAGCGCTCAGGATAGGCGCGGGTTATGGGTCGATCCATAACCTCATTGGTCTTGATTGAGACGTTTCGTGTATGGATATGGATTGATGCGGGTCGTGCGCGGGCCGGCCAACGGCCGGCGCTACCGGGAACGCGCGGGATCCCGTAGAGCCGGGCTTGCCCGGCTGCCGTTCGCCTTACAACGACTTCCACGTAAACCCATCACCGCGCCGGTAATACACCCACGTCCCCTTCCCATACACCTCACTGGCATTCACCAGCCCGAAGTACCGCCCATCGGCACTGTTGCCCCGGTGATCCCCCAGCATCAGCAGCTTCCCGGCGGGAATGGTGATGCCATCAATATCCGGACCGCCGCCCTGATCCAGGTTCAGCGAAACAGTACGGCTGCCGAAGTCCTCCACCTCAGCCTTGCCATCGCCCCGCAGCGGCTGCCCATTGATGCTCAGCTGCCCGTCATGCAGGCGAACCCGATCCCCACCGACGGCGGCCACGCGCTTGATCAGGCGCGTGCCATCCTGCGGCGAGTTGAACACCACCACATCGCCACGCTGCGGCTCACCGGTGTGCAGAAGTTCCTTGTTGGTGAACGGCAAGCGCACGCCGTAAGCGCGCATGTCCACCACCACCCGGTCACCCGGCATCAGGGTCGGTTCCATCGAGCCACTGGGCACCTGGTAATGGTTGGCCAGGGTGTCGCGCGCGGCCAGCAACAGGCCGAGCATCACCGCCATGGGCATGGCTTCCTTCTTCAGCCAGTGGACCAGGCCCTTGGGTTCGGTTTCGGCGGTTGCGGCAGTCATGGAGCACTCCTTGCAGGTAGGTAGGGCTGTGACCCGGTCAGGGCAGCACAAGTTCCATTCAACCACAGCTGAAGCGGAGATCACCGGCGGGCCGAATCTACGCGTTGTTTACGCCCTGCCCGCCACCGGGGCATGGCAGCTTTATGGGGGCCGCGCGCATCGTGGCGACACCGCGCCAACCGGCGCATTGTCGAGGTGTTCCATGACCATCCTGTTGATCCGGCAGGCTTCGCCGCAGGGCGCGCCGAACCTGGTACCCGCCCAGTTGGCCGGGCATGCGGTGTTCTGCCAGGACTGTTCCACGCTGCCGGCGCTGCTGGCGTGCCTGGACCAGGCGCGGGACAGCCGACCGGACTGCTTGTTGATCGAGGCGGTTCACGTTGAACCCTCGCAATGGGCGGTGCATGGCCCGGCGCTGTGCGCCGCGCTGGATGCGCTACCGGTGCCCTACATCGAAATGGCCGCCAATGACGACGACGGTCTGGATGCACACCTGCATCCCCAGCATGCGCCGGTGGCGCGGGTGGTCTGCAGCAGCGGGCGCGATGACGCCTGCCGTTTGTCACTGGCCATTGCCGAACGTCGTCTGCTTTCCGCTGCCGTGGGGGTTTGAGTCATGTCGATTTTCATCATTCGTGGGCCGGAAGCGGCTGGGCAGTTGATCCGTACGGCGCAGCCGCTGCCGGGGCCGGTGTTGAAGGCGCTGGTGCATCGGGCGATTGACGCCGGTACGACCGTGGCGATTCGTGCTTGTGGGTCGGAGCAGGAGTTGCTGGATGCGTTGCGCGTGGCCGATCACAGTCGGGGTGAGGTGACGCTGCTGGATCCGGGTGCGTGTGTGGGTAGCGTGCGATTGCAGCGGTTGTTGCCGCATCTGCATAACGCGTATGTGGAGGTGCATGACGATGATTGTCGTACGCCTGAAGCGTGTCTGCCGGAGGGGGTGGGGTCGCGGATCGGGGTGGCGCATGGGTATTGCGCGCAGAGTTACATGCATGCGCTGGAGATCGCGCTGGATCACCTGGGATGTAGTGAGGTGGGGTGTCGAGTGGGGACGTGATGGGGGCACGGTGTGGGGACGGCCATTCGACCGGCCCGTGTGGGGACGGGCCATTCGACGCGCCCATGTGGGGACGGGCCATGCCCGTCCGCTCTTCGTCGGTGGTCATGAGCGCCTGATGCGCGTCTTCGGCCGCCTCTAAACGTTGGTCGGTGGATCGCGACGCCGTTGATCTTGACTTCGGATGCTTGTGCCGCGCGCTGCGCGGTTGACACGCATGGCGTGTCACTACGAATTGCTACGTGCACAGGACAATTGCGCTGTTCGCCGGGCTCACGCCCGGCGGGGCCTCGGATGCGTGGTCGCGGGCTGCGTTTCGCGCAGATTGACGCACACGACACCTTCGCCATCACGAACAACGATGCATGCCATGACGATGCGCGCACCAATCCGTGCCTGATGCCGATTGATTCCGTCTATTCTGGAACGCAGTTCTCACCAAATCAGGGCGCATACGTCATCGCGTTGTATTGACTTCGAGATTTGTCGAAAGACGTCGTTTTTGCCTGTTTCATTGCGATTTCCAGATCGGCATGGTGCGCGGACGGAGAACAAAAGCTCCTACACAGAGATACAGTTCGTTTGCCCATGGTCGGGAGGGTGGCTAATACAACACCCTCCTTTTGGGGAATACGCCCTCCGCCTCTCTGTGTGCGGCTTTTGACCTCCCGACCTCTCCCTCGCCACCCCGGCGAGGGACACACCTAGTTGAGGGCATCCGATGCATAAGCGAAGGGTTATCACCCCGGCAGTTGATTCATCCGTACAGCCCGAAGACCAGAACGACAACGTCGCACCCGCTGCCGGCCACGGCATCCCGTGGGACATCTACGACGATCCCACCACGCCTTTCCTGATGTCCCGCGGCCACTGGCTGCACGAAGTCGGCATGGGCTCCGGGACCCGCATCCGCACTGAGTACGGCGAGGGCTTTCTGCTTTACCGCGTGATCGGCCCGCATGGCCCGGTGGCCCTGCACGTTCCCAAGGTGCTGGACCGCACCGTGCGCTACACAGAAGTGCTGCCGTACAGCCACATCCCGCCACGCATGCGGAGGCGCTGATGAAGCATCCAAAGTGGTTCAAGTTCAAGATGGAAGACGAGATGCGGTGCCGGTTGAAAAGCATCGCCAAGCGGCGGAAGTGTCATGCGCCGGATCTGGTTCGGCTGCTGGTGGATCGGCTGATCGCCTACGAGCGCGATCCGCATGTGGTGGATCTGACTGTGTGGAGCAATACGGTCAACAAGGCAGCCATTGCGACCAACAAAGCAACCAAGCCTTCGACCGATCCACCTGCCTATGGCGAGGAAGATGAAGTGGATCGAGCGCGACGCGAGGGCTGGGCCAGCCCGAAGTTTGGCCGCCGCTAGAGCCAGGCCCTTGTTGAGTCTGCCAAACTGCGTAGAGACGGGCCATGCCCGTCTCAATCCGACGGCGGTGATTCTACCTATCCATCCTCCGTTAGGAGAAATCTGATAGCGGGCGTACCCCTCTGGCAGTAGCATGAAGGGTGCTTGCATCAAGGAACGAGGACCATCGACCATGTTCGGCCTGAAATCTCCTGCGCTCCCGTCTGACCCATGGCCGCTGCGATTCAAGCGACACAACTTTGGAGCACGCTGCTACCGAACGCTGCGCTGCAGCGTGATCTATGACCGATTTCAGTTCGTGCCTGAGAATCTTTTGTCAGCGCCATCCGGCGATCCAGTCACGCCAGACTGGAGGGATGCATGGGACGCTGGCTACATCGTAGGCGACAGCTTTGCAGGACCAGTCAAAGTGGATTGGACGTCCTTGGACGGAAGTGATCACCATGCGTTGGTGGACATCTCCGACATATTCGAGGACCGCCTCGTTCGGCATCATGTTTCCAGACAGGACGTCTCTGATAGCTGGCTATCCGCAAAGGCACTGGATCCGGTTACCGCTCACATCCTGGTGGAGATTAACGATCGTACGATCAATGTCTTCATGAAGGCAGTCGTATTCACCAAGTTGCCAGCGAATCCAGATAATCCACACAGCACGGGCCGAAGAGACCTGATCCTTGCTTGGACACGTTCGTACTGAGAATGACGCAAGGAGTGCGGATATGGATGATAAGTACATAGCTGGCGTAAAGCCGCTGGATGACGATGTCTTGATGCACGCGGCGGACGCGGCCCAGCTGCATAGTTAAAAGGTGGCTCAGGAGTCCTTGTCGCGCTTTGGCGTTCCCATGCTGTTGGAAAAAGGGAATCCGAACGAGCGACTGTTCATCGCCATGTTCGACGGAACAGGAAACGACTTTAGAGCCGACCCCGATCATGCAACGAATGTTGCACGGATGTTCAATCAGCTTGAGTCGCTTCGCGTCGCAGGATCTTCAGCTTTTCATGCAAGCTACCTCGCCGGCCCTGGAACACAAGAGAATCCGATAACCCGAATAGCGGACGGTGCGCTTGGGTACACCTACCAAGAGCGACTGGAGCAAATGTACTCCGACTTGGTAAGCAAAGCTGACCAGTGGAAGCAAGAGAATCCGGATGCGAACATCCGCGTCATGGGCATCGGTTTCAGTCGAGGCGCTAGCCAAGCCGCCGGGTTCACCAACCTGCTTCACGAGCGTGGAATCGTGGATCCCAGTAGTCAGGTACTGGAGTTGGACGGCAAGTTGAGCTACACCCGGCACCTCGCACCACCGGGCGTCACCCCACAGGCGGTTGCGCTGTTCGATCCTGTTGCTACTGGATTTCCTGAAAAGTTCGACCGCCGTTTGGCACCCTCGGTCGTCTCCGGCTTCCAGATCACCGCGCTGGACGAAGTACGCGCCAAGTTTCGCAATGATCAGATCATTGCCCCTGGCTTGTCCGACGACGGTCGCTTCCTCAACGTTCAAGTGGCCGGCGCACATGCCGACATCGGCGGGGGTTACATCCGCGATGGACTGGCTCGGCGCAGTTGCAACCTGATGGTGGATTACTGCAATGCGCTGGCACCTGGCGTGCTGGAAATGCAGAAGTCTCACGAGCCTACTGATCCACGATTGAACCCCATCCACCGCTCCGAAGAGCACATGCTGATCTATCAGATGGATCGCAAGGTGGATCGCTCTACGCCGGGCGGGGTGAACACCCGGCTGGCACCCGATCACATCGTCCAGGCCGACGGGTTTCCTCATACGGTCAAACCGCTGGGGTCAGCCGTGGCGGGCCTGAAGACCAGCGACGTGGTGATTGCGCCTCCGAACCTCGACGTTGAGCAGACCGCTGCAAGGCTGCAGTTCATCGAGGAGGCCGAGAAAGCCCGCGCCGCCACCATCGAGCAGACCAGCCGTGTCCGCGTGTTGGGCAACACCACTGCCGCCGTGGCCACCACCCTGGAAGTGGCGGACGCCGCCCGCGATTACACTCAGCTGCGCAATGAAAGCAATCTGGCCGCTGCCCAGGCGTCTATTACCCGCACCACCACCACCGCTGGTATGGCTTGGATGGGCTTCCAGGTGGGTGCGCGCATTGGCGGCACCCTCGGTCCGTGGGGCGCATTGGGCGGGGGCACGTTGGGGGCGGCAATCGGCGGCGTGGCCGGCGACAAGATTGCCGATGAATACGAACGCCGACGCATTTACACTCATAAGGGCAGCGACGGAAATGTGTGGACGGCCGACCCGAAGCAGCCGGAGAAGGGCTGGACCCGCAGCCTGCCGCCTTTGCCGGGGAATCCGGAAGGCCAGAAGTTCACTGCCGATCCTGCGCTCGCCGACGAGCTGAACTACAAGGCGGTCACCAAGGCTACCGAACTGGGCATGGGCGCTGTAACCGCGCGTAACCCCCTGAAGTTGGCAGCGCGACAGGACGACCCCACAGTTCCTATGGGGGTGACTGGGTGCGCAATGCCGCCGGCACGGGGTGGCAGCGCGAGGTCAACACTGACAAGCCCGGCCTTGGTCGTACGCAGCACGCTTCACCGGAACGTGCCGCCGAGCTGGACGCCCAGTCGCGCGCGATCACCGCCGACAACGCCGCCCGTAGCCCTGCTGTATTGGCAGCCAACTTCAAAGTGCTGTACGAGCAGAACGACTGGCAGCGGCACAGCAAGGGCAAACTGCCTGAAGCTGTCGCCGATGCTCTCAGGCACCCGGAACGCGTGGTGGGCTCGGATGGCCGCAGATACGCTCGGCAGGACAGCGGTGAGTGGATATCCGAGAGCTGGTTCAGGAACAAGGATGCCAAGGGCGATCTGCGCGCCGAGCTCGACCTTGCCTTTGATGCGCAGCGCGACTATGTACAAAAGGTGCTGGACGAGCAATGGAATCCGCTGCGCGAGCCAACCACGCTGGAGACGGTGCGGGTGGTGCCTTCGCCGGAGCAACTGGCGGAGCGGGCGGCCACAGTCAAGGCGGATAGTCCGGTGGTTGAGCAAAGGGAAGCGCCATCCCCAGAACGCCTGAGCGACACCCGGCATCCCGGTAACGTCGAGTTCCAGGGGGTGCTGCAGCAGGTCCATCACGCTGAAGCGGGTCAAGGGATCAAGCCCGGTCCGCATAGCGAGAAGATTGCAGCGGCGCTGCTCGCCGAAGGCGAGCGCCACGGCGTGGAGATCACTCGTGTGCGGATTGGGGATCGGGGGCAGATTGAGGGGATGGCGGCGTCCAATCCGTATTCAGAGGCCGCTGCTGTGCGGGTGGATTCCACTGCAGCGCTGAAGATGACGCTGGAAGCCCATTCCAGGGAATGGACGGACGCCCGGTCGTCACATCTGGCGCAATCGAGTCCGGTTGCGGAGCGCACGGCGGAACAGCAACCCGGAATCAGCGCGTTGTCAGTCGCTGACCAGGGAATGTTCGCGCGTATCCGCCAGGATGTGCCGGGGCATATCGGCGACGATCAAGTGATGCGGGCGCTCTTGGATGCAAAGCAGGCGCGGATCACCGATACCGACAAGGTCGATAAGGTAATGATGTCCGGCGACCGTATCTTCATTGCCGGCACGGTGCCGGGGTTCCGTTCGGTGACCGATGTGGCGCAGGAAGCGCCACCATTGCAGGAAACGGTGGCGCGGGTGCAGGAGGGCAACCAGCAGCGTGAGCAGCAGGTTGCCCTGGAGCAGCAACAGCAGCAAGAGCGTGGTCCGCGGATGGGATGAGGATGTTCGTGGGGCGGCAGGGTTGAATCATTTCGATTCAGATCATGCGTTACCGGTTGTTGCGAGTTTCACGGCGATCGTCTGTCGACCGATCCCACCAAAGCAAGAGCAAGAGCCAAGGCCAAAGCCAAAGCCAAAGCCAAAGCAAAGGCCACAGCCACAGCCAGAGCCGGAACAATGGCCACAGCCACAGCATAGTTGTGGCCATAGCCATGGCAACAGATGTATCGCAATTGCAATAGCGAGAGCCAGGGCCAGAGCACTACATACACGAACGGCGGGGTTTCCCCCGCCGTTCGTGTGTCAAACCATCACACGGTTATTTCAAACCGCGATTCACGAGTAGCGGTTCCACCGACGGATCCTTGCCGCGGAATTCGCGGTACAGATCCGCCAGTTCCACGCTGTTGCCGCGCGAGAGGATCTTGTCGCGGAAGATCTGGCCGTTCTCGGCAGTCAGGCCACCGTGTTCCTTGAACCACTCGAACGAATCGTGGTCCAGCACTTCAGCCCAGAAGTAGGCGTAGTAACCGGCCGAATAGCCGCCGCCCCAGATGTGGTCGAAGTAGGTGGTGCGGTAGCGCGGCGGTACCTGCGGCAGGTCGACCTTGAACTTCTTCAGTGCGGCCGCTTCAAACGGACCCACGTCCTGCAGCTTCGCATCCGCCGGCTGGGTGTGCCAGGCGAGGTCGAGCAGCGCGGCCGACAGGTATTCGGTGGTGGCGTAGCCCTGGTTGAAGGTGCGGGCCTTCATGATCTTGTCCACCAGCGCCTGCGGCATCGGCTCGCCGGTCTTGTAGTTCTTGGCGTAGTTGGCAAACACCTTCGGGTCCAGCGCCCAGTGCTCGTTGAACTGCGACGGGAACTCGACGAAGTCGCGCGAGGTGCTGGTGCCGGCGATGGACGGGTACTTCACGTTCGAGAACATGCCGTGCAGTGCGTGGCCGAACTCATGGAACATGGTGGTCACGTCATCGAAGCTGAGCAGCGCGGGCTGGCCGGCGGCGGGCTTGGTGAAGTTGCACACGTTGTACACCACCGGCTTGTCGCCGGTGAGGCCGTTCTGCTCGACGAACACGTCCATCCACGCGCCACCGGACTTGCTGTCGCGCTTGAAGTAGTCGGTGTAGAACAGCGCCAGCGAGGTGCCGTCCTTGTCGAACACTTCATACACCTTCATGTCCGGGTGATAGGTCGGAATGTCGGTGCGCGGCTTGAAGGTGATGCCGTACAGCTGGGTGGCAGCAA
This sequence comes from Stenotrophomonas oahuensis, assembly GCF_031834595.1. Classification (NCBI taxonomy): domain Bacteria; kingdom Pseudomonadati; phylum Pseudomonadota; class Gammaproteobacteria; order Lysobacterales; family Lysobacteraceae; genus Stenotrophomonas; species Stenotrophomonas oahuensis. The sequence goes on along the minus strand of NZ_CP115541.1, from coordinate 1,946,967 downwards.
AGAAGACGCCGTTCTGCAGCACGTTGTCGAGCTCGAAGTACGGCTTGATCTGCGACTCGTCGAGGTCGTACTGGGCCTTGCGCACCTGTTCGGCGTAGAAGTCCCAGTCGGAGGCGGCCAGCTTGAAGCCACCGTTCTGGGCGTCGATCACCTTCTGCATCTCGGCAATCTCGCCGCGTGCCTTGGCGGTGGCGGCCGGCACGGTGTCGGTCAGCAGCTTGGTGGCGGCGGCCGGGGTCTTGGCCATCTGGTCGGCCAGGCCGTACGCAGCGTAGTTTTCAAAGCCAAGCAACTTGGCCTTCTGCGCACGCAGCTGGGCAAGGCGCTGCACAGTTTCGCGGGTGTCGTTGGCATCGCCGCGTTCGGCGCGCGTTTCCGAAGCCTTCAGCACGGCGGCGCGCTGGTCGCGGTCGCTCAGCGAGGCGAGCACCGGCTGCTGGGTGGTGTTCTGCAGCGGCAGCAGGAACTTGCCTTCCAGGTTGCGGGCCTTGGCGTCGGCGGCGGCGGTGTTGATCTCTTCTTCGCTCAGGCCGGCCAGCTTGGCCTTGTCGTCCACCACCACGGCAGCCGCGGCGGTCGCGGCGACGAGGCGGGTGTGGAACTTGGTGGCCAGCGTGGTTTCTTCCACGTTGAGCTTGCGCAGGGTCGCCTTGTCGGCGTCGTTCAGCTGCGCACCGGCGCGCACGAACTCCTGGTAGTCACGCTCGACCAGGCGCTTCTGCACCGGGTCCAGGCCCAGCGATTCGCGCTGGTCGTAGATGCTCTTGATGCGCGCGAACAGCTTCGGGTCGAGGTTGATCTCGTCCTGGTGCTCGGCCAGCTTCGGGGCCACTTCTTCCTGGATCTTCTGGCGGGCGTCGTTGGTGTCGGCCTGGACGATGCCGAAGAACACGCGCGAGACGCGGGTCAGGGTTTCGCCGCTGCGCTCCAGTGCTTCGATGGTGTTGTCGAAAGTGGCCGGCTCGGCGTTGTCGGCGATCTTGCGCACTTCGGCCAGGTGCTGCTTCATGCCTTCATTGAAGGCCGGCAGGTAATCACTGTCCTTGATGCGGTCGAACGGCGGGGCCTGGAACGGCAGCGTGCTGGCGCTCAACAGGGGGTTGGTGGAGGCATCGGCCGGCTGCTGCGCAGCGGGGGTCTGGGCATCGGTCACGGGGGTGGACTCCTTGCCGGAACAAGCGGCCAGCGCCAGGCTGATGGCGGCGGCCAGAATGACGGTACGCGACATGAAACGGGCTCCTGGGAAGAGGTGCGGCTGCAGAAAGTTGCAGCCGATCACCCTACTCCCATTGGCCGTTGCCGGCATGTGCCGGACGTGGCATCTGGCTGTGCCGGCCCCGGGAGCCGGCGTGAAGACTCAGACGGTGCCGCGGTTCTTGCCCTGCCAGGGGCGGTACCACTCGCGGATGGTGGCCATGTCGGCCACGTCGTCACCGGTGGAATGGAACACCGGGCCAAGGCCGATGATCTTCTCCGGGTAATGGAAGTACGCGGCCAGCACCGGCACGTCGGCCATGCGCGCGATCTTCAGGAAGCCGGCCTTCCAGTGCTCGACCTTCTTGCGGGTGCCTTCCGGGGTGATCACGTACCACATCTTGTCGGACTCACGGATCAGGCGCACGGCCTGCTCCACAGTGCCCTGCGGCGAGCTGCGGTCGAGCGGAATCACGCCGAGCTTGCGCAGCAGCGGCCCCAGCGGCCACCAGAACAGCGAAGCCTTGCCGAGCACCCGCACCTGCAGGCCCATGGCGATCTTGGCCGCCATGCCCCAGTAGCCGTCCCAGTTGGACGAGTGCGGGGCGACGATCATCACCAGCTTGGGCACGTTCGGCAGGGTGCCCTGGATCTTCCAGCCGCCCAGGCGCAGCGCGCAACGCGCGGCCCAGCGCCAGAAGCGGCTGGGTTTGACCTGCGGCATGTTCGGCGGAATGGCCGGAACCAGCGGATGTGGGTTGTTCAAGCAATCACTCCCAATTGCGTGTGGTGCGCGCGCGTTTGATCTGCGAGCGCTCTTTCTTGGCGTCCAGGCGGCGCATCTTGGCTCCGAACGAGGGCTTGGTCGCCACCCGTGCCTTGGGCACGCTGAGGCTGGCCTGGATGAAGGCAGCCAGGCGTTCGCGGGCGTCTTCGCGGTTGCGGTCCTGGGTGCGGAAACGCTGGGCGTCGATCACCAGCACGCCCTCGCCGGTCATGCGCCGGTCGCGCCGCGCCAGGAGGCGCGTGCGCAGCGCTTCGGGCAGCGACGGCGAGCCGGCCACGTCAAAACGCAGTTCCACCGCGGTGGAGACCTTGTTCACGTTCTGGCCGCCGGCCCCACTGGCGCGCACGAAGCGTTCGACGAGTTCCGAGTCCGGAATCGTCAGGTGCGCGTTGATGGTGACAGGCCCATTTCCCATGGGCGGCATTGTAAAGGCTGGATCGCCGCCTTTGGTGACTGGAACGTACGCCATTGGTATCGATTGGGCGGGTAACGGGTCATAACGGGGTGACTATCGTCACGATCTTCGACGTGGTCACCACCGCGCCGTCCACCCCACCCGGGTATGCTCGGGCTTTCCATACTGCAGGATGCATCGAGATGACCCTGATCCGCCGACCGGCCCGTCGTGGCCTGACCCGCCTCGTGCTTGGCCTGGCCCTGGGCCTGGCCGCCATCGCGCCGGCCCTGGCCGCACCGCCGACCGACGCCGACATCAACCGCCTGCTGGCCGCCTCGCGCGCGCAGAGCATGCTCGACACCATGCTGCCGCAGATCGAGGCGATGCAGCGCCAGCAGTTCGAGCAGGTGGCGCAGCAGCGTCAGCTTGATGAGACCCAGCGCGCGCAATTGCAGCGCATCGAGCAGCGCACCAACCAGACCATCCGGCAGGCGCTGTCGTGGCAGCAGCTGCGGCCGATGTACGTGGACCTGTACAAGAAGACCTTCAGCAAGGAAGACGTGCTGGCGATGGCCGAGTTCTATGAGAGCTCGGCGGGCCAGAGCCTGCTCGACAAGACTCCGGCGCTGATGCAGAACGTGATGGTGGCGATCCAGGAGCGGATGCAGCCGCTGTTCGTGGACCTGCAGAAGGATCTGGAGGCGATCGTGAATGAACAGCCGGCACCGGCGGCGGCACCAGCCAAGAAATGATATCGGCCGCGACGGCACCGCGTGGACACGCATGGCGTGTCCCTACAGGTCGCCCGACCAAGGGTCGTAGTGACACCCCATGGGTGTCAAAGCCATGATCCTGCGCACGTACGCCGCAATGCGTGTCCACGCGCGGATCTAACGCCAGCCGAACAGATCCATCGCCTTGCCAAACTCCCCATCCACCGGCGCGCTGACATCCATCAGGCCGCCGTCTGGATGCGGGAAACGCAGGCGCTCGGCGTGCAGCAGCATGCGGTGGATGCCCTGCATGCGGAAGCTGCGGTTGTGCCGGCCATCGCCGTGGCTGGTATCGCCAATCAGGTGATGCGACAGATGCTTCAGGTGCCGGCGGATCTGACGGAAGCGCCCGGTCTGCGGCTGGCAGCGCAGCAGCGCATAGCGTGAGGTCGGGAACTCGCCGACCGGCACCGCGATCTCACCCACCGCCACCCGCTGGAAATGGGTGATGGCCTGCTTCTTCACCGGCTTACCGGGGCCACCGTCCAGGTCGTGGTCGACCGTGAATGCCTCCTCGGCCGGCCAGCCGCGGCAGATCGCCAGGTAATCCTTGGTGACATCGCCGCCCATCAACGCCTTGCCGAGAATGCCAGCGCTCTCGCGGTCGAACGCCAGCAGCAGGCAGCCGCTGGTGGCGCGGTCAAGCCGGTGGACCAGGAAGATCGGCTTGCCCAGCTGCTCGCGCAGGCGGTCGGCAAGGAAATCGTCTTCGCCACGGGCCAGCTTGCTGTCATGGACCATCAGCCCGGCGGGCTTGTTGACCACGGCCAGACGCTCGTCCAGATGCAGCAGTTGCAGGGGCGGGAGCGCCGCGGACACTTCAATGGCGGGTGATGCGTCTTCCACTGCGATCACCGCCGCCACCACGCCGCACCGAGTGAGAACAACCCTGCCGCGCCGCTGGCAATGCTCAGCAGGGGCGCATCACCGAAGTACCAGCCGCCCGGCTGCATGCCGTACAGCACCGCGGCAACGATCAGCAGGCCGACGCCGGCAATCGCGGCCACCGCGCGCTTCTGCAGCTTCTGCAGATTGTTGTTCAATGCGACCAGATCGACCGAACGCATCGACAGTTCATGGTCGCCCTCGACCTGCTGCTTCAGCCAGGCGTGCACCAGGCGCGGCATGTCCGGGGTGTGGGTCATGATTTCCGGCAGCCGCTTGCGCAGTTCCTTCAGCACCCGGCGCGGGCTGTAACGCTCGCGCAGGATGCGTTCCAGCACCGGCCGCGCCACCGCCCAGATGTCCAGCTGCGGGTCAAGCTGGCGGCCCACGCCTTCGATGTTAAGCAGGGTCTTCTGCAACAGGATCAGCTGCGGCTGCAGGGTCAGCTGGTAGCGCTGGGCCACGCGGAACAGCTTCATCAATACTTCGGCCAGCGAAATCTGCGACAGCGGGCGGGTGAAGTACGGTTCGCACACCGAACGCGCCGCTGCTTCCAGTTCGTCGATGCGCACGTTGTTGGGCATCCAGCCGGCCTCAACGTGCAACTCGGCCATGCGCCGGTAGTCCTTGTTGAAGATGGCCATGAAGTTCTCGGCCAGGTAGTACTGATCTTCCTCGGACAGCTGGCCCATGATGCCGAAGTCCAGCGCGATGAAGCGCGGGTTGTCGCGGCGGGCCGGATCGGTGTCGACCCAGATGTTGCCGGCGTGCGCGTCGGCGTGGAAGAAGTTGTCGCGGAACACCTGCGTGTAGAACACGCGCACGCCCTTGGCGGCGAGTGCCTTGCGGTCGATGCCGGCCTTGTCGAGTGCAGCGATGTCGTCCGACGGAATGCCCCACACGCGTTCCAGGGTGAGCGCGCGCTCGGCGGTGTGGCTCCAGATCACTTCGGGCACGTACAGGTCGTCCGAGTCCATCCAGAACCGGCGCAGCACGCTGGCGTTGGCCCCTTCGCGCTGCAGGTCCAGCTCGGCGGCGAGGGTGTTCTCCACCTCGGCCACCACTTCGCGCGGGCGGATCTTGTCAGCGCGCGGATGAGTGCGTTCGACCAGGGCAGCGGCGGACTTGAGCAGGGCGATATCGGCGTCGATCTGCTTTTCGATGTCCGGGCGCAGCACCTTGACCACCACCTGCCGGCCATCGGCCAGCGTGGCGGCGTGGACCTGGGCGATCGAGGCCGAGGCCAGCGGCTGCAGGTCGAAGCTGGCAAAGGCCTCGCTGACCGGGCGACCGAGCGCGGCTTCGACGATGCGCTGGGCGGTGTCGCCGTCGAACGGCTTCACGCGATCCTGCAGCAGAGTGAGTTCGTTGGCCACGTCGGCCGGAATAAGGTCGCGGCGGGTGGACAGTATCTGCCCGAACTTGACGAAGATCGGACCCAGGTCCTGCAGCGCCAGGCGCAGACGGGCACCGCGCGACTGTGCGGCGATATCGGCCGAGGCGCGCGGCACGAAGGGCTTGGCCAGACGCAGCCAACGCTCCACGGGTGTGCCCTGTAACAGATCATCCAGGCGATAACGCAGGATCACGCGGCCGATGCGGGTGGCGCGGAACATCGCCTTCATGCGCGCACCTGCTGCAGGCGCTGCACGCGCGCGGCCAGGCGTTCGACGTCGTCACGCATCACGTCCACATCGTCGTGGAAGGCATCCAGTTCTGCTCGGGGTACCACGTCGCGCGACTCCTCGGTGACAAATTCAGCGGCGGTATGTGCCAGATCGGACGCGCCACGGCGCGCATGCTGCAGGGCCGAGCGCAGGGTGTTGGCCACCTGCACGCCCAGAATCTCGCCGAACACGCGCACGAACGGCAGCTGCCAGTCGGGGTCGAAGCGGCTGGCCAGCTGCTGCAGGCGGCGCGCCAGTTCGGCATCGCCTGACACCTTGACCCGCCCGGCCGGGGCGTCGCCGCCACGGCGGGCATTGGCGATCAGCGGCAGCTGCGCCAGCACCCCACCCAAGGTGCTGCGCACGGCCAGATCGGGTTCCTGTCCCTGGTCGACCGGTCCGACGGTGAGGCGATCACCGTCAACCCCGATGCGCATTGCCAGCGACGGCGATTCCAGGGTCAGGGCGATATGGCGGCCGTCCAGCGCGGAAAGCGCATGGCGGGTGTCCGGGTCCAGCGCCAGGGTGCGGTTCAATGCCAGTTGCAGGGCATTGCCGGCCAGGGGCTTGAGGGAGGAAAGCAGGGAGCGGGGCATGTGGCCATTCTACCTGTGCCCCTTGAATGGCGGGTGCCATACAGCACAACGGCCTGGTCGTCGTGGGGACGCCAGGCCGTCGTTGCTTGCCGCGGCAGTGCGGCGGGCAGGAGAGAGGTGCCCGCCGCACTGCCGTCAAGGCAGGTACTGCGAGTACTACGTACGCTTACGGAACATCGAGATCACAGCCAGGATCAGGAACACGACAAACAGGATCCAGGCGATGTTGCTGGCGGCACCGGCGATGCCGGAGAAACCGAGCACCGCCGCAATGATGGCGATTACAAAGAAAACTACGGCGTAGTGCAGCATGTCGATCCTCGCGTGGTGCGTGCCGGATTGGCGTGCTGCCATAGTCTCGATTTGCCGGTGTTCAGCGAGTGACGGCAACCTCATCGCGCAATGAAGCCTTCAGCCTCGTGAGGCCTTCGTCAATGCTGACCTGCGGCACATAGCCAAAGTCGCGACGCGCCGGCTCCATGCTGTACCAGTGCGGCGTGCACAGCTGCTCGGCGAGGAAGCGGGTCATCGGCGGTTCGCCTTTCAACCGCAGCAGCGGCCACAACCGCTCGGCGACCGCGCCGATGCGGTAGGCCGTCTTGAAGCTGATCGACTTCTCCACCGGCGGTGCGCCCGACGCGGCCAGCAGCTTGTTGAGCAGCTCGCGCATCGGCAGCGGCTCGCCGTTGGAAATGAAGTACGCCTTGCCGGCGCAGGCGGCACCCGGAGCCAGATGTTCAAACGCCTGGAAGTGGGCCAGCGCGGCGTTGTCGATGTAGGTGGTGTCGACCAGATTGGTACCGTCGCCGACAAAACGGAGACGACCGGCGCGTGCACGCTCGGCCAGGCGCGGCACCAGCTGCTGGTCGCCCGGACCCCAGATCAGTCGCGGGCGCAGTGCCACGGTGACCAGTTGCGCGTCATTGGCGGCGAGCACGCGCTGTTCGGCAATGGCCTTGGTCGCCGCGTACGGGGCCTGGAAGTCCTCGCCGTACGGCACCTCGTCCGCGCCCAGGCCTTCCACCGGATGGGTGGCGCGGTGGGTCACGCTGGGCGTGGACGTGTACACCAGCCGACCCACGCCGTTGGCAAGGCAGGCGGCAAGCACGTTGTCAGTGCCCACCACGTTGGCCTTGTGGTAGCTGTCATAGCTGCCCCAGGCACCGGCCTTGGCGGCGTTGTGGAACACCGCGTCGACGCCGGCCACCGCATGGCGCACCGCCTCGGCATCGGCGAGGTCGCCGCGGATCTGGCCCACGCCCAGCGCGGCCAATGCCGGGTAATGGCTGCGATTGAAGCTGAGCACTTCGTGCCCGCGCTCGACCAGGCCACGGCACAGCGCCTGACCAAGGAAACCACCACCACCGGTGACCAGAATCTTCATGCGTGTTGTTCCATGCGGGTTGCGGCCCAGACCGTCAGCTTTTCGCGGCCGATCTTGGCGTTGTGACGGATGTCGACGGGGAAGCCCGGGTGCACCAGGAAGCGCTCGATGCGCGCAGTGCCGGGATGCGCCAGCGCGTGATCACGCAGGCGCTGCTGCAGCGCCGGTGAATCGCTGGTGCCCGGCTTGAGTTCATAGCACAGCACCGGCACCTGTTGCCCGGGCGCACCCACGCCGACCAGCGCGGTGCGGGCAATGCCCTCCAGGGTGTTGAACACGGGCTCGACCTGCTCGGTGTACAGCGGGCCCTGCGCGGTTTCCAGGCGTTGGGTCTTGCGGCCGCAGAACCACAGCCGGCCCTGGTCGTCGAAGTAACCGACGTCGCCCATGCGGTGGACCACGCGGGTGCTGCCATCGGCCAGGGTTTCGCTGATCTTGGCAGCGGCGGTGGCCTGCGGACGGTTGAAATAGCTGTCGGTGGCAGTCGGGCCGGCGACGGTGATCTCGCCGACCACGCCGGTGGCCACTTCGCGCACCTGCGTCCACTGCGGCAGGGGTGCGTCATCGATGGCGATGATACGGACCTGGTTGGGCGCGACCACGCGGCCGACGCAGGTGCCAGCCCCGTGCTCGGTAGCCTCGCGGGTGCTTTCCAGCTCACGGCCTTCGACCACGGCGACGGGCAGGCATTCGGTGGCGCCGTATGGGGTCCAGAACTGCGCGTCGTCAGGCAGCAGGCGGCGGAACCGCGCCACCACGTCCGGCGGCACCGGCGCGCCGGCCGAGGTCACCCGGCGCACGCCGGGCAGCGGCTGGCCGTGGTCGGCCAGCACCCGGATCAGCGCCGGCGAACCGAACAGCTGGGTCACCCCGAAGCGGGCGATGGCGTCGTGCAGCTTGCGCGGATCGGCCTTGGCCGGGCGCGTGGGGTCCATGTCCGGAATCACCGAGGTCAGGCCCAGCGCCGGGTCGAACAGGGCGAACGGCGGGAAGGTGGGCAGGTCCACGCCCCCCGCTTCCATGCCGAACGCCGAGCGCAGCAGGTCCACCTGCCCCACGAAGTGACGGTGGCGGTAGACCACGCCCTTGGGTACGCCGGTGGAGCCGCTGGTGAACAGGATCGCGGCCACGTCGTCGCCGTCGGTCGCGGCGATCGGCTGCGGCGCGCTGGCTCCCTGCGCCTCCAGCTGGGCCAGGGTGGTGCCGCCCCAGCCCCAGCGCCGGCCCACGGTCACCAGGGACTTCGCGCCCGGGCACCAGCGCAGCACCAGCCGCGCCACATGGGCCAGGCCGATGCCGATGAAGGCCTGCGGCTGGGCTTCGTCCAGGCACTGCTTGAGCGCGCGCTTGTCGATGCCGGGGTCGACCAGCACCGGCACCGCGCCGTTCTTGAACAGCGCGAACATCAGCAGGAAGAACTCCGGCGAGGGCCGCACCATCACCACCGCGCGCACGCCACGGCCGATGCCGTAGGCGGCCAGCCCGGCCGCCATGGCGTCGCTGCGGGCGTTGAGGGTGCGGTAGTCCAGGGTCACGTCATAGCGCGCCATGCCGGTGGGGCCGGGCTTTCCGGGGCAGCGGATGGCAATCTGGTCGGGGCGTTCGCGGGCCAGTTCGGGCAGGCGCGCGGCGATGTTGGTGGGGCTGTTCATCCGTTCATTGTCGCCGCTGCAGAAAAATCTTGCGCGGCGGCCGTCAGCGTGGAAAATTCGCGCCCTTCCCCCTGCACTCTCTGCCGCCCGAAGGCCGGCATCCATGGCCCATCCCTGCATGACCTGCGGCGCGTGTTGTACCCAGTACCGCGTGGCCTTCCACTGGATGGAGTCTGACGAGGTCACCCCCGGCGGTGTGCCGCACGAACTGACCGAAGTGCTGGACCCGCACCGGTTGTGCATGCGCGGCACCCACTCCAAGCCGGTACGTTGCGTCGCGCTGGATGCCGAGATCGGGGTCTATTCGCGCTGCAGCATTCACCCCAACCGGCCCAGTGTGTGCCGTGAGGTCGATGCCTCGTGGGAGTACGGCAAGGCCAGCCCGCAGTGCGACAAGGCGCGCATTGCCTTCGGCATGCCGGCGCTGACCCCGGCCGACTGGCCGCTCAAGGACTGAACCGCCCTATCCGGCCTGCGGTCCGACCCAGGTCAGATACAGGGTCAGGGTCAGTACGGACACCAGGGTGGTGCCCAGCACCGTGGCCGCGGTAGTGCCGGCCTCGCGGCCATGGAACTCGGCCAGCATGAACGGCCCGGTGCCGGTGGGCAGCGCGGCCAGCAGCACGGCCGCATGGGTCAGCACCGGGTCCAGGCGGAACACCTGGGCGGCCAGCAGCCAGACCAGCAGCGGCTGCAGCAGCAGCTTGGCCGTCCCCAACCCCAGCGCGGTGCGTCCGGTGCCTGCGGGCACGTTGCGGCGTTCGCCCAGGAACAGCCCCAGTGCGATCAACGCACACGGGGATGCCGCGCCCCCCAGCAGTTTCAGGAACGTCTGCACGGGAGCCGGCGGGTGCGTGCCGGTGGCCATCAGCGGCAGCGCCAGCAGCGGAGCCAGTACCAGCGGATTGCGCAGCAGGACGCGGGTGACCTTCCACAGCAGGTGGTGCAGGCGCATTTCGCGCTGCAGGCCGGTTTCAACGAGCACGATGGCCAGCGCGAACAGCACGCACACGGTCAGCAGGGTCGCGACCAGGGTAGGGGTGAGCGCCGCCGTACCCAGCACCGCCACTGCGAGCGGAAAGCCGATGAAGCCGGTGTTGGCATAGGCGGCGTTGAGGCCGTCGATGCTGGCGTCGGCCAGCGGCTGGCCGCGTCGGCGCTGCAGGAGCACGGTGCCGGCGAACACCAGCGCGGTGCCGCCGCCGAAGCTGAGCAGGAAACCGGGATTCCACAACGCCTGCCAATGCGCGTTGGCGACAACGTCGAACAACAGCGCGGGCAGCGCCAGGTAGACCACGAAGCGGTTCAGCTCGGACGTGGAATGCGGGCCCAGCGCGCCACTGCGGCGGGCCAGCCAGCCGGCAAAGATCAGGCCAAAGATGGGCAGCACAATGGCCAGCACAGACAACATGGGGGATTCCCTGAAAGCGTGCGGTGCAGGCTACGCGCCGGCATCAATACCTTCCAATGCTTTTGGCGGACTTCAGCGATACTCTTTGTGCATGATCGACATTCGCGCCCTGCAGTGTTTCCTGGCCGTGGCTGACACCCTGCATTTCGGGAAGGCCGCTGAACGTCTGCACATGACCCAGCCGCCGCTGAGCCGGCAGATCGCCGGGCTGGAGAAGGCGCTCGGGGTAACCCTGCTGGAGCGCGACTCTCGCCACGTGCGGCTCACTACCGCCGGCACGCGCTTCGCCCAGGATGCGCGCGACGTGCTGGTCGGGCTGCAACAGGCCTGCCGCAGCGCGCAGCAGGTGGCCGCCGGTGAACTGGGCGAGCTGCGCGTGGGCTTCATGATGCATGCGGCGCACAGCTCAGTGCCGCCGCTGGCCCGGCGCTTCATTGCCGCGCACCCGCAGGTGCAGCTGCGCCTGCGCGAGGCATTGCCACTGGCCTTGCTGCAGGGCGTGCGCGAGGGCGAGCTGGATGCGGGGATTGGCTTTGCACCTGCCGAACTGCATGGCCTGGCGCTGCAGCCGCTGTTCGAGGAGCCGCTGTGTGTGGCACTGCCGGCCGCGCACCCGCTGGCGCGGCGGCGTCAGCTGCAGGTGGCGCAGCTGGCGGATGAGGCGCTGATCACCGCACCGGCCGATGTAGTGCCGACCTTGCGGGAAGCGATTGACGCCTGTTTTGCGCGCGAAGGCCTGCGCCCGCAGATCCGGCTGGAGGTCCAGCTGCAGCAGAGCATCGTCAGCCTGGTAGGCGAAGGGCTGGGGGTGGCGCTGGTACCGGCGTCATTGCGCCGGCTGGGCGTGCCGGGGGTGGTGTTCGTAGCGTTGAAGGACGCGCCACGGGTGCAGCAGGTGGTGTTCTGGCGGGTAGGGAATTTGAACCCTGCGTTGCCGCATTTGATCGCGTGCGTCGGGTGACGACCAACGGTCGTCACCTACCAGCGGAGGATCACCATCCGCCAATGCAATCGTTGAACCTTATCGGTAGGTGACGACCGTTGGTCGTCACACCGGTTACAGCGGATTGCCATCCAGGAACGCGCGGATCTCCGGCACCAGCACTTCGTGCTTGTCTTCCAGCACATAGTGCCCGGCATCTTCAAACGCATGCACCTGCGCCTGCGGCAGCGCGGCCTGGAAACCCTTCAGGAAGTGATGATCGAACACGAAGTCGCGCAGACCCCAACCGATGAACGCCGGACGGTCGGCGAACGAGGGCAGTGCCTGGCCGGCACGCTCCAGCAGCGACCAAGCCTTGTCGGCCGGGCTCAGCGGAATGTCCTGCATGAAGCGGATCGTGCTGATCCGGTTGGCGTAGCTGTTGTACGGCGACACATACGCGCGGCGTACATCCGCCGGCATCTTGCGCTCCACGCCCAGCCACGACGCACCGCTGGAGAACGCGTTGAAGGTGCGGATGATCCACTCGCCGATCTTCCAGTGCCGGCCCAGCGCGATCTGCCACGGCATCTTCTTGGCCGCCGGCATCGGGAAGGCGGCGGTGTTGAGCACCACCAGGCGCTTGACCTGCGCATGGTGCGACAGCGCCCACCCGAAGCCGATCATGCCGCCCCAGTCGTGCACAGCCAGGGTGATCGGGCCCGTGATCCCCAGGTGCTTGAGCAGGGCATCCAGGTCCTCCACGCGCGACTGCAGGGTGTATTCGTAGCGGCTGTCATCGGGCTTGTCCGACAGCCCCATGCCGATATGGTCGGGCACGATGCAGCGGTACTTGTCCGACAGACCCGCAACCAGCGTGCGCCAGTAATAGCTCCACGACGGGTTGCCGTGCACCATCACCACGACTTCGCCGTCACGCGGACCTTCGTCGAGATAGCTCATCGACAGGCCGGGGCGGACTTCGAAACGCTGCGGATGGGCGGGGTAACCGGGAAGCTGGGACATCAGATCGCACCTGTAAAAAGGGCCGGAAGTACCGGCCCTTGGAATCAACTGAAGTGTCGTTTTACCAGACCACTTCGGCCATCGAGCAGTTCAGGCCCGAGCCGATGCCGAGCAGGGCGATGCGGTCGCCCTTCTTCAGCTTGCCCAGCTGCTTGAGCTTGCTCAGCACGATCGGCACCGAGGCCGGACCAATGTTGCCGTGCTCGCCGAAGATGGTCATCACCTTCTTCGGGTCGATGCCGAAGTTCTTGATGAAGGCCGCGGTGTGCGGCTGGCTGACCTGGTGGATCACGAACTGGTCCAGCTCTTCCACGGCCCAACCCAGCGCTTCGCGGGCGGCCATGAAGGTCTTCTGGGCCAGCTTGATGCCTTCGATCAGCAGCATGCGGGTGTCGGTGACCATGCGGTCCAGGTTGCCGCGGCACAGCTGGTTCCACTCGGTGGCCGAGCGGGTGACACCGCCGCGGTAACGCGGGGCATCCGGCACCAGCTCGCTGCGCGCCATGACCATGGCAGCGGCACCGCAGCCCAGGGTCAGCGCGGCCATCTCGTTACGGAAGTCGTCGGCGGTCACGCCCGGCAGGGCCATGCGCTCGAGCGTCTTCTCGTACACCAGGTTGGCGGTTTCGCCGTCGACGATCAGCGCGTAGTCGATCTCGCCGCGTTCCAGCATGCGGGCGGCGATGTCCATGCCGTTGATGAAGGCCAGGCAGGCATTGGCGACGTCGAAGGTCATGCACTGGTCGCTGACGCCCAGGTTGCCCGAGACGATGCTGGCCGTGGACGGCTCCAGGTAGTCGCGGCTGACCGAGGTGTTGACCAGCAGGCCGATCTTGTCGGCACCGATGCCGGCGTCTTCCAGCGCCTTGCGGCCGGCCAGGGTGGCGGCGTCGGAGGCCAGCATGTCGGCGTCCCACAGGCGGCGGGCATGGATGCCGGCGATATCGCCGAGCACGTCGGTGCGGATGCCCAGACGATCCAGCGTCGGCTGCAGGCGTTCGTTGATTTCCTTCGACGTCAGCGTATGCGGCGCGTCGATGTGCGCCAGACCGGCGATCGAGACATTCTTGAAGAGCATCAGTTAGCGCCAAGGCTCAGGCGAAGGGGGCGCTATTGTAAGCCCCAGCGGCTTTCACCGCATCTTTACGAATTCACGCCCGGGCGTATGGTCCGGGCGTGGGGCTGAATGCGTCAGCGCGGCGGGCACTGGAAGGCCAGGAAGCGCTGGCTGCCGTCGGCCGGCGCGGCGGCGGCCTGGATGGCATTGGCCTGGGCGCTGGGGGCCTCGTTGCGGGCCAGGGTTTCCAGTTCTTCCTGCACGCGCAGGGGGTTGCGGTTGTAGAAGCCGACCTTGCTCTTGACCGTGACCACGACTTCGCCGCGCTGCTGGCAGCCCGACGGGACCTGGCCGGCGGGCAGCACGCGCACGGTCTTGCCGCTGGGTTCGATCGGCACCCAGGTGCAGGCGGTGGCGGTCAGGGTGAGGGCGGAGAGGAGCAGGAGGCGCATGGCGGGGATGCTCGGGTGGGTCATGGGGGGATTTTGCCTGAATGGGCTGAATCGGGGGTGGATGGGGCGGGACGGTGAGGGGGGATGAGGTTGCCGGCCAGCGGCCGGCACTACCTCTCCCTGCGGTTTATTTCACCGGATTGCCGTCTGCGTCGATGACGGTGACCTCGCCCAGGTTCAGCGCGCGCACCTCTTTTTCGGTCTGCTTCAGGTCACCCACCACCACCCAGGTCAGGGCATTGGGATCCAGCGTGGCGGCGGCCTGCTGCACCTGGGCCGGGGTCATCGCCTCGATCTCGGCCTTGCGCTTGAACACATAGTCGTCCGGGCGCTGGTAGCGGACGATGCCGCTGATGGTGCCCATCACCGCGCTGGCGGTTTCATAGGCCCCGGGCAGGCTGAGGGTCTGGATGTTGCGGATGCGGGTCACTTCCGGTGCGGTGATCGCCTCGGTACCGCTGGCGAAATCGGCGATCTCACGACGCATTTCGGCCATGGCCTCGCCGGTCTTGTCGATCTGTACCGGGGCCATCGCCATCCACGGGCGCTGGCCCAGGGTGCTGCTGGCGCTGCTGCGGGCCCCATACGACCAGTGCTTCTCTTCACGCAGGTTCATGTTCAGGCGCGAGGTGAAGTCGCCGCCGAGCACGCCGTTGGCGATGTCGAAGCGGGTTGCCCCGGCATCCAGGGTGGAAGGCACCACCTGGCCGGCGAACAGGTTGGCCTGGACCGCACCGGGCTGGTCGATCAGGAACACGCGGCCCTTGGCGGGGCGCGCCACGTCCACGGTGGCCTTCACCTGCGGGGCCGGGCCGGTGCTCTTCCAGTCACCCAGCTGGCGTTCCAGCAGCGGCACGATTTCTTTCAAGGTGGTGTCGCCCACCACGATCAGGGTGCCCTGCTCCGGGCGCAGCCAGTCGCGGTGGAAGTCGACCAGGTCCTGGCGGGTCAGCGACTGGATGTCAGCCTCGCGGCCGCTGCCGGTGAACGGAATCGCGTACGGATGGCCCTTGCCGTACAGCAGCGGCGGCAGCACGCGCATGGCGACGGCGTTGGGATTCACCTTCTCCTGCTGGATGCCAGCAATCCAGGTCGCCTTGACCCGGTCGATCTCGCCCTGCTCGAAGCGCGGGCTGCGCAGCATGTCGGCATACAGGGCCAGCGACGGGGCCAGGTTTTCCTTCAGTGCGGACAGGTACACGCTGGCGCTGTCCAGCGAGGCACTTGCGCCCATGCTGGCTCCCAGCATGTCGGCGGCGTCGGCGAAGGCCAGCGCGCCCAGCTTGCCCGCACCTTCGCCCATCAGGTCCATGGTGAAGTTGGCGGTGCCGGACTTGCGTCCCTGGTCGGCGGTGAAGCCGCCCGGGAACTCATAGCTGAACTGCACCACCGGAATGTCGTGGCGTTCGGCCAGGATCACCTGGGTGCCGTTCTTCAGGGTGGCGCGGTGCAACTGCGGGAACTTCAGTTCCGGGAACTGCTTGGTCTGCGGCACGCCGCTGCTGCGGTCGACCTGGCTCGGCAGGGTGCTGAACTTCGGGTCCACCGCCGGCACGTTGAACGGCTTGGGCGTGGCCGAGGGTTCCTCGGCCAGAGCCACGCGCGCACCCGGCTCCACCACCAGGGTGTGGTCGCCCGGGCCCAGCCACTTGGCACCGATGCCGCGCACGTCGGCCGCGGTGGCGTCATTGATCACCTTCAGCGAACGGCGGAAGCAGCCCGGGTCGCCTTCATACACAGTGCACTCGGCCAGCGCGTCGGCCTTGCCGCCGAAGCCACCAATGCGTTCGATGCCGCGGATGAAGCCGGCGCGGAAGGCGGTCTTGCCGCGCGAGAGTTCGGCGGCGGTGGGGCCGTCCTTGATCAGCTTGCGCACTTCCTCATCGATGATGGCTTCGACCTTGGCCGGGTCCACGCCCTGCTTCACCGTGGCCATGATCATGAAGTTGGAGCCCAGCTGTGAGCTGTAGGCCCCGGCGCTGACGTTGTCGACCAGCTTGTCCTGGTGCAGCAGGCGCTGGTCCAGGCGCGAGGCCTTGGCCCCACCCAGCACCTGCGCGAACAGCTGCAGCTGATCGATGTCGGTGGTGCCCACTTCGGCAACATTCCAGGCGCGGTAGATGCGCGCCTGCGGCACCTTGTCGGTCATGGTCTCGCGGGTGGATTTTTCGCGCTTGGCCACGTCCACCTTCGGCTGGGCCATGCTCGGGCCGGCCGGAATGTCGCCGAAGTAGCGTGCGACCTTTTCCTTGGCGGTGGCCACGTCAATGTCGCCAGCCAGCACCAGCACCGCGTTGTTGGGGCCGTACCAGGTGCGGAACCAGGTTTTCACGTCATCCAGCGAGGCGGCATTGAGGTCGTTCATCGAGCCGATCACGCTGTGGTGATACGGGTGCCCGGCCGGGTACAGCGCGCGGTTGAGCTTTTCCCAGACCTGGCCATAGGGCTGGTTCTCGCCCTGGCGCTTTTCGTTCTGGACCACGCCGCGCTGCTCATCCAGCGCCGCCTGGTCGATGGCACCCAGCAGGTGGCCCATACGGTCGGACTCCATCCACAGCGCCATGTCCAGCGCGGTGGTGGGCACGTTCTCGAAGTAATTGGTGCGGTCGGTATTGGTGGTGCCGTTCTGACCGGTCACGCCGACCTGCTTGAACGGTTCGAAGTACTCGCCGTCATGGTTTTCGCTGCGCTGGAACATCAGGTGTTCAAACAGGTGCGCGAAACCGGTGCGGCCGGCGGGCTCGTCCTTGCTGCCTACGTGGTACCAGATGTTCACCGCCACGATCGGGGCCTTGCGGTCGGTGTGCACCACCACGCGCAGGCCGTTGGGCAGGGTGAACTCCTCGAACGGAATGTCGACCTTGGCCGTCTGTGCCGGCTTGGCCAGCACCGGTGCCGGGGCCAGCGTGCCCAGGGCGGCAGAGAGCGCAACAGCAAGCAGTGCGCCACGCGGTCGAAGGTGCAGGGTCATTCCGGGTCCTTGGTCGTGAAAGTGGAGGCCGATCCTAGCCCGCCCCCACTGAATCTGGCATCGGCCAACAGTCATTGCCGCTCTCAGGGCACGTCACATCGCGGCGTCCGGACAGTCCTGGCTTGCATATCGGACAGGTGTCCGGACAGCGGACACTGCGATTCAGGCGAAAAACCCTTGTAAATCAATGGCAAAAAGTTGGCACGGGTCCTGCTTTGATCTCCGTGCGGACAGAAGGCGATCAAACACAAACTGACTGATCGCTGAACAAAACACCGAAATCGAAAATTTCTCTTGCAAGCCCAGATTCGGTGTACTACCTTACTACCACACCACTGCTCACCAACACTAAACAGGCCCGTCATGAACACCAAGACCATCGCAATTGCCATCGCCATCGCTGCCGGCTCCGCGTTTGTTTCGAACGTGCATGCCGCTTCCGCCATCCCCACCCTGGAAACCGTCCAGGTCCGTCCCTCCGCCGACCAGCTGGCCCAGGCCGAATGGGAACGCAACAGCCCGATCCCGACCCTGGCGCTGGTGGAAGTGCGTCCCACCGCCGGCCAGATCGCCGAGTACCGCCAGGAACTGGCCGACAGCCGTCGCGTGACCACCCTGGCCGCCGTCGAAGTGCGTCCCACCGCCGAACAGCGTGAAGCGCTGGCCGCCGAGCAGGACAGCCACCGCGACTACATGGGCACCTTCGCTGCTGCGGCCACCGCCGTCGCCAACGAAGTGATCATCAGCCTGCCGACCCTGCAGGTGCGCCCGACGCCGAGCGACCTGCAGGCCTTTGCAGTCGATGCGGCTTCGGTGCTGGTCCGTCCGTAACAGCGTACCGACCAACGGTATGACCGCCTTCGGCGGCCACCCTTCGGGCCGTCGGCAAGCGACGTTAGGACCGGCAAGCCGATCCTTGCGGTACCTACCGGCCGTGATCCAGCGGTTCGGTCGGTACCAGCAGTGAGACGTCGCGGCGTACACTTTGGCCATGACCTCTCCTCAGTTCCATGTTGTGTTGTTCCAGCCGGAAATTCCCCCGAACACCGGCAATGTGATCCGCCTCTGCGCCAACACCGGCGCGCAGCTGCACCTGATTGAACCGCTCGGTTTCGACCTGAGCGACAAGCAGCTCAAGCGCGCCGGCCTGGACTATCACGAATACGCACGACTGCTGGTGCATCCAGACCTGGACACCGCCCTGCAGCGCATTGCCCCCAAGCGCCTGTTCGCCCTCAGTACCCGTGGCAGCGTGCGCTATGACACCCAGCAGTTCGAAGACGGCGACGCCTTTCTGTTCGGCCCGGAGACCCGCGGCCTGCCGCAGGATGTGCTGGACGCGCTGCCGCACGGGCGTCGGCTGCGTCTGCCGATGCGCCCGGATAATCGCAGCCTCAACCTGTCCAACACGGTAGCCGTGGTGATGTACGAGGCGTGGCGGCAGAACGGGTTTGCCGGCGGCGTGTAACAGCGTAGCGACCAACGGTCGATACCTACCGAGCCGGTAGGGCACGACCGTTGGTCGTGCCGTGTAAAACGTCAGAACGCGTTGATGCCGGTCAGCTCGCGGCCGATCACCAGCTGGTGCACGGTTTCGGTGCCCTCGTAGGTAATCACCGATTCCAGGTTCAGCGCATGCCGTATCGCCACGTGTTCGGTGGTGATGCCCGCCCCGCCCAGCAGGTCGCGGCAATCGCGGGCGATATCGATGGCCATGCGGCAGTTGTTCCACTTGGCCAGGCTCACCTGCTGCGGCTGCATCTGGCCGGCATCCTTCAACCGCCCCAGCTGCAATGCCAGCAGCTGCGCGCTGGTGATCCGCCGCGCCATGTCGGCCAGCTTGATCTGCGCGCTCTGCGTGGCCGCCACCGGCCGGCCGAACAGCACCCGTTCCTTGGTGTAGCCCAGCGCTTCATCCAGGCAGGCCACTGCAGCGCCGATCGGGCCCCAGCTGATCCCGTAACGCGCCTGGGTCAGACAGCCCAACGGCCCCTTCAGGCCCTGCACGTTCGGCAGGCGGTTGCGCTCGGGCACGCGCACGTTGTCGAAGAACAGCGCGCCGGTCAGCGAGGCGCGCAGGCTCATCTTGTGCTTGATCTCCTGGGTGGTGAAGCCCGGCATGCCCTTTTCCAATACGAAACCCTGGATGCCGTCATCCGTGTGGGCCCAGACGATGGCGATGTCGGCCACCGGGCCGCTGGTGATCCACATCTTGCTGCCATTGACCAGCCAGTCGCCGCCATCGCGCACCGCGCGGGTCTTCATGGCCGCCGGGTCCGAACCGCCATGCGCCTCGGTCAGCCCGAAGCAACCGATCACCTTGCCGGCGGCCATGTCCGGCAGCCAGCGCAGGCGCTGCTCTTCGCTGCCATAGGCGAAGATCGGGTACATGCACAGCGAGCTCTGCACCGACACGAAGCTGCGCAGGCCCGAGTCACCGCGTTCCAGTTCCTGGCAGATCAACCCGTAGCTGACCGCGTTGAGGCCGCCACCGCCGTACTGTTCCGGCAGGGTGCAACCCAGCAGCCCAAGCGAGGCGATCTCCGGGATCAGCTCATCCGGGAACCGGCCCTGGTCGAAGGCGTCACCAATGATGGGCAGCACCCGCTCATCGGTGAAACGGGCCACGCTGGCCTGTACCGCGCGTTCCTCTTCGCTGAGCAGGGAACGGACATCGAACAGGTCATATGGATTCAGGGACATGGCTACCTGGCAGGAAAGGAGCAGCAGAGGCGGCCATTGTCCGCGCTCAGCGCCACCCGGCCAAGGCACGGCGCAGCACGGGCCTACAATGGCGACATTCCGTCGCAGAGCCGTCCGCCATGCAGATCCGCCCCGAGCGCGCGACCGATGCCGCCGCCATTCACGCACTGACCCGCGAGGCATTTGCCAATGCGCCGCACCGTGATGGGACCGAGCAGGACGTCATTGACGCATTGCGCGCGGCCGGCGCGCTGTCGGTGTCGCTGGTGGCCGAGGAAGCGGATGAATTGATCGGCCATGTCGCGCTGTCGCCGGTCACGCTCAGTGATGGCAGCCGGGGCTGGTATGGACTGGGGCCTATCTCGGTGGCCCCGACGCAGCAGGGTCGGGGCGTAGGCAGCGCATTGATGCGGGCCGCGCTGGCGGCGCTGCAGGAGCGCGGGGCAGCCGGCTGCGTGCTGCTGGGGGATCCGGCGTACTACGGGCGCTTCGGGTTCCGGGCCGATCCACGGCTGCGTTTGCCCGGGGTGCCGGCGGAGTACTTCCAGACGGTGTTGCTGCAAGGGGAATGGCCGGATGCTGATGTGCGGTATCACGGTGCATTTGGCGGGTAATGCGGCACCGCACCATTCATCCCTCAAACCTTTGGCAACGTCGGCGAACTAGGCGTAAACGCCCGCTCCCGGTACCCTGACGTACTGAACTGCATTCCCAGGCAACCGCCCCCGGCCTTGGCCGCTGGCACTACCCAACGAGTTACGCACCACCATGAGCGAAGAAACCACCGCCCTGCCCCCGCGCGAAGCCATGGAATTTGACGTGGTGATCGTCGGAGCCGGCCCCGCCGGCCTGGCCACGGCCATCCGCCTGCGCCAGCGCGCCATCGAAGCCGGCCGCGAACTGTCGGTCTGCGTGCTGGAAAAGGGATCCGAGCCCGGCGCGCACATCCTGTCCGGCGCGATCATGGACCCGCGCGCACTGACCGAGCTGTTCCCGGACTGGGCCGAGCGCGGCGCGCCGCTGAAACAGGCCGTCACCCGCGACGAGTTCCTGTTCCTCAGCCCGGACGGCGCGCGCAGCACCCCGCATGCGTTCCTGCCGGAATGCTTCCACAACCAGGGCAACTACATCGTCAGCCTTGGCGAGGTCACCCGCTGGCTGGCGCAGCAGGCCGAAGCGCTGGAAGTGGCGATCTTCCCCGGCTTTGCCGCCGCCGAAGTGCTGTATGACGAGAACGGCGCAGTGATGGGCGTGGCCACCGGCGACATGGGCATCCGCAAGGATGGCAGCCACGGCCCGAACTTCGAACGCGGCATGGAACTGCACGCGAAGTACACGATCTTCGCCGAAGGCTCGCGCGGCCACCTCGGCCGCCAGCTGATCACGCGTTACCAGCTGGACGCCGGCAAGGACCCGCAGTCCTACGGCATCGGCATCAAGGAACTGTGGCAGATCGACCCGGCCAAGCATGAGCCAGGCCTGGTGGTGCACACCGCCGGCTGGCCGCTGGACAGCGACACCTACGGTGGCTCGTTCCTGTACCACGCCGAAGGCGGCAAGGTCGCCGTGGGCTTCGTGGTGGGGCTGGATTACAAGAACCCGTGGATGAGCCCGTTCGAGGAGTTCCAGCGTTTCAAGACCCATCCGTCGATCCGCAAGCACCTGGAAGGCGGCAAGCGCATCGGCTACGGCGCACGCGCGATCACCGCCGGCGGCCTGTTCTCGTTGCCGAAGACGGTGTTCCCGGGCGGTGCGCTGGTCGGCTGCGAAGCCGGTTACCTCAACGCCAGCCGAATAAAGGGCAGCCACGCGGCAATCAAGACCGGCATGCTGGCCGCGGATGCCGCGTTCGATGCGCTGGTCGCCGACCGCCAGCGCGATGAACTGAGCGCCTACCCGGAAGCGTTCGACCAGAGCTGGCTGCATGACGAACTGAAGCTGTCGAAGAACTTCAAGCAGTGGTTCAAGAAGGGCCGCACCGTGGCCACGTTGATGACCGGCATTGAACAGTGGCTGCTGCCGAAGCTGGGCATCCGCAATCCGCCGTGGACGATCGGTCACAACAAGCCGGACCACGAATGCCTGGAACCGGCATCGCAGCACACCCGCATCACGTATCCGAAGCCGGACAACGTGCTGACCTTCGACCGGCTCAGCTCGGTGTTCCTGAGCAGCACCAATCACGAGGAAGACCAGCCCAGCCACCTCACGCTGAAGGACGCCAGCATTCCGGTGCGGGTCAACCTGGCCGAGTACGCTGGCCCGGAAGCGCGTTACTGCCCGGCGGGCGTGTACGAGTTCGTCGGCAGCGAAGGCCAGGAACAGCTGCAGATCAACGCGCAGAACTGCGTGCACTGCAAAACCTGCGACATCAAGGACCCCACCCAGAACATTGTGTGGGTGACCCCGCAGGGCGGCGGCGGTCCCAACTACCCGTCGATGTGAGAACGCTGGCCGTGTTGGCGGTCGTGCTGCTCAGTGCATGCACGGCCGCACCGCAGACGCCGGAACAGGCGCGGCAACGCGAGCGCGAACGTGCGTTTGCGATCTGCGGTGGATGCCATACGGTGAACGCGGGCGGCGTGCACCGCTTCGGCCCGAACCTGCACGGGGTGATCGGTCGTCGCGCCGGCAGTCTTTCCGACTATCCGTATTCACCGGCGATGCGCCGCGCGAACCTGGTGTGGAGTGAGCAGACGCTGGATGCGTTTCTGCGTTCGCCCGCGAGCGTGGTGCCGGATTCGCGGATGGTCAATTCCACCGCCGATCCGGAGCGGCGGAAGCTGGTGATCGAGTATCTGAAAGGCAACCACCCGTAGAGACGCGCCATGCGCGTCTGCGACCCAGTCGGCTACGGCATGGACGCGCATGGCGCGTCCCTACGGGTCCAGGCTCTTCAGGTAGGACTCCAGCGCCAGCTCGAACGCGCCGATGTCCGCCGCACACGCCGCCACACCCTCGTTCTGGATCTGCTGCATCAGCGCGCGCGCCTGCATGGCCAGCGCCTCCGCGCCCAACGTGCCCAACCCACCGACAATCCGGTGCAGCACTTCGACCGCGGTGTTGCTGTCTTCCTGCTCGCGCGCCAGCAGACCCCGCTGCAGGTCCTCGCCAGTGGCCTTGCGCATGCTTTCGATCAGTACATTGGCCACGTGCTCGGACCCGAACCGTTGCACGATGGCCTCACGCGTCGGCAGCGGCGCAGGTGTGTCGGCATCGGCCGGAGCGAGATCGGCGGCGGTTGGGGCTTCATCGCCGGGGTCGGTGGGCAGCCAGCGGCGCAGGGCCCTGCGCAGCGTGGCCAGCGCCACCGGCTTGGCCAGCAGGTCATCCATGCCCGCTTCGCGGCAGCGCTGCAGGTCCTCGGCCAGTGCGCTGGCCGTCAGTGCCAGCACGGGCAGATGGCGGCCGGTGCCCCGTTCCTGCTCGCGGATGCGCCGGGTCAGGGTGTAGCCGTCCATCACCGGCATGCGGCAGTCGGTGATCACCAGGTCGAAACTGGAGGACGCCAGCAGCGCCAACGCCGCCTCGCCGTCCACCGCCAGCTCATGCTGCAGGCCGAGCTGCTGCAACCGCCAGCGCATCAGGGCCTGGTTGGTGGGGTGGTCTTCAACCACCAGCACACGCCGCCGTGCCTGCCCCGACGGCAACGGCTGCACATCAGCGGCACCGTGCGCGGCATCCTGGCCGGCATCCTCGCCCGGTACACGCGGCAGGCTCAGCACCACGTCCACACGGGTGCCCTGGCCAGGTTCGCTGTGCATGTCCAGCCGGCCGCGCATCAGCCCCACCAGTCGTTGGCAGATGCTCAACCCCAGACCCGTGCCGCCATAGTGGCGGGTGATCGCCACATCGGCCTGGGCAAAGGGCTTGAACAGACGCTGGCGCTGCTCGGCGGAAATGCCGATGCCGGTATCGGCCACGGTCAGACGCAGGGTCTGCGCCATCTCGTCCGAGCGTTCAACCGTCAGCGCGATGCTCACCGCGCCCTCGTTGGTGAACTTGATGGCATTGCTGAGCAGGTTGAACACCACCTGGCGCAGGCGCATGCCATCCACCAGGTGCTGCGGCGCGACCTCCGGGTCAACCTGCAGGCTGAGGTCCAGGCCCTTGCTGGAGGCCTGCGGTGACAGCAGCTGCTGCACGTTGTCGAGCAGGCTGCGCAGCGCCACCGGCTGCGGTTCCAGCGGCAACGCGCCGGCCTCGATCCGCGAGTAGTCCAGAATGTCATCCAGAATCTGCCGCAGCATCTGTGCGGAGTCTTCAATGACGCCGATGATGCGTCGCTGCTCGCCATCCAGGTCGGTATGCGACAGTGCTTCCACCATGCCCAGCACACCGCTCATCGGCGTGCGGATTTCGTGGCTCATGGTCGCCAGGAAGTTCGACTTGGCCGCGGTCGCGCGTTCGGCATCGGACTTGGCCGCCGCCAGGGCATCGGCCTGGGCACGGGCCTCGGTCACATCCACCCAGTAACCACTCCACAGCACCGCCCCATCCGCGGCCGCGTACGGCAGCGCGCGCGTCCGCACCCAGCGCACTACGCCATGCGGACTGGTGCGGAACTCGATATCCATCGGGGTGAAGTTGCGTGCCGCATGCGTCATCGCCTCGTGGATGGCGTCGCGGTCGCGCGCGTCGATCTGCGCTTCCAGCAGGGTGTCGTCACGCATCACTTCCACGGTGCTGACCCCGAACATCGAGTTCAGGTCACCGGTGATGTACGGGAAGGTCACCCGGCCATCATGTTCGCGACGGGCCTGGTACACGATGGCTGGCAGGTTGTCGGTGATCTCCTCCAGGCGCTTCTCCAGGCCACGGCGCATGGACACTTCACGGCGCAGACGCAGGTAGCCCCAGCCATGCACGATCATGCCGGTCAGCAGCACCAGCGACAGCGGCACGGCCCAGCGCGCGATCGACCGCCAGTCCAGTCCCGCGCGGTACTCGGCCAGCAGCCAGTCACCCCGGATCGCCGCATGCTCGCGCGGGGTGAGGTTGGTCAGCACCCGGTCGAAGGTGGTGGCCAGCGGCGCGTACTGCCGCTTCACCGCCAGCGACAGCTGGTCGCTGAAGCCGGCCGGTGCCGCCACATGCAGCCGGGCCGGGTACAGCTCGCGGATCACCCGGTCGGCCATGGCCAGGTTGCCCACATAGGCATCGGCGTCTCCATTGGCCAGCCGCGCCAGTGCCTGTTCCACGCTGCGCGCCGGCACGATGCGGGCCTTGGGCGCGTACTGCAGGATGTAGCCGCGCAGGCGGTCAGGGTCGGACAGCAGGATGGTGCGCCCATCCAGGTCGCTCAGGCCG
The DNA here is from genome assembly GCF_031834595.1 of Stenotrophomonas oahuensis. Taxonomy (NCBI): domain Bacteria; kingdom Pseudomonadati; phylum Pseudomonadota; class Gammaproteobacteria; order Lysobacterales; family Lysobacteraceae; genus Stenotrophomonas; species Stenotrophomonas oahuensis. The sequence continues at coordinate 1,921,780 of NZ_CP115541.1, read as the reverse complement.
AGCACCGAACGGCTGTTGTTCGGTGTGACCACCACGTTCGGCACGCTGATGAAGGGCTGGCTGAACACCCAGTCGTCGCCCAGGTAGTGCGCATCGTTGGGCATGCCCATGACCACGTCGACGGTGCCGCGCCGCATCTGGTCACGCACTTCAAACCAGTCATGCGCAGGAACGCGGTTCAACTGCGCACCGACCATGCGCAGCTGCCGCAGGTAGTCACCTGCGACACCCGCCGGCTCACCAGAAGCGTCTATGAACGACAACGGTGCCGCATGCGGTGCAAAGCCCATGCGCAACGGCGTGGCCAGCACGCCACGCTCGGCTTCACCCAGCACCAGGCGAGACTGCGCGGACCACTGCAGCGGGGTCAGCCAGCGTTTTTCGATGGCCTCGCGCTGGCTGGCCGGCAGCCGTGTCAGCGCGGCGTCCAGTGCTTCGGCCAACGGTTGGCGGGCATTGGGCACACCGAAGTGCAGGCGCTCGGGCGCGAGGTCGCTGGGCCGCAGCAGGGTGATGCCCTCCAGCTTGCGGTCGCGGATGATGGCGTTTGCGACATGTGCATTGCCGATGTACACGTCCGCCTGCCCCTGCGCGACCATGTTCAGCGCCGCGGTGGTGTTCGCGGCGATGACCCGGCGCGCGCCCGGGAACCGTGAGCGGATCTGTTCGCTGGTCAGGAACTCCTGTTCGGTCACCACGCGCAGGCCGGTCAGGTCCGGGTCGGCGGACGCGCGGGTGTCACCGGGGCGCCCCACCAGCGCCAGCGGCGCTTCGGCATACGGCGATGTGTAGACCATGCAGCGGGTGCGCCCCGGGGTCAGCGCTATGTTCATTACGACATCGACTTCACCGCGGCAGGCTGCGTCGAGTACGTCAGCCCAGTCGCGATACATACGAACCTGAACGTTCAGCCCCAACTGGCGCGACAGCAGCATCAGGTAGTCGTAACCGAGCCCTTTTGGCTGCCCGTTCTGCACGAACTCAAACGGCGGCCAGCCGCTGTCGTACAGGCCCAGTAAGATGGTAGGGTTGCGCTCGATCCACTCGGCCTGGCGCGGCGAAAGCGCCGGTGCTGGCAAGGTAGCGGGCGCCGCCATGCCGGAGGTACTTGCAGTGATCAGCAGAACCAGCACGACCAGCCAGCGGACAACCGAGGTACGCATGCGGTCTGATCTCCGTAAAATGATTCCAACACCCCGAAGGGCCCCGAAGGGCCGCTGCCTTGCAGGCAATACTAGCCCATGACCTCACCGCCGCTACTGCGCATCATCATCGCCGACGATCACCCGGTCGTTCGTATCGGGGCGAGTTCCGTCATCGAAAAGAACGGCGTCGGCATCGTGGTGGCTGAAGCCAGCAGTGCCAGCGAGTTGATGGACATGCTCAAGGCACACCCCTGCGACGTACTGGTCACCGACTACTCCATGCCGGGCGGCGACCAGGCTGACGGTTTTGCCATGATCAGCATGATCCGTCGGCACTACCCGGACCTTCCAGTGGTACTGCTCAGCGTGGCCAACAATCTGGCCATCCTGCGCATGGTGGTCTCCACCGGCGTGCAGGGGCTGGTGGACAAAGCCTCTTCGATGGAGGAGCTGCCGCAGGCGATACTTGCCGTGCACCGCAAGCAGGCGTACCTGAGCCGCACGCTGAAGGAACGCATTGACGCAATTGGCACACATGATGTCGACGAGAAAGACACCCGCACGCTGTCGCCCAAGGAGGTGGAAGTTCTGCGTCTGCTCGGTGCAGGGCAGACGGTGAAGGAAATCGCGCTGCATCTGCATAAGAGCGTCAGCACGATCAGCCGCCAGAAGGGCGATGCGATGCTCAAGCTGGGCCTGAAAGGCGACGCCGAACTGTTCGACTATCTGCGCGACAGCAAGCTTTGAGCACGCCGCAGCACCGCGTGCAGGGCCTGGACAACGACCACGTCCAGGCCGACTGGCCGGCACTGGGAGACGAAGAACTGGCGTGGCTGGGCACGCGCCACGCCGCGCTGGCAGGCCACGCGCGGGTGCTTTGGCACAGCCCGCGTCCGTTCTCGGCTGCCGCGCTGGTGCAGGGTCCGCAGGGACGTGTGTTCGTCAAACGCCATCATGCGCGCGTGCGCAGTGCGTCGGCGCTGGAGGAAGAACACCACTTCATCGCCCATCTGGCCGCCGCCGGCGTCCCCGTGGTGCAGGTGCTGGCCGGCCTCGACGGGCACACCGCGCTGGCGCGGGATGCGTGGACCTATGAAGTGCATGCTGAAGGCGTCGGGGCGGACCTCTATCGCGACATGCCGTCGTGGACGCCGCTGACCGACCTCGGCCGCGCACGCACCGTCGGGGCGATGCTGGCCCAGCTGCACCAGGCCGCTGTTGACTACACCGCAGCGCAGCGCGACACCCATGTACTGGTCGCGCGTGACGACCTGATCCGCGCGCCTGATCTGCTCGCCTTGCTGCGTTCCCAGCTGCGTGCACGTCCGGGGCTGGCGGCGTATCTGGCCGACGTGCCCTGGGAAGCCGACCTGACCCGTGCGGTCCTGCCATGGCATGCCGCACTGGGCCACCGCTATGCCGGCGAAGCCGCGTGCTGGGGCCATAACGACTGGCATGTTTCCAACCTGCTGTGGCAGGGCGACGGTGCAGCCGCGTCCATCAGCACGGTGTTCGACTTCGGGCTGGCCGCCCGCACCAGTGCCCTGTTCGACCTCGCCACGGCGATCGAACGCAATGCGGTGGATTGGCTGGCCAGCGGCGGTCCCGTGGGCTACCCCGACACCGCGCTCGCCCTTCTCGAGGGCTACCGCCAGCAGCGGCCGTTGAGCGCGGCGCAGGTGGCGCTGCTGGTCGACCTGCTGCCGGTGGTCCACGTTGATTTCGCCCTCTCGGAGGTGGAGTACTTCGACGCCATCACCGGTTCGCGGGCGAATGCCGACGTGGCGTACCACACCTTCCTGATCGGCCATGCCGACTGGTTCACCAGCACCACCGGTCGGTCCCTGCTCGACACGCTTCGCAGCGCCGCCTGAGACGCTGATTGGCGTTTCCGGCCGGTTTGGTGTGAAAATGTCCGCTGAAGCGGGGGTGCCTGGATCTGCCAGGCTGAGAGAGTCCCTTGGAACCTGATCCGGTTTGCACCGGCGTAGGGAGCTTTGAGCAGCACACGCAGTGTCCGTCCAGGGCATTGTTGCGTGCGTGCCTTCGCTTCGTCTCCTCTGGCTGATGACGAAACGAATGAACCGCCTGCGCATTTCCCTGTTGACCGCCGCCCTCGGTGCCGCCCTGCCGCTGCATGCCAGCGAACCCGCTGCCGACGCGGGCGAACGCTCGCCCACCGACCTTGCCGGCATCCGTGTGCAGGCGCACCAGCAGACAAAGAAATCGCCGCCATCAAGCAGCTTCGGGGTGGGCAGCTGGAAGGACACCCCCGCCTCGGTCAACGTGCTGGGCAGCGAGTACCTGGACCGCCTGCAGGTGCGAGGGTTGTCCGAACTGGCCCGGCACGACGCGTCGCTGGGCGACAGCTATGCCCCGGTGGGCTACTACCAGAACGTGGCCATCCGCGGGTTTGCGCTGGACCTGGCCACCGGCTATCGCTTCAACGGGCTGTCCATCGCCGGCGAGCAGCGCCTGGCGCTGGAGAACATCGCCCAGGTGGAAGTACTCAAGGGTGAAGCCGGCCTCGCCGCCGGGGTGATGGCCCCGGGCGGCCTGATCAACTACGTGGGCAAGCGCACGGCCGAGGTGCGCAACCTGACCCTGGGCACCGACTCGGAAGGCTCCCGCTACGCTGCGATGGACGTCGGCCATTGGCTGACGCCGACCTTTGGAATCCGCTTCAATGCGGCCTGGGACGACAGCAATTCCTACATCGAGCATGCCGACGGCCGCCGCAATTTCTATTCGCTGGCGACCGACTGGCGGATCAGCGAACGCAGCAAGCTGGAAGTAGATGCCAACTACCAGACCAGCGCGCAACGCTCGGCGTCCGGTTTCCAGCTGCTCGGCGCGACCGGCGTTCCGCGCGGCGTGGACCGCGAAAAGATGCTGGGCTACCAGCCGTGGGTACAGCCGGTCGGCATCGCCAGCACCAACCTGACCGCGCTGCACACCTTCGATTTCACCCCGGACTGGCAGTCGCGCGCGTCAGTGGCCCACAGCCGCACGGTGATCAACGACAACGTCGCCTTTGCCTACGGCTGCTACTACAGCGACGCCTGCGCCGACGGCAGCACGCCGGGCAATTACTTCGCGCCCAATGGCGATTACGACATCTACGACTACCGCAGCCCCGATGACACCCGGGTGAACCAGCAGCTGCGCGCCGAACTGCGCGGGCGTTTCGCCACCGGCAGCGTGCGGCACGAGGTTTCGTTCGGCGTGGATGCCTTCCACCGCACCGTGGACAAGCGCCAGAACGTCAACGAGTACGTCGGCACTGCCAACATCCATGACCCGCAGGTGCCGGTGTTCGACCCTTCGCCGCTGCAGCCCGGTGCCTCGGCGCGCCGGCTGGACAGCTGGCAGCGTTCGGCGTTCGTGCTGGACCGGGTGAGCTTCACCGACCAGTGGCAGTGGCTGGCCGGCGGCCGTTACGTGCGCATGGACGAGCGCGCCTACGACAAGCGCGGCACGCCTGAGCGCCACAGCCGGCTGTCGACGTTCATGCCGCAGACGGCGGTGGTGTTCAAGCCGGATGACGCGGTCAGCCTGTATGCCAGTTATGTGGAAGGCCTTTCGCTGGGCAAGGAAGCCCCGTTCTGGACCCAGAACGGCGGCAGCTGGCTGCAGCCGCTGGAGTCGCACCAGACCGAAGTGGGGGTGAAGTTCGCCCGCACCGACGCGCTCACCCTGGGTGCGGCGCTGTTCCGCACGTCCCTGCCCCTGCAGTACGCGCAGCCCGATGACAGCGAGGCCGGTTACACCTTCGTGCAGGACGGACGCCAGGTGCACACCGGGCTGGAGTTGAGCGCCGACGGCCAGCTCAGCGAGCGCCTGACGCTCACCGCCAGCGCCAGCGTGCTGCAGGCGCGTGCACGTGACACCGGCACGCCGGCCTATGAGGGCCATCAGCTGGTGAACGTGCCGAAGCGTCGCGCCACGGTGCACGTGGATTACGCACTGCCCTTCGTCGAAGGGTTGGCGGTGGGGGCGGGCTGGCGCTACGCGTCGGCGAACGTGGCCACGGTGGATGGCAAGGTGAAGGTGCCGTCGTACAGCGTGTTCGATGCCGGGCTGCGCTTCCAGCACACCCTGGGCCAACGCCCGGTAAGGTGGAATCTGTCGGTGGACAATCTGTTCGACCACTTCTACTGGCGTGACACCGGCAGCACCGACGGCGACTACTACCTGTTCGCCGGTGCACCGCGCCAGGCGCGCCTGTCGGTGACGATCGGCCTATGAATCCGGCCGTGCTCGAATGGTCTGCGGTCGCTGCCAGCATCCTCGGCGTGTGGCTGATGGCGCGCCGGCATCTGCTGGCGTGGCCGGTGGGGCTGGTCGCGGTGGCGCTGTATGCGGTGGTGTTCGCGGAGGCGCGACTCTACTCGGACACGCTGCTGCAGATCGCGTTCGGTTGCTTCCTGCTGTATGGCTGGCTGAGCTGGCGGCGTACCGCGGCAACCGAGGGGCAGATCACCATCGCGCCATTGTCACGCCGGCAGCTGCTGCGCGACCTGGGCGTCGGGGTGCTGGGTGGTCTGCTGCTGGGTGCGGCGATGCACACCTGGACCAATGCGGCGCTGCCCTGGCTGGATGCGATGCTGGCCGCGTTGAGTCTGGTGGCGCAGTGGTGGCAGGCAAGGCGTCACGTGGCCACGTGGTGGCTGTGGATCGTGGTCGATGTGGTGTACGTGGGCATGTACGTGGTGAAGTCGTTGAATGTGACCGCCGGGTTGTATGTGTTGTTCATCGGGTTGGCGGTGATGGGACTGCGCGCGTGGAGCCGGGCGGCGAAGGTGCCGTTGCCGCAGACCCGGTAGCGTCGGTCGACAGACGACGGCCGTGAACGGTGCAACATCCGGTAACGCATGACCTTGATCGAAACTGCTTCAGCGGTCACTCCAGGTGAAACACCATCGACTGCGTCCCCATTGCCGGATCGGTCGTCCCCGGTCGCCCATCCTCCATCCGCCCCGCCAACCGCTGCGACGCACCTGCCTGCGCGATCTCCAGGTCATACCACCCCGACGTCGGTGTGGCGAGCCAGCGTATCTCGGCCCGCCCACGCGCCGGCAACTCCACACGTCGGGTAGGCATGTGCGCGGCGTATGCCATCGGTCGTACGTCCACGCTCATGGCACTGCGGGCAGGGTTGTCCAACCGCAGAAAGAGTTCGCCCCCGCTCCGGGTCAACGCCACCTGCACCGGTTCCACACCTGCCTCACCCCGGTAATGCCGATGGAAGCCATTCGGCCCCAGCAGCCACAGGTCGTAGCCACGTTCCGCATCCACCAGCCACACGTCCTGCAACACCTCACCCGGCGCCACTGTGTAGCGACGTGGAATCGCCTCCAGGTCCAGCCGGTCATACACATGCAGCACCGCAGCGGCCCCTTCGCAGCGCATTTCGAGCCGCACCGCATCGCCTTCACGATCCATCCCCACCTGCGGCCGATAAGGCAATGCGCGCAGCGGACGCACGCCCGGCTCCTGGATGGCCGGCTCCAGACCCGCCGGCAGTTCCGGAACGGTACGCCCGGGCAGTGCAGCCGCCCGCGCGGCGGTCTCAGCCGTGGCCGGCAATGTGCCCACAAACGGACGCTCATCGGTGCGCGAAAAATCAAATGCGGCGGTAAGGTCACCACACACCGCGCGCCGCCACGGCGAGAGCTGCGGTGCTGCCACCCCGAAGCGACGCTCGATCAGGCGGATGACCGAGGTGTGGTCGTAGACCTGCGAGTCCACCCAGCCACCGCGGCTCCACGGCGAAATGACGTAAAGCGGAACGCGCGGGCCCAACCCATAGGGCCGTCCACGCAGATCCGGCGGATCGGCTTTCTCGTTGCCCGGCGAGGCATGCTGGTGGTATTCACGGTCGGTAGAAACGGACGAGGCACCGGCCCATCCGCCCGATCGCGTGGCGTCCTTCGACGGCGGGGCCGGCGGCGGCATGTGGTCGAAGAAGCCATCGTTCTCATCGAACATCAGCAGCAACGCGGTGCGACTCCAGACTTCCGGGTTCGCGGTCAATGCATCCAGCACGCGCGCGGTATACGCCGCGCCCTGCGCGGGGCTGGACGGCCCGGGATGCTCGCTGCCGGCGGCATCGGCGATGATGAAACTCACCTGCGGCAGACGATTGCCCAGCACGTCCTCACGCAGCTGCGCCAATCCGCGCGTGCTTACCCCGCGCTCGCGCAGTTGCGCATCGTGACCGGGCGCGCCGCGCCAGGCCTGGCGGAAGGTCTCGAACCCTGCAAGCGGGTTGTCGGTGAAGTTGTCGGCCATGTCCTGGTAGATGCGCCAGTCCACGCCGGCCTGCTGCAGCTGTTCCACATAGCTGGCCCATGTGTAGCTGTCCGGATTGCCGCCCAGTTCCGGGAAGTTGTCGTGCGAATTGGCTACCGCCGGGCCACCATGGCGCGCGTGCGGGTCGTTGTGCCCGGTCCACAGGAACAGGCGGTTTGGGTTGGTGCCGGCCTGCATGGCGCAGTGGTAGGCATCGCAGACGGTGAACGCCTCGGCCAGCGCGAACTGGAACGGCAGGTCGGCGCGGCGGTAGTACCCCATCGCATGGTCCTGCTTGGCCACCGGCCAGTGCGCCATGCGCCCATGATCCCAGGCGCGCTGTGCATCGGGCCAGGTATGCGGTGTGCCTTCCACGCGCATCACTCCAAACTGCGCAGCCGTGTCCAGTGGGAACGGTGCGATACCGCGGGTACCGGCCGCGTTGGGCTGCAACCACAGGGTACGCGCTGGCTGCCCCGCTGCCAGTGGCGCGGCGGGCGCGACGAAACGGTCACCGAAGCCGCGTACGCCGGGCAGCGTGCCGAAGTAGTGATCAAAGGAGCGGTTCTCCTGCATGAACACCACGATGTGCTGCAGGTCCTGCAGGCTGCGGGTGCGCGCGTCCGGCGCGATGGCCGCAGCACGCGCGATGCTGGGCATCAGCGCGGCGATGCCGGCGCTGATGCCCCCCTGCAGCAATCGACGTCGACCGAGGTCGGTCACAGGTCAACCCGTACCGAGAAACCGACGGTGCGCGGCGCGCCGATGAAGGCCGAATTGCTGCCATCCACGCCGGCGAGATATTTACGGTCGGTCAGGTTATTGACCACGATGCTCGCGCCCACGCCCTTCAGCTTCGGCGACAGACTCTGCAGGTCGAAGCCGATGTTGGCGTTGAACACCGTAGCCGACGACAGCTTCGCGCTGTTGGATGCGTTGAGATAGCGCTCGCCCAGGTAGCGGCCGGACAGACCGAAGTTCCAGTTCTCGCCCTGCCAGTCGGCCGCCATCACCAGCATGTGGCGCGGCTGGCCGATCACCTGCGCGCCATCCACGATGCCCAGTGCGGCGTCACGGTCAGCATTGCCGCTGCCCAGATACTTGGAGCGGTTGTAGGTGTAGGCTCCGTTGATGCGCCAGCCATTGTCCCAGCCATAACCGAGTGCGGCCTCCACACCGTTGCTTTCCACGCCGCCGAAGTTTTCGTACACGCCATCGGTTTCATCCAGATAGTCGATGCCATCAGCCAGACGCGCCGGCAGATAGACGATGCGGTTGTCGAACTTGATGTTGTACAGGGTGATCGCACCGGTCAAGGGCCAGCGGCTGATGCGCAGGCCGAGCTCGATGTTGTCGGCGGTTTCCGGTTCCACCCGGGCAAAGCGCTGCGGATCGGTTTCGCCCAGCACGCCGGAGGGAATGGCAGCGAAGTTCTGCGAGAAGCCGGCAAACATTTCCAGGCCCTGCACCGGCAGCGTCCAGGTGCCGCCAGCGGAGATCAGCGGATCGGACTTCGAATCCGAGCGCACGTTCTCGGCCGCGCCGATGGTGCGGTGGCGGGTCTGGTCGACAAAGAACTGCTTCACGCCGACGCGGGCGCTGAAGGCACCGAAGCGGGCCACGTCCTCCACGTAGTACATCTGCTCGTCGGTGCTGTAGTCGTCCTCGAACTGCACCCAGTACGGCTGCTGGTCGAAACCGATGTCGGTGCCGACGTTGAGCAGGCGATGCCAGTCGCGGCGGGCGGTGCGGTCGAACTTTTCCAGCCACAGGCCGGCGCGGACGGTGTTGTTCACCGCACCCAGTTCCTGCGTCCACTCCACATCCGCGGTGACGCCGGCGCGGTCGTTGTCGTAATGGGTGTGGCGATAGGACTGCACGCCCTGCACATTGGCGGCATAGCAGTTGGGGTCGTACTCGGCGCTGAAACCCGCGCGCGGCGTGCAGCCGGCGATCATCTGCGCGGCGCTGCCGTCGGGGTTGACGAAGTAGAACTGGCCCAGCGCGCTGCCACCGTAGGTGGTGCTGCTGCCCAGAAATTCCGACTCCGGCGCGCCGGCACCGTCGTTGCGTGCCTGCACCAGGTACGGCGGCAGCCAGTCGCCCCGACCTTCCATCTTGTGCACATAGCCGCTCAGGGTGGCCTTGAAGCCATTGCCGCTGTCGAACGCACCACGCAGGTAGGCGAAAGTGTTCTCGCGCAGCGCGCGCGAGCCGGAGCGGTAGTTCTGGTCCAGGTTCGGAATACCCGTGAGCGTGCCGGTCAGGCCATCGCGGCCGGGATTGGTCGCGAACGCGGCCGGGGTGACGCTGGTGTACTCGGGCTCGTCGGCGTCGTTGTACGAGGCATAGCCGCTCAGGGTCCAGCGGTCGAGCTCGGTGATGAACTTGGCGGCCACGTGGTCGTTGCTGGTCTTGCCGCTGCCGTCGATCCAGTCGCTGACCCGTGCCGACGAGGCACTGACCCAGGCCCGGGTATGCCCGCCAAGCACGCCAGTGTCGTAGCGCACGTAGTACTTGCGCATGTCGTTGTCGCCGGCACCGACCACCATGCGCAGGCGCTGTTCGCTGAGCGGGTCACTGGTGAGGAAGTTCAGGGTGCCGCCCAGCGCCTCGTTGGAGCGCGAGGAGATGTCGGCGGTACCCTGGCTGACTTCAATGGTTTCCAGGTCCAGGGTGTCGATGTAGCGGTTGGCCAGCGAGCCGCCGCCGTAACCAGAACCGCCATTGGGCAGCCCGTCGATGGTGGTGCCGATCTGCTGGGTGTCACGGTTGGTGACGAAGCCGCGCATGCTGATCTGAGTGCCCCACACCGACGAGCCGGTGGCGTCGGCTTCGCTGACCACCACGCCGGGCAGTTCATTGAGCGCGCCATTGACGCTGCCGATGATCTGCTGGCGCTGCAGGGTTTCCTGGCTGACGCTGGTCTTGGCGTAGCTGGTGGCCTGGCCGATCACCTGCACCTGGTCCAGCGTGCGCGCATCGTCGGCAGGGGCATTCTCGGCCGCCAGTACATCCAGCGCGGCGGTGAGGGTCAGGGCCAGCAGGGTGATGCGGGGAACACGTCCGGCAATGCGCATGGGGTCTCAGTGGGGGATGGAAGACGCGCCGGAGTATCTGGAGCGTGGGTGACCTCCACATGACATTCTGTTAACGGTTTGCGCAGGCCGGGGCGCAGTGTGGACTGCGTCACAGCGGTGGCGGCTGCTGTGGCGGTTGCTATGGCGTCTGCTGTGGCGCTTGTTGTGGCGTTTGCTTTGGTAGGTCGGTCGATAGACGACCGCCGATAGCGGTGATCATTACGGTGACGCATGACCATCGCCGTAGCAGCGTCTCCGGCCGAGGTCATGCGTCAATGCACTGATAGGCAAGGTCGGCGGTCGTCTATCGACCGACCCTACCCCACACATCCAGGGAACCCCACATTCCGCAGATGCCAGCCATCCCCCACGTAGCCCACGTAACGCCGCAATCGCGCACATCCCCATCGGCGGTCAAGGACCGCCGGCAGCGTGCGAATGATGCGAGGAGCGGTGGCGGAACTTCCGCGACAGCCACTCGCCGACGTCATCGACCACGGTGAAGGCCGCCGGAATCACGATCAGGCTGAGCAGCGTGGAGGTGATCAGGCCGCCGATGACCGCAATGGCCATCGGCGCGCGGAAGCTGGAATCACCAGCAAAGCCCAGCGCGATCGGCATCATGCCGGCACCCATCGCCAGCGTGGTCATGATGATCGGCTGCGCGCGCTTGCGGCAGGCATCGATCAGCGCGTCGTGCTGGCTCATGCCCTGCTCGTCCTCGGCCATCACCGCGTAGTCCACCAGAAGAATGGAGTTCTTGGTGGCGATGCCGATCAGCATCAGCAGGCCGATCAGCGCCGGTAGTGAAAGCATGTTCTGGGTGATCAGCAGCGCACCGAATGCACCGCCGGCACACAGCGGCACCGCGGCCAGAATGGTGACAGGCATCAAGGCGTGATTGAAAAGCAGCAACAGCACCATGTAGATGCAGATCAAGCCTGCCGCCATCGCCAGCAAAAATCCGATGAACAGCTCCACGAATACTTCAGCGTCACCGGTGTTGAGGAAGGTCACGCCCGGCGGCAACTTCTTCACCGTCGGTAGCGCCTGAACCTCGGTCATCACTTCACCCAGCGGGCGACCGTTGAGCTCGGCGGTGAGGGTGACGTTGCGCTGGCGCTGATAGCGCGAGATCTGCGACGGGCCGCTGCCCGGCTGGATGTCGGCCACCGCGGCCAGCGGCACCGGGCCGTCACGACCGGGCACACGCAGCTGGTGCACCAGCGACGGGTTGGCCAGGTCGGCTTCGGCGAAACCAACGCGGATCGGCACCTGACGGTCGGGCAGGTTGAGCTTGGCGAGGCGCTGTTCGTAGTCACCGGCGGTGGCGATGCGCGCCGCCTCGGCAATATCGGCGGTAGCCACGCCCAGATCCGCGGCACGCGCCGGGTTCGGCACGATCTGGATTTCCGGACGCAGCAGCGAAGCCGTGGAGGTCACGCTGCCCAGCCCCTGGATGCCGCGCAGGTCGCGTTCCAGCGCGGTGGAAGCGTCCTGCAGGCGCTGCGGGTCGTCACCGGACAGCACCAGCTGCAGCAGGTTCCCCGGTTCGGAGCTGACATAGCTCACCCGTACGCCGGGCAGGTCGGCCAGGCGCTTGCGCGCTTCGCGTTCGAGCACGCGCTGATCGCGGTCGCGGTCATCGGCGACACCCCAGTCCAGCACCAGCGTCGCTTTGCGCGGCTCGCCGACGCCGGTGGCGCTGGGATCGCCCAGGTCGAGCACGCTGCCGACGGCGGTGTACACCTGTTTCAGCTCCGGGATGTCCTTGAGCAGCGCGCGCGCCTGTTCGGCCACCGCCACGGTTTCCTGCAGGCGCGTACCCGGCGGCAGCTCCAGACTGAGGTTGCTGCGGCCCAGGTCTGACTGCGGGATGAAGGTCGCCGGAATCAGCGGCACCAGCGCCAGCGAGGCCACGAACAGACCGGTCGCCAGCCACAGGGTGCGGCCCCGGTGGCGCAACGCCGCGTCGACCCAGCCCAGGTACCAGGTCATCAGTTTCGACTCGGGCTTCTCCTCGCCGTGCGGCTTGAGCAGGTAGGCCGCCATCATCGGCGTGAGCAGACGTGCGACCAGCAGCGAGAACAGCACCGCCGTGGCGGCGGTCCAGCCGAACTCGCGGAAGAACTTGCCGGCGATGCCGGGCATGAACGCCACCGGGATGAACACCGCGGCCAGGGTGAGCGAGGTCGCGATGACCGCGTTGCCGATCTCGCCGGCGGCCTCACGCGCGGCTTCCAGCGGGGGCTTGCCCATGCGCAGGTGGCGCACGATGTTCTCGATCTCCACGATCGCATCGTCGACCAGGATGCCGACCACCACCGACAACGCCAGCAGCGTGATCATGTTCAGGGTGAAGCCGAAGAAGTACATCACCGCGAACGTGGGGATGATCGACAGCGGCAGCGCCAGCGCCGACACCCAGGTCGCACGCCAGTCACGCAGGAACAGCCACACCACCAGCAGCGCCAGCAACGCGCCCTCGTACAGCATGGTCATCGACGAATCGTAGGAGCGATGCGTTTCGTCGATGGCGGTGGTAACCAGCTTGAAGTCGATGCCCGGGTGTTCGGCCTTGATCCTGTCCAGCGCTTCATGCACGCCGGCTTCCACCTTTACTTCGCTGGAGCCACGCGTACGCGACATCGAGAATGCCACCACGGCCTTACCGTCGAGCAGCGCCGCTTCGGTTGGGTCGGCGGCGGCGTCGGTGACCTTGGCCAACGTGGACAGCCGCACCGAGCGGCCGTCCGGCAAGGCAATGGAATAGTCGCGCAGTGCCTGCGCATCGCCCACCGTTCCCAACGTACGGATGGTCTGCTGCGCACCTTCGATTTCAGCCTTGCCGCCGGCGCGCTCGACCTGGATGCGCGCCAGCTGCTGCGAGACATCACCGGCGGTGATGCCCATTGCAATCAACGCGTTCGGGTCCAGGTCCACCCGTATCTGGCGCTGCACGCCGCCCACCCGGGTGACCCGGGCCACGCCGGGCACGCCATACATGGCGCGGGAGATGTCGCGGTCGACGAACCAGCTGGCCTCGTCCGGGGTCATGTGCGGGGCGACCAGGGCGTAGGTCATCAGCGAGCCGCCGATGTCGACCTTGGAGATCACCGGTTCCTGGATGTCCTGCGGCAGATCCGTGCGGATGCGGGTGACCGCATCACGGGTGTCGTCCAGCGCGGTGGCCAGATCGGCTTCCAGCTGGAACTCGATCGTGGTGGTGCTGACGCCCTCGCTGACCGAGGAGATCACGCGCTTGACGTTGTTCACCGTGGCGACGGAGTCCTCCACCTTTCGGGTGACTTCCGCTTCCAACTGGCTGGGCGAAGCGCCCGGCTGGGTCACGGTAACCGTGGTCATCGGGAAGGCGATGTCCGGGAAGCGCGCCACCGGCAGCTGGTGGAAACCCCACAGGCCGGCCACGCAGAGCACGAAGAAGATCAGCAGGGCGGGTAACGGGCGCTTGATCGCCCAGGCGGAGAAGTTCATTGCGCGGCCGCCTTCTTGGCGGCGCTGGCATCGACCACGCGCACGCGGTCGCCTTCACCCAGGAAGCCTGCGCCCTCCACCACCACCTTGTCGCCGGCTTTCAGGCCTTCCAGGATCGCGGTGCGACCCTGCAGCGCTTGGCCGGTGCGCACGCGGTGACGAGTGGCCTGCTGCTTGTCGCTGACGCTGAACACATAGCTGTGGCCGTCGCGCTGCACGATGGCGGCAGTGGGAATGGTGAGCACTTCACCGTCGCCGGTGACGATGCGGCCTTCCACGTACACGCCCTGCTTCAGCGTGCCCGGTTCGGGCAGATCGGCGTACACAGTGCCGGTACGGGTCTGCGCATCCACGCCCGGGGTTACGGCGCGGATGCGACCGGTGATGGTCTGGCCGGCGTACGGCAGCTGCACCGGGTTACCCACGGCCACGCCAGTCAGCTGGTCTTCGGGCAGCTCAGCGCGCCACTCCAGGCGACCATCGCGGATCAGGCGCAGCAGTTCGGTACCGGCCGACACGACCTGGCCCGGCTGGACCAGCCGCTTGGAGATCAAGCCATCGGCCGGGGCGCGCAGGTCGGCGAAATCGCGGCGCAGCTGTGCCGAGTCACGCGAGGCGCGGGCGGTGGCGGTCTGCGCCTCCGCGTTGAGACGATTGGCCCGCAGCTCATCCAGGCTGCTTTCGCTGATCAGCTTTTCCGCCGCCAGCTTTTCGCTGCGTTGGTAGTTCAGGCGGGCCAGCTCCTGCGAGGCCTGCGCCTGGCGCAGCGAGGCTTCGGCCTGGGCCAGCTCGCTGTCCAGAGTGCGATGGTCCAGCTGCAGAAGGATCTGCCCCTTCTTGACGTACTGGCCGACGTCCACGTTGAGGGCGGTGACGCGCTGGCCGCTGATCTCCACGCCCAGCTGCATTTCCTCGAAGGCGCTGACCGGCCCGGACACCAGCACCGTGCGCGGCATCACCTGCGTCTGTGCAGCGGCCACCGATACCGGCAGCGCCGAAGTGGTGGACGCATCGGCCTCGGCATCGTCCTTGCCGCCGCAGGCGGTCAGTACGGCCAGGGAAAGCACCAGCAGGGAGGAGCGAAGTAAGAGCGAACGCATGGATGAGCTTCCGTGTCGGAGCAGCGGTAAGGGGAAAGGATTCAGGAGGTGCGGGCGAGGCGCTGTTCGATGCCGTCCAGCATCAGCCCCACGCCTTGTTCAAAACGGGTATCGAAGTCGACTTCACGCCAGACCTCGCGGGCCTGCCAGCAGTGCGGGAAACGCTGTTCGGCCAGGGCCATGAAGGCCTCACCCAGCGCTTCCATGCTGCCGTCGCCTGGCCACGACTGTTCTTCAATCACGAAACCCATCGTGTAATACACGAGGTCCATCGCGGCGGTGGCGGCGAAGCTGGCCGGCGCGCCGGCGTTGGTCAGCGCAACAATGCTGGCCTCGCCCACCCGCAGTACGTTTTCGGTGGCGATGAAGGTGCCGGCATACACCCGCGCGCCATCACGCCGGGCTTTGAACGCCACCCGGAACTCGCGCGCGATCTGCAGCAGGGTCTGCCGCCAGGGCTGGCCTTCAGGGATGTGCCGGGCCACGTCGACAATCATCGCGTCGGCCATGGCATCCACCAGCGCCTGCTTGCTCTTGAAGTGCCAGTACAGCGAAGGCGCGCGGATGCCCAGCGAACAGGCCACCTTGCGCAGGGTGACGCCCTCCATGCCGGCTTCGTCGAGAAGCCTGAAGGCGGCGTCCACAATGTTGTCGCGGGCGATGGCCTGACGCATGGAGGGGAGGCTACCTAACGTTGTTAGGCGCGAATCTAACAGTGTTAGGTTTGGGGGTGCAAGGGGGAAAGACGACAGGGGCCGATTCCGACGGGAATGCTTGACACTCCTGGGCTCCGGCGGGACCATATATATAATTCATATACAGGTGCCGTCATGTCATCCCAGACGCTGCTGATGAAGTTCAAGGACAAGGACACCCCCAACACGGTGACCCGTAGTTCGGTGAAGGCGATGGCCGAGATCCTGGGCTTCAACGAAACCCAGTTGATCAATTACGCCTTGGCCAAGCTGCGAGAGCAGGTAATGCCAAGCATGCCGGCCCCCACCCCCGACCTGTCGCCAGCGGCGCTGCAAGCCATCCGCGAGCGGTTTGAGGCACATGAGGTTGGGTACAAGCCGACCCGGTCGTTGATTGACGGACTGTGACGGGTTCGGATCGGGAGGTGGAGAGCTCAGCGTGGACACCCGCTCCGAACCCTGGTGACATCTTGTGGTGCCACTTTCCCAACTACGACCCCAAGGACCCCACACTCAAGGAACGGCCTGCGTTGGTCATCTCGGTAATGGACGACAGCGAGCCCGCCCGGCTGCGAGTTGCGTATGGAACATCACAACGCCCGAAACCGATTCCTCGAGGCTGCTTTCTGATCGAAAAGGAGTCGGAGCTCAGGGTGGCGGGTCTTCGAGTGCCTACGCGCTTTGACCTCAAAAACCTGGTGGTACTGCCCTATACGCTCAGCGCCTTCATGAACGCTCCGGGCGAACTGGGAATGCTGAAGCCTTCCCCGCTGATGGGGGTACTTCCGGCCAGCCGCTACAACGATTTGAAACGTGCTGCAGATGAGGCCAAGCTGACCCGTCGCTGAGATGACCGCCTACGAATACGCGTATTCGCCCTTGATCCCACACCGGCATACTGACGCCAGTTGCGCGACACGCTCCGGTAGGGTCGAACGTCAGTCGACCCTACCGGTGTTCGTATGGCTGCCCTCTTGCACTTCAAATGCGAGGCTCCGTAGGATTCAAGCTCAATTCGGCATGGAGCATCGCTTGAACGCCACCGCAGCGACCACGTCTCAACCGCCGCGCGTGATGGCCGCCGTCACCTGCCTCGTTCTGGCGGTCAGCTACTCGATCTCATTTCTTATTGCGGGTCACGGGGTAATGCCCATCGGATTGGCACTTTTCATGTTCGCAGATGAGGCGACCAAGGGGCTGGAGTATCCGCTCACTACCGGTGCGGTCAGCGCAGGCTGGGCGGGACTGGCCGTTCTGCTGTTGTCGCTGACTTGTCTGGGCGCCCTGCGCGTGCACACGCTCATCCGTCTTGTTGCAGCACTTCTACTGTTTGCATCATGGCAGCGATTCAATGGCCACCGCGTTCAAGTATTGGGCGCACTGCGAGCACCTTCGCCTGGGTGGGGTGGTTGCGGGCACATGTCGCAGTGGCCTGCTGAGATTCTGGTGAACTCCATTGACCGCCTCTGATCATCGAACCTTGGGGTTGTTGAATTCAGGTCGCTCAACGTGGGTGCTTCCTGCCGAGGCACACCGCGCCTCCGTCTGCGCATACTTCTGGGCAGGAATTACCTTGGCGATCTTGACGTCCGACGACGCAAACGCATGGGCGTACGACGTGATCGCGGCTTTGGATGCACCGCCCATCGAGATCATCGAGATCGCCACTGCCCACGACAAGTACACGGTGATGGATGCACTCAAGATCGGCGCAAGCCAGGCTGACTGGCAGCAAGCAGGACGATGGCTGCTGTCCGACACGTGTTCTAGGCTCGCGGCAGGAGAGATAAGTGTCCTGACAGCGATCTGGATCTCCATGGACATCCGCGAGACGACGGGGCTGCCTCGGGATCTCTGGATTGAACTTTTAATTCTTGAAGACAAAGTCAATCTCATTTCGGACGGTATTGTTTCAGCACACCAACTGCAGGAGGAGGTGACACAGGTCCTGCAGAAGTACGTCGCGGTGGCGCAGTAACTGCGGTGAAAGAGCGCTGCTTCGTTCGAAGGTCATGCCTTACAGCAGCGATGGTTGCTATCGGCGGTCGCCTGTCGTCCGACCCCACCGATTTTGCATTCACGCGACGAAGTGGGGGTCGGATGGCTTGGGGTGTGTCGCCACTTCGGAGACCGCCTCCACGATGTCCTGAATGTTGCTGGCGTAAAAGCCGGAGCTGTTGAATCCGTTGATCTCGATGACGCAGAGGCGTCCCTGCGATTGCGCCACATCGAGAACGAACACGGCCGAGGGACTCCAGACCGCCGCCATCTGCTCGGCGTAGACGCGTACCTCAGGCGGAATCTCTGGCGATACCTGCAACTCGCCATGACTACGGTAGTGACTACCGGCCACCACCCGGCCGTGGACCAGAAACAGCCGCCATTCGTGTTCGATGGGCTTGATCGAGGCGGCGATGATTGGTGTATCGGGGCCCAGATCGAAGTCGCCCCCGGCCAGACGGGCATACCAACTCCGGTACTCGCCGAGGCTGAACTCGGTTCCGGCAAACTCCTTCAGATCCGCCACCGGACGCACAAACAGGCGCACGTCGTCGGCCAGATCAAGCGCTGCTAACTCTGCCATGGTGGTCACCCGGGCGTCGGAATTGAGGCACTCGTCTCCGTACTGCTGAAGGGTGTGAGTGAACTGGAACGCCTGCTCGTCGAAGAAAACCCCCGGTACCCAGCGACCAGAACGGTGCACGTTGGTGGCAAAATTTGCCGACCCGTAGAAGACGGCGGGAGCGTCGGTCGGTACCTCAGGCAGTGCATCGGAGAAGGGGATGACGGCAACCTGGAGGCATTCCAGTCCCAGCTTCTGGCAGGCATCGGCGATCGCCTCTATGTCCCTCCGACTGCCCAGATTGGATTGAACGATCCATCGTACTTTTTCCATTGGCATTGCTTCTCCCGTCGTGAAAGGAATGCTGCCACGTCGAGAACGGGCCGACAACAGGTCAGGATCCCGGCTTGCTGCCTGGTGATGTATGCTCCTCACACCGTGGGGGGGCGGGCACTATGACTGATCTGAATCTGCTGAGAAAGGCATTCGCCGAATGCCTCGGCCAGGAGCGATTCTTAAAGTTTCTTGCGCAAGGATTTCGACCCCGGCTGAAGTTCTGGCAGGAACAAGAAGTGGATCGCTTTTACGCAACTCATTCATCATGGCACCACGACATCCATGAGCTCGAAGCAGCTCTGCGCTTCTGCCATGTGCATGAGCGTGACCTACTGCCCTGTAGCCTGCCTACGTTCAATGGCTGTTTGACCCTCTCCAGCACGTATATCCGCGAGCGCTCGGCGCAATTTCCAAATGCCGCAGTTGATGCAAGGTTGGTCCCAGACGGAGGGCCGTCATCAGTTAAAGCGTGGTACTGCCCGGAATGCCGTTTGGCACTAGAGCGTTGGCATTGTGCACGAAGGCGCGAGAGAGGCATACCGGATGGCTTGATGCTGTTCACTGTGGTTGAAGCGCTCCACATAAAGCACTTCAACATGCTGGCGATTCGGGTGGCAGAGGATCTCGCCCCACTCAACTCCGGTGGATCCTATCAAGCGACGATCGTGCGACCCGACGGAACCAGACGGAAAGCGCGTCCGATGATCGAGCATCAAAAAAGAGAGCCATTTACTCGAGTGTTCCTGTCGTTCCATGGACTTGAAAAGAGCGATGTTCCGGTTGGATCGACGATTGAAGTGATGCACAGTCAACCTGCAGCCCTATAGGTGCGCAATGGCGCAGGCTGCGGTGAAAGCTCGCTGCTCCGTTTGAAGGTCATGCCTTCCAGCGGCGATGGTTGATATCGGCGGTCGACTGTCGTGCGACCCTACCGGGCAGGCGTTCATGCGGTCGATGCGACCTCCGCCGGAGTTGGGGCGCCGAGGGGTGTTCCGGCCGTCGCCGAGTGGATTGGGCAGCTGCACCCGGAAGTTCATATGATGGCTGCAGATCACCAAGGGAATGGAACGATGCGTCGAACAGGGGTTGTACTGACTGTTGTGATGGGACTCACCGCGTGCTCGAATCCGGGCGACGTCGGTGATGGCGAAGGTCTGCTCAAGGAGTTCAAGTACCTGGGGTGCGAGGGTGACTGGGAGGATGAGTCATATGCACCCGAGGTACTGCGTAACCAGGAAGGTGACGTCACCACGTATCTGGTTCGGCATAACTACGGCTGCGGTTACGACAGGGGCTTGGAACCGAAGGCAAGGCTGAGCGGCGAAACGTTGAAGCTGGATTACCGGCTTGAAACATCCGGTGACGGTGACATGGCGGCTTGCATCTGTGAGTATCGGGCGCGGTTCAAGATCGCAGCGCCGGCCGCGCAGGTGCGGACGGTGAAGGTCAACGGTGACGAAGCCAGGCTGAGTGACGGGGAAGCATTCCGGTAGGGTCGCACGACAGTCGACCGCCGATAACGGTGATCAGTGCATTTGGGCATGAGCTGTGGCGGAGGAGCGTTTCTTCGTTCTGAGGTCATGCCTTCCAGCAGCGATGATTGGTATCGGCGGTCGACTGTCGTGCGACCCTACCAAAGCGGGTTCCATGCGGGTTCGAAGCAACATCCAGGCATGGTCAATGTAGAACGTGCCGAGGGAGGTACCGGAGGCGCAACCGTCACCGCCGCAGCATGGGCAGCGGATTGGTTGGATGGTGCAGGCTGTGATGCCACGCGAACTGCACGAGCCGGCGGTGAAATCCCAAACGCGGGAAGCGTGCCAGAATGCGCTTGAAGTCGTCCAACCGCACACCGAACCGGCGCAGCCCCAACGTGACATCGATCCAGTCCGCTTTCCGGAACGCTTCAACGCGCGGATCCGCCGTCCGTTTCATCGCCGATACTTGGTGATGATGGTCAATCATCGCCAGCACCAAGGGCACCAGATCCCCGCACCCCTCGGCCTGCAGATAGGCACGCGCGTGGGCCTCCGACGGTCCCAGGTAATCGAAGGTGCCGTCGGTCCAGATACCCAAGTCGTGGAAGGCAGCGGCCACCGACAGCACGTACCGGTCCTCGTCACTTCCGGGTAACAGGCACCAGTGGAAATTGGCTACCCGGTAAGCGTGATTGCGATACGGCAGGTGGTCCTTGCCCAGTTCGGCAGCGTGGCGCTGCAGAATGGCATCGAGCACGGGCAGGGCGTCGAGCATGGGGAGCTCCTCCGGACCCGGTCAGGGTCCACCTGTACGACACCATCCTACGCCCGCAGTTGCGTGGCCGTTGCTTCCTGGCTTGTGCGTTGGGCTCCTATACGGCATCCCCGGATGCCGGCCGCTCCCCCCTGATCGCCGTCCCTGTCGCCTGCCACCCGTTGGCGGCGGCATGGGCGTCCCTCCCCGTCGTGAGGATCTGCCATGAACAGCACCCTGCATGCCGTTGCTTCCGGTCCCGGCCGCCCCGGTCCGTCGCGCAGTGAGGAGATCATCGCCGGCGGCGAGGGCGAACTATTCATCCGCAGTTGGCGACCTGCCGGAATCCCCCGCGCGGTGCTGGCCATCGTGCCGGGCTTCAACTCGCACAGCGGCCACTACCTGTGGGCCGCCGAACAGTTCACCGCGATGGGGCTGGCGGTGTACGCGGTGGACCTGCGCGGACGCGGCAAGTCCAGCGGACCGCGCTTCCATGTCCGGCATTTCGACGATTACCTGGCCGACGTGGACAGCCTGCTGCGCCTGGCCCGCGCACGCGAGCCGGGCCTGCCGGTATTCCTGCTCGGGCACAGTGCCGGCGGGGTGATCGCCACCGGCTACACCCTGGAACACCAGGACGAGTTGGCCGGGTTGATCTGCGAGAGCTTCGCCTTCCGTGTACCGGCTCCGTCGGCAGTGCTGACACTGGTGCGCTGGTTCAGTGGGCCCTTCCCCACCTTGCCGGTGCTGAAGCTGCCGAACAAGGAGTTCTCACGGCTTCCCGATGTGGTCAGGGCGCTCAATGCCGATCCCTTGATCGCCAATGAAAAACAGACGGCGCTGACCGTGGCGCAGATGCTGGCCGGCAATGACCGGCTGGAACGTGGGTTCTCCAGCCTGCGTCTGCCGGTGCTTATCGTGCATGGCGACGCCGACAAGGTGACCGTGCCGGCGGGCAGCCAGATCTTCTTCGATAACGCCGGTTCGCAGGACAAGACACTGAAACTCTACAAAGGCCATGCCCATGACCTGCTCAATGACGACGGCCGTGAGCAGGTGGTGGCCGACTTCAAACAGTGGATCGAACGGCATTTGCCCACGCAGGACGCCGCGGGCGTCGCCTGAGGAAAACCTCAAGTGACGGCGATGCCCTGCACCAGGCGCGCAGCCAGGCGTTCCTGCCTGAGCTGCGCCAGCCACCAGTCCAGCGCGCGGCCCTGATGGTCGCCGCGCCACGCCACATACAGCAGGTTGGGTTCGCGCGGATTGGCCATGGTCTTTTCAACCAGAGCGCCCCGCTCCAGCAGCCCGGCCACGCGCTGGCGCGGCAGCCAACCCACACCCAGTCCCTCGCGCTGGGCATGGATCTTGGCGTGCATGCTGGGTACGGCCAAGGTGGGCTGCCCGCCCTGTACGCCGTAGCCGCGCACCTCGACCCGCCGCGAGGTATCGGCCACCACCACTGCACGATGCTGCAGCAGCTGCGACGGCTCCAGCGGTTCGGTCGCCTTGCCCAGCGGATGGTGCGGGGCGACGGCAAAGACCCAGTCCATCACCCCCAGTTCGAACCAGCGCAGGCCGGGAATGACCGGCGGCTCATTGGTAGCCCCCACCACCAGATCCGCTCGCCCGTCACGCAGTGCATCCCAGGTGCCGGTCAGCACCTCATGGGTGATGCGCAGGGTGACCCCGGAGTCGAGCGCATCGAACGCACGAATCACCGGCAACAGGGTTTCGAATTCCAGGATCTCGTCGGTGACAATCCACAGCCGGTCTTCCCAGCCACCGGCGACCTGCTTTACCCGGCGGGTGAGGCGGTCAACGTCCAGCATCACCCGCGACGCTTCCTGGGCCAGCAGATGGCCGGCCGGGGTGAGCTGCAGGCGGTAGCGGCGACGGTCGAACAGCAGCGCGTCGAAGCGCGCTTCCAGCTGTCGGGCGGCATGCGACACCGTGGACGGTGCCTTGCCCAGCCGGGCCGCTGCCCGCGACAGGCTGCCGGTCTCCCGTATGGCCTCCAGCAGGGCCAGTTCTTCGATGGACAACATGTTCGATCCTTTCGAACGAGTGCGCCGGGATTGTGGCACGGAAACGCCCGCAGCCCTCGCCACTATTGCCTCACAGCAATCGGCTGTGTCTGCAGGAGAACACCATGAACCGTTTCAACCAGAAGACCGTCCTGATCACCGGCGGCAGCAGCGGCATCGGCCTGGCGACCGCCCAGGCGTTTGCGGCGGAAGGGGCCCGGGTGGTCATCACCGGCCGCGACGCCGCCAGCCTGGAGCAGGCGCGCGCCACCCTCGGTTCGACCGCGCTGGCGGTCGTCAACGATGCCGGCTCGACCACGGCGGCGCAGGCGCTGGCTGCCAGCCTCAGTACTGAGGGCGTCCGTCTGGATGCCGTGTTCCTCAACGCCGGTGCGGCAAAGTTCGCCCCGTTTGCGGACGTGGACGAGGCCCTGTGGGACCAGATCTTCAACACCAACATCAAGGGGCCGTACTTCCAACTGCAGGCGCTGCTGCCGTTGCTCAACCACGGCGCATCCGTGGTCATCAACGGCTCGATCAACGCCCGTATCGGCATGCCCAACACCTCGGTGTATGCCGCCAGCAAGGCGGCCGTGATCTCTCTGGCCAAGACGCTGTCGGCGGAGCTGCTGCCGCGTGGCGTACGGGTCAACGTGCTCAGCCCGGGTCCGGTGGCCACACCGATCTACAACAAGCTCGGGCTGGACGCAGCGCAGCTGGAAGCCACCGCCGCGCAGATCCAGAGCCAGATTCCGCTGGGCCGCTTTGGCACCCCGGAAGAGATCGCCGCCACCGTGCTGCACCTGTCCTCGCCCGAATCGGCCTACATCGTCGGCACCGAGATCATTGCCGACGGTGGCATGAGCCAGCTGTAACCCCTCACTTCAGGAGACTGCCATGAATACCTTTGTTCGACTGTTCCGTCGTTCCGCGGCGGTGGTGGTGATGCTGGCTGCGCTGCACGCCACTGCGCAGGCAGCCGGCAACACTCAGATCCAGGACCATAGCGCCGACGTCAATGGCGTCACCCTGCATTATCTGCAGGCCGGCGCAGGCGATGCCTTGCCGGTGGTGCTGCTGCACGGCTACGCCGAAACCAGCCACATGTGGCGACCGCTGATGCCCAAGCTCGCCGGCACTCATGTGGTGATCGCGCCGGATCTTCGCGGCGCGGGCCAGTCGTCCAAGCCGGACGGCGGTTACGACAAGAAGACGCTCGCACAGGACATCCATGCCCTGGTGCAGAAGCTGGGTTACCCGAAGGTGCGCATCGTCGGCCATGACATCGGCCTGATGGTGGCCTATGCCTACGCGGCGCAGTACCCGGACGAAGTGGACAGCATCGTGCTGATGGATGCGTTCCTGCCTGGCGTCGGCGACTGGACCCACGTGTGGCTGCTGCGCGACCTGTGGCATTTCCACTTCTACGGCGAAACTCCGTTGAAGCTGGTGGACGGGCGCGAGCGCACGTATTTCGAGCACTTCTGGAATGATTTCGCGGCAGACCGCACACATTCGATTCCGGAAGCCGACCGCCGGTTCTATGCGAAGGAATATGCGCGGCCGGGTGGCATGCGTGCGGGCTTTGAGTACTTCAAGGCGTTCGAGCAGGATGCGAAGGACTTTGCGGGCTTTGCGCAGACGCCGCTGCATATGCCGATGCTCGTTTTGTCCGGCGAGAAGGCGGGCGGGCAGTTCCTGATCGACCAGGCCAAGCTGGTGGACACCGATGTGCAGGGCGTGATCGTGAAGGGCTCGGGTCACTGGTTGATGGAGGAGGCACCTGAGCAGACCATTCCGGCGCTGGTGGCGTTTCTGGATCGGTGAGGTGGGACGCGGAAGCGCTTCTTCGTTCAAGGGCCATGCGTTACAGCAGCGACGGACGATACGTGCGGTCGCCTGTCGGCCGACCCTACCCGGCCTGAGTCGCACGAGGCAGCCGTGGTAGCGTCGGTCGACAGACGACGGCCGATGACGGTGATCGGTGCGACGAACGCATGACCCCGACGTCACGCGTGTCGCTGGCTCAACCACTCACGTGGCGAGCTGCCGTTGCGCCGGCGAAACGCCCTCGAAAATGTTGGCGCATCGGCAAACCCCAGCTCCAGCGCCACCTGCTTCACCGGCCGCCCCGCACGCAGCAACGACGTGGCCACGTTGAGCTTCCAGTCCAACGCATAGGCGGCCGGCGTAGCGCCGGTCGCACTCTTGAACGCAGCCGCAAAGGCGCTGCGCGACATGCCAGCGTGTTCCGCCATGCGCTCCAGCGTCCAATCGGCTTCCGGGGCAGCATGCACCGCCATCAACGCCTTGGCCAGACGCGGTTCTGAAAGCCCACGCATCATCCCGGGTGTTACCTGCGCACGCTCGGGATGATCGATGATCCAGCGCAGCACCTGGATCAACACCACCTCGAACAGCCGGTTGGCAAGCAGGCGCGAGCCGCAGCGGGTCTGGTCGGCCTCGGCGAACAGGAGGTCCAGCGCGCCGCCCAGACCGTCGATCTCCTTCAACGGCAGCACTACCGCATCGGGCAGCGCCTGCACGATGGGATTGCGGTTGCCACCATCGAAATCCAGGGTGGCGCAGGTGAAGTCCGAACCGTCCACCGGTGGATTGATGAACTCATGGTGCACCGCGCGCGGGAACAGCAGCAGGGTGGGTTCGCACAGCGGCGTGCGCTCTGTCCTTGCCCCCTGGCGCAGCAGAAGTTCCATCTCGCCCCGGCGCAGCACGTGCAGGAAGCCGCGGCCCGGTTGCGCATCGAAGGTGCTCAATCCACATAAGGGACCGGCGTGGAACAGGCTGGCCTGGACCCGGAAGCGCTCCAGCACGGGCGTCAGGCGGTCGATCGCCGGCACACCCACCTCGGACGAATTGACATCAATCAGCGACATATAGACACCAAACGTCCTGCTCGGGTGCCTAGTATGACCCTCAACCGGCCACTTCGGACCGGTCCTCAACAGGAATCCAGATCATGTCCCGTATCCCGCTTGTTACCCCCGCTGCCGCCACCGGCGACACCCAGACCCTGCTTGGCCAGATCCACGGCGCGTTCGGGGCCACCCCCAACATGTTCCGTGCCGTGGCCAACTCCCCGGCTGCGCTGAAGAGCATGTGGGGTTCGTTCGGAGCCCTGGGCGGCGGCGTCATCCCGGCCGCATTGGGCGAGAAGATCGCCGTGGCCATCGCCAACCGCAATGCCTGCGAATACTGCCTGGCCGCACACACCGCACTGGGCCGCAAAGCCGGTGCCAGCAGCCAGGAAATGAGCGCGGCGCAGGGCGGTCAGTCCGACGACCCGAAGACCGCTGCTGCCCTGCACTTCGCCCTGCGTGTGGTGGAAGGGCGTGGCCAGATCGAAGACGGCGACGTGGCCCGGCTGCGCAGCGTCGGCTTCAATGACGAAGAGATCGTCGAGATCCTCGCCCATGTGGCCTTGAACCTGTTCACCAACTACGTCAACGTCGCGTTTGCGGTGCCGGTCGACTTTCCCGGCGTGAAGCTGCGCTGATTGTTCTGCTCAGGAGTTCGCCATGTCCCGGCCTTATGTTCCGATCAACTGCGAGTTTCACGATGTACTGGAAACCGTTGCGGTGCAGCGGCGTTCGGTGCCGATGGTGATTGAGGCAGATGCCAGCGAGCACGCGCTGCACGCCCGCATTGTCGATATCACCGCGCATGACGGCGTGGAGACGATGCGGCTGGATGACGGCCGGATTGTGCGGTTGGACGCCATCGTTTCCGTCGATGGCGTTCACCGCGATGCATTCCCGCCGACGTGCACTGTTCGGTAGCGCCGGCCGTTGGCCAGCGCTACCGGTGCTCGTCACAACTTCATATTGAACCCGACATACACCGTACGCCCAGCCGATGGCGAGAACATCGGCTGCGCTGCGGTCTGGAAGAAGCTGTCATACCACGCGTACACATACTCGCGACCGGTCACGTTCTTCACCTGCAGATCCACGCTCCAACGCGGACTGAACTGGTAACGGGCACTCACATCCAGCACCGCGAAGTCGCCATACTTGCCGGCCACGTTACGTTCTTCCAGGTAGTAATCACTTTGCGCGCGCCCCTGCAGGCCCAGCTGCAGCGCTTCTGTCGCCTGGAAGTCCAGCCCGATGTTGCTGATGTGTCGTGGTACCGCCGCGACTTCGTTGCCCTTCAGCGAAATGCCGGCGGCACGATCATCGCGCACGATCTTCGCTTCCTGATACGCGTGTGACGCCCACGCCGTCCACTTTTCGCCGAACTGCGCGCTGATCTGCGCATCCACACCACGACGACGGGTCTTGCCCAACGTCACCGTGGTACCAGTAGCCGGCATGTTCGAGGTTTCGTTCTCTGCATCCTGCTGCCACACCGCAACGCGCGCCTGGCTGCCGGGGAAGGGACGGAACTTCATGCCCAGCTCCATGCCGGTATTGGTGGACGGCGCAATGGCCACCTGCCCCGGGGTCATGTAGGCCGGCGGCGTGGAACCGGTCAGTACCTGGAAGGTACGGCCCCAGTTGGCATACACGTTGGTGTTCGGGGTGAACGCGTACACCACGCTCAGCTTCGGCTGTTCGATGGTACCGACGTCCTGCAATGGCGCGGTCACGCCACCCGGCAGGCGGGTGGTGCCATCGAAGCGGTCGACACGGTACGCCGGAACGATCTTCAAGGCCTCGATCGGCTGGTAGATCGCCTGCACGTACGCGCCCCAGTTGTCGAAGCTGTGACGGTCGTCGTTCTGCACGCGCGCAGGGGCCACGCTGAAGTCGGTCGGCATGCTGTAGCTGTAACGCTCGCGCACGTAGCCATTGTTCTGGTGTTCGTAGTTCACCCCACCCTCCAGCGTAAGCTGATCGCTGGTCTGCCAGGTCAGCGTGCTGAGCAGACCCACCTGCTTCTCGTCCCAGTAGCGGCGCTGGCGTGGCAGGTTGCCGGTGGGCAGGTCACTGAAGGTGACGTAGCGGTCGTCTTCGTAGCGGTTGTAATAGAGCATGGTGCCGAAGAACACGTTGCCTGCGAGCTTCAGGTCCACGTGCGCCGCAATCTGGCGCATGTCGCGGTCGTCGCGGTCGTTGGCGTTGCGCAATGCCGATCCGCGGCGATCATCGTGCAGTTCGTCCGCGGTGATGAACCCGGGTTCGTCCGCCTCGTGATGATAGGCACGTGCAGTCAACCCGACTCGCAGACCGTCGTCGTCCAGATTGCCGTAGAACCACTTGCCGCCGATGCTGTACTTCTTCGAGGTGTCGTGGTCGCGGTAGCCGTCGGAGGCCTGCCAGCCAACGAAGTAGTTCTGCGCGAAGCCGCTGGCTTCACGACCGACCGCCAGCTGCGCATCGCGCGTGTTGTAGCTGCCGTAGCCCAGCCGCGCGTCGGTGTACTGGCCGCCTTGGCGTGTACCGAAGTTCACGTTGCCACCGATGTTGTGCAGGCCGTAGCGCGGGTCGTTGGTGCCGCGTACGACTTCGATGTAGCTGATTTCCAGCGGGAACAGCATGTCGATGAAGCGCTGGTTGCCACTGTTGACGTTGCTCGGCACGCCGTCGATCAGGGTCTTGATGGCGTTGAGATATCCCTCGCCATTGAACGCGCGGAAACTGATCTTGCCCGACTCGGCACCCTGCCGTGTTTCGGTGAGCTGGATGCCCGGCATCTTGCCCAGCAGTTCCCAGCTGTGCGCCACGTTACTGTCTTCGATCTGATCGGCTCCCAGCACGTCCACCGAGGTCAGCACCTTATGGGCGGTGAGCTGGCCTTCGGTGTGCTGATGCACATCCACCTTGCCCAGCGTCAGGGCAGCATCATTGGACTGGGCGCGCGCGTCAGGCGCGCACAACACGGCCGCGACGGCGGCCACAAGAACGTGGGACTTCATGGGTGGGAGCAGACCTGGCACGAGGGTGACCGGACAGCCTATCCGGTCAAAGTGACATTATAACATTCCAATCTTCGCAACTGCGCAGTGGGGGTTGGTATGTCGATTTGTATCAGATGAGAATGATTCGTGATACGATTGTTAAGTTTTCTCACCACCCCACAAGGATGTCCCAGCCATCGCCAGCGGACCCTGCCCTCACAGGAGGACTGCTCGATGTCGTTACCCCGCCTCACCCTTGCTGTTGCTGTCACCCTGGCGCTTTCCAGCCAGGCCCATGCCGCCCCGGATGCCGCTTCAAGTGGTAGCGCCCAGCAGATGGATACCGTGGTGGTCACCGCCACCGGTGCACAGCAGTGGATCAAGGATGCCCCGGCCAGCATCAGCGTGATCACCCGCGAAGAGATCGAGCGAAAGCCGGTCAGCAGCATCGGCCAATTACTCAGCACGGTACCCGGCGTGACCGGTGGCTACGCGCTGTCCGGTGCGCAGTCGAAGATCCGCCTGCGTGGCCTGCCCGAGCAGTACACCCTGATCCTGATCGACGGCCGCCGCCAGGGCAGCTCGGCCGGCGTGAACTATCGCGACGACCTGGGTCCGCAGGATCTGAACTGGTTGTCGCCGGACATGATCGAGCGCATTGAAGTGGTGCGCGGTCCGATGTCCTCGCTGTACGGCAGCGACGCCATGGGCGGCGTGATCAACATCATCACCCGCAAGATCGCCACCGAATGGGGCGGCTCGGTCACCTTCAACTACAGCAAGCCCGATGCCGATGACCGCGGCAACACCACCCAGATGGGCGCGCTGTTCAGCGGCCCGCTGACCGAAAACCTCGGCCTGCGCGTGGGTGCCAACGTGACCGACCGCGAGTCCGACCGTGGCGCGCGCCAGACCCCCGGCAACAAGGCCGAGAATGCCAACGTGCTCTTCAACTGGCGCATCAATGATGACCACATGGTCGGCGTGGAAGCGTCACGCGGCGTGCAGCGCAACAGTGGTGCCGGTGCGGTCAACAGCTGGGGCCTGTCCAAGCTGGTGCAGACCGGCTACGTGCTGACCCATGACGGCAAGTACGGCGACGCCACAACCTCCAAGACCACGCTGGTGCAGAACGACTACGAGGACAAGGGCAGTGAGGTGGGCAACCACTCCAAGGAGACCGTGTTCGATACCGCCTTCACCAGCGGTTTCCATTGGGGCTTCGAGCACAGCCTGAACGTGGGCGGTCAGTGGAAGCGCGAGGAGCTGGAAAACAGCGACACCATCGGCACCGTGCCGGTGACGTGGACCGGCAGCGGCCGCATCAGCCCGACCAGCGAGGCCGATTCCTGGGCGCTGTTCGCTGAAGACCACATCACCCTGCATGAGCGCTTCATTCTCACCGTGGGCCTGCGCTGGGACAATACCGAAAACTACGACGACAACCTCAGCCCGCGCATCTACGGCGTGTGGCACCCGAGCGATGCGTGGACGATCCGTGGCGGCATCTCCGAGGGTTTCCGCGCGCCGAACCTCAAGCAAGGCACCGCCGGCGCGGCCACCCAGTCCGGTGGCAACGGCTGCCGCGCGCTTACCGTGGAAGGCTGGAGCAGTACCTCGGTGAACGCCGATGGCACCCGCGGCTGCTACATGGCCGGCAATCCGAATCTGGAACCGGAAACCAGCACCAACTACGAGCTGGGCGTGGGCTTCGACAAGAACGGTTGGTCTGCCTCGGCCACCTACTTCCTGACCCACTTCGACGACAAGATCGAGCAGGTACCGCTGGCGCAGATTCCCGGCCAGACCACCAGCTTGGTCAACGGTTACTGGTGGACGGTGGCGCAGAACATCCAGAAGGCTCGCACCCGTGGCGTGGAAGCCAGCGTTACCGTGCCGCTGCATGAGCGCCTGAGCTGGACCACCAATGCGACCCGCATGCTGGAATCGAAGAACCGCACCACCGGGGCCACGCTGCTGGTGGTGCCGGAGCTGACTGCCAACACCTCGCTGGACTGGCAGGTGACGGATGCGTGGTCGTTGAACCTCAGTGCCCAGCACATCGGCAAGCAGCTGGTGTCGGCAACCGGCGCCACGTTTGCCAAGGCGTACACCACGGTAGACCTGGTGACCGGGTTTGACGTGAACGAGAATCTCACCCTGCGTGCGGGTGTGCTGAACCTTGGGGATGTCTCGACCATCGATGAGGGCAACAACTACGACGGTGGTGCGCGTACGTTCTTTGTCGGGGCGACGGTGCGGTTCTGATTGCCGGTGCCAAGGGGTGGCGGCACGGGTGTTGTGCCGCCATGCCGGTTCCGCTGCCGCGTGCCTGTGCGGGATGGGGTAGAGTCGATCGACAGACGGCTGCCGATAAAGGTGATCGGCGCGACGAACGCATGAACTTCAACGAAGAAACGCGCGGCTTCGTCAAAGGTCACTCGCTAAAGCAGTGATTCTTGCCATCGGCGGTCGACTATCGTCCGACCCTACCTCTCCCCACGCATCGGCAGTGCCGGCCGTTGGCCGGCATTCCCAACGCACCATCAGCGCAGGTCGCACCGGTAGTGCCGGCCGCTGGCCGGCAACCCCAATCATCCCTTGGCAGCAAACGTGCCATGGAACCCCAACGGCACCGCATACGGCAGCCAGGCCTGCGCCAGCGGGCCCTCATCAATCCGCCGCGCATCCAGCACCGCGATACCGCTGCGCTGATTGGCCGAGTCCAGCAGCGTACCCACCAGCCAGCCATCGTCGGCCTTGCGGCTGCCCGGGCGCGGCACGAACACATGCTCCTCGGCCAGGATATCGGTCCCGTAACGCCACACCTGGCGACGGCCGCGATCCACATCAAACCCCGCAACCCCATTGAAGTACGGCGCACTGTGGTCGCCCAGGATCACCGGCGTATACAGGCGTGCGCCTTTATCACCCGCGGTGCGGCTGTCGAACATCGGGAATTCAATACCGCGGATTCCCGTCTCTTCCCAGCGCGCGGTACCGCTCCGCAGGTCTAGATGCAGCTCCAGCAGACTGGCATCGGAATTGGCGGCATGCGCGGCGTCGCCCTCCATCGCCGCCTTCATCGGTGAACGGGCTTCTTCTATGTCGTCATGCCGCACCGTGCGCATCACAATCCGGCCGTTCTTCTCATACGCATCGCCGAAGTGATAGGCCGCAGTGAAAGCTGCTTCGAACCAGCGCGCGGTGTCAGGTGCCTTCTTTGGTACCACTGCGATGCGGCAGGGTCGCTGCGGGGCGAACTGCATGCGTTCGAAGAACGCGCCACCACCTTCCTTGCGATCAAACGGCATCAGCATGAACACCAGGTGCGAATCCGTCATCGCAAAGGCGTGCATGTAACCCAGGAAGGGCGTATCGACCACGCTGGCCGAGCGCAGCTGCCCGTCCGCGCCGATGTGCCACACCAGCAGCCCGGTGCCACCCAGCAGCGAAATGCTGCCGAAGTTCCACACGCTGCCGTCGCGGTCCACCAGCGGGTGCGCCGAGAACGGGATCGAAGCCAGGTCTGGCCGCCACGTCGTAGCGCCCATCGTGGTCAGCTCCTGCGGGTCCATCTCGAACGCCGATCCCGCTTCGCACAATGCGAACAACCGGCCATTGACCACCATCACCGAGGTGTTGGCCGCGTTGGCGTCGTCGTTGTTGCGCACCGCCTGGCGGTTCGGCACGTCGGTGCCCGCCGCCGGGTACAGGAAGCGCCCGGCCTTCTGCTCACGGGTGAACTTGGGTGTCTGCACCATCTCGCCGCGATGCGTGAGCGTGCCGTTACCGTTGAACTGCCAGCCGTGCACCATGCCGTCGCCGTCGAACCAGTGGTCGTAACGGAAGCCGTTGCGCTCCTTCCAGGCCGGGCCGTTCCGGTACAGCGTGCCGGCGAACCCCGCTGGCAGGCGGCCCTGCAGGTCCACCGTCGCCGGACCCAGGCTTTCGCTGGTCACACTGCGCCAGCCGGTCAGCCAGGGATGCTGGTCACGGGCAGCGGCGAAGGCGGCGGCATCACCGGCCAGTGCCGGCGCGGCGCGCAGGGCCACGCCGCCGATGGCGGCGGTGGTGGCAACAGACAGCAACGACTGCAGGAAGCGGCGACGGTCCATGATGCGAGCCTCAGCGCAGGATGACGGAGATGGTGGAACCTTCCGCCGGTACGTGCACCCGCGCCTCTTCGAAGGTCGGTTTGCGCATCAGCTGCGGGTTGTTGCTGAAGCCATAGCCTTCTACCGGAATGCCCAGCATGTTGGTATCCAGCTTGCCGTTGTCGTTCTGGTCGTGGGTGACCAGCACCGCGTAGTCGCCCGCAGGCAGGTTCTTGAA
Source organism: Stenotrophomonas oahuensis (assembly GCF_031834595.1). Lineage (NCBI taxonomy): Bacteria > Pseudomonadati > Pseudomonadota > Gammaproteobacteria > Lysobacterales > Lysobacteraceae > Stenotrophomonas > Stenotrophomonas oahuensis. Next base: position 1,888,615 of record NZ_CP115541.1, on the reverse strand, counting down.
CACCAGGTGCACCTTGTCCGCCTCGGCCTTGAGCGACTGCGCCTGCACCGGCTTGGCCTGGTTGTTCCAGCCGGCCGGGCCATCCACCACCGCCACATGCAGGGTGCCGGTGTGGGTGAACACGTCCTGCAGATCCACCTGCAGGTCGCCGGCGGAGGCCGAGGTCGCCACCAGCAGGCAGGCGTAGGGGAGCAGGTTGAACAGGGTGCGGACCATGGTGCGGACTCCGGTTGGGTGTGTGGAGCCAGTCTGCGCGGCAGGGCTGGCCCAACCCATGCCCAGTGGTCATCGATCCGCAGTGCCAGAAGTCACTTTCTACCCGGACCCCATTGCCGAACCGGGCGACGGGCGGGCAGCATGCGGCCATGTCCTCCTTCCTGCGCGACCTGATCAGTCCCCTCAGCCTTGCCGGCCTGCTGACCATCGTGGCCGTCGGGCTTTCGCTGGGTGTGGCCACACAGGGCGAGCAGACCCTGCGCTGGGCCGCGCTGGGCGTGTTCATGGTGCTGTTCGTGATCTACGACCATCTGCCTGTCCGCTCGCGCTGGCGGCTGGTCAGTGATGTGCTGCTGGCGCTGACCGCGCTGGCGCTGGTGTGGCTGGAGCCGCGGGTCGGAACCCTGCCGGTGCTGCTGGTGGTGCTGATAGCCCACCTCGCCGAGCATTGGCCGGCGCGCACCGTGCTGCTGTCGGCGCTGGCGGTCAACGTGTGCCTTTATCTCGCCTTGCGTACCGGCGGGGCCAATCATCCCTTCCTGGTCACCACCATCTACGCCGGCTTCCAGGCCTTCGCGGCGCTTACCGCGCATTACGCCCGCAGTTCTGAACTGGCCCGTGAGGCGCTGGCGCGGGTCAACGCCGACCTGCTGGCCACGCGCGCCCTGCTCGCCGACAGCGCGCGCGACGCCGAGCGCCTGCGGCTGGCCCGCGAGCTGCACGACGTGGCCGGGCACAAGCTCACTGCCATGCGCCTGAACCTGCGCGCCCTGGCCAGTGATGCCACGCCGGCAACGCGCGAGCGCGTGCAGCTGGTGGAGCAGCTGTCGGCGGAACTGCTCGGCGACATCCGCCAAGTGGTGCAGAGCATGCGCGACGAGCGCGGGCTGGACCTGGCCACCGCGTTGCAGGCACTGGCCACCCCGTTCCCGCGCCCGGATCTACGCGTGCATATTGGCGAGCAGGTGCGCATTGCCAACCCGTTGGTCGCCGACGCCGTGCTGCGGCTGGTGCAGGAGGCCCTGACCAATGCCGCCCGCCATGGCGATGCGGATACCGTGTGGTTGAACATCGACAATGAAGAACACTGCGTGCGTATCGACATCCGCGACGACGGCCAACGCGCCGAACGCATCCGCGAGGGCAATGGCATCACCGGCATGCGCGAGCGCCTGGCTGCCGTACACGGCCAGCTGGAACTGGCACGCACCGACTCCGGTGGCATGCACCTCACCGCGCGGTTGCCGGCATGAGCACGGTGCCTGCCTTGCGCGTGGCGCTGGCCGACGACCAGGCCCTGGTACGCGCTGGATTGCGTGCTTTGCTGCAGGGACTGGGCATCGAGGTGGTGCTGGAGGCGGATGACGGGCAGGGCCTGCTGGATGGACTGGTTGAGCAGAAGGTGGATGTGGTGCTGAGCGATGTGCGTATGCCGGGCGTGGATGGCATTGCCGCGACACGGCAGTTACGCGCACGCGGCGACAGCACGCCGTTGCTGCTGCTGACCACCTTTGATGAGAGCGAGCTGCTGCTGCAGGCGAGCGAGGCCGGTGCGCAGGGGTTCATGCTCAAGGACGCCGCGCCGGAGGATCTGCACGAGGCGATTCTGAAGGTGGCCGGTGGGGAGACCCTGTTGCTGCCGGTGAGTACTGATCCGGTGCGGGCGCGCTATCGCTTTCACGACGAGGCACCGCCGAGTGATACGTTCGGCGAGAAGGAAGTGGCGATCCTGCGGCTGCTGGCTGGGGGGTATTCCAACAAGGAGATCGCCCGTAGCCTGTTTCTGGCTGAGGGCACGGTAAAGAACTATGTGTCCACCATTCTGGACAAGTTGGGCACGCGGGATCGCACGCGGGCGGTGTTGAAGGCGATTACGCTGCGGATCATTTGAGCACCTTCGGTGGTTGTCGCGCACTACCGCGGTGTCAGTGTCAGTGCAGCGTCAGCGTGGCCTGCAGGCCGCCGCCTTCGCGATTGGACAATCGAAGCCGCCCACCCAGCGCCTGCGCCAGCTGCTGGGCAATCGCCAGCCCCAGCCCAGTTCCGCCTGTATCGCGACTACGCGAAGGTTCCAACCGGGTGAACGGCTGCAGCACCTGTTCAAGCTGGTTTTCAGGGATACCCGGACCCCGATCAAGCACATCTACGTGCACGACTCCACCCTCCACCCGCAGCCGGGTCTCCACCGCACCGGCATAGGTAAGCGCGTTGTCGATCAGATTCTGCAGCACCCGCCGCAGCACCAGCGGATGGGTGTCACGCAACGCGCTCTCTGACGCCTGCAGACGAACGTCACGTCCGGCATCCTGATAGTCATCCACCACGCTTTCAACGAACGCACGCAGATCCAGGCGCACCGGCGCGTCCAACGCAATGCGGGCTCCGCGCGCATAGTTCAGCCCGTCGCAGACCAGTTGGCTGACCTGGTCGATATCGCGCATCAGCTTGTCCTGCGTATCGCCTTCCTCCATCGCCTCCACGCGCAGGCGCATGCGGGTCAAGGGCGTCTGCAGATCATGCGAGATGGCCGCCAGCAGCTGGGTGCGCTCAGACACATGTGCGGCGACACGCGTCTGCAGGGCATTCAACGCCCGTGCCGCCTGCATGACTTCGGTCGGACCGCGCTCCGGCAGCGCTGCGCCTCGGCCGGCCGGGTCCATCTGCCCGGCCGCCGAGGCCAGGCGGGCAAGCGGCCGTGTTGCCAGTCGCACCGCCGCCGCCACGCAGATCAGCAACAACAGCACCTGCACTACCAGCACCCACGGCAGCCAGGTGGCGACAGGCATCAACGAGGGCGTGACTTCGATGGTGAGCGGGCTGCCATCACGCAGACTCAGCTCCACCTCATAACGTTCGGGTACCCGTGACACCGCGCGGGGCCACAGCGCGTACTCGCGCCCAAGCGCATCGTGAATCAAGGCAGTCACCTGACGCGCGCGCGCACTATCCAACGCGGTTCCCGGCTGCGCTGGGCGCAGCAGATAGCGGTAGGTGCGTCGTTCCAGACGGGGAATCCATGCGGCGCGTTCGGCCGCGGGCAGGCGTTCCAGCAGTGCCACGCTCACCGGCACGTCCTCGTACAGGTTGCGCAGCATCATGCTGCGCGTGGCATCCATGCGCTCCTGGAACAGCAGCGCGAATGACAGCGCATGCGCCAACAGCAGCCCGATGCCCAGAATCAGCAGCAGCCGCATCCACAGCGTGCGCGGCAGCAGATGCCAGCGTCGGGCCGGCGCGCTCATGCGCCCTCGCCGATCAGCACCACCGGCTGGCTGAACACATAGCCTTCGCTGCGTACCGTCTTGATGTAGGTCTGCTCACGCGCGCCATCGCCCAGCCGCTGGCGCAGGCGGCTGACCAGCAGGTCGATGGAGCGATCGAACACCTCTGCGTCGCGCC
>NZ_CP115541.1:1500000-1582500 GCF_031834595.1 Stenotrophomonas oahuensis | reverse complement strand
ATAGTGAACCAGTACCGTGAGGGAAAGGCGAAAAGAACCCCGGAGAGGGGAGTGAAATAGATCCTGAAACCGTGTGCGTACAAGCAGTAGGAGCTCGAAAGAGTGACTGCGTACCTTTTGTATAATGGGTCAGCGACTTACTGTTCGTGGCAAGCTTAACCGTATAGGGGAGGCGAAGGGAAACCGAGTCTGATAAGGGCGCATAGTCGCGGGCAGTAGACCCGAAACCGGGTGATCTAGTCATGCCCAGGGTGAAGGTGCGGTAACACGCACTGGAGGCCCGAACCCACTCCCGTTGCAAAGGTAGGGGATGAGGTGTGATTAGGAGTGAAAAGCTAATCGAACCCGGAGATAGCTGGTTCTCCTCGAAAGCTATTTAGGTAGCGCCTCATATGTATCCTCTTGGGGGTAGAGCACTGTTATGGCTAGGGGGTCATCGCGACTTACCAAACCATTGCAAACTCCGAATACCAAGACGGACTGTATGGGAGACACACGGCGGGTGCTAACGTCCGTCGTGAAAAGGGAAACAACCCAGACCCACAGCTAAGGTCCCAAATTCACTGCTAAGTGGAAAACCATGTGGAAAGGCACAGACAGCCAGGAGGTTGGCTTAGAAGCAGCCACCCTTTAAAGAAAGCGTAATAGCTCACTGGTCGAGTCGGTCTGCGGGGAAGATTTAACGGGGCTAAGCAGTGAACCGAAGCTTGGGGTGCATAACTTTGTTATGCGCGGTAGAGGAGCGTTCCGTAAGCCTGCGAAGGTGGATTGAGAAGTCCGCTGGAGGTATCGGAAGTGCGAATGCTGACATGAGTAACGATAATGCGGGTGAAAAACCCGCACGCCGAAAGCCCAAGGTTTCCTTGCGCAACGTTAATCGGCGCAGGGTGAGTCGGCCCCTAAGGCGAGGACGAAAGTCGTAGTCGATGGGAAGCAGGTTAATATTCCTGCACCTCGCGTAAGTGCGATGGAGGGACGGAGAAGGTTAGGTGTACCGGGCGTTGGTTGTCCCGGGGAAAGGCGGTAGGTTTGGATCTTTGGCAAATCCGGGATCCTTTAAGACCGAGCACCGAGACGAGTCTTTAAGACGAAGTCACTGATACCACGCTTCCAGGAAAAGCTCCTAAGCTTCAGCTTACGCAGACCGTACCGTAAACCGACACAGGTGGGTAGGATGAGAATTCTCAGGCGCTTGAGAGAACTCGGGTGAAGGAACTAGGCAACATGGCACCGTAACTTCGGGAGAAGGTGCGCCCTTTTTGGTGGCTCATGCGAGCTATAGCTGAAGAGGGCCGCAGTAACCAGGCCGCTGCGACTGTTTATCAAAAACACAGCACTCTGCAAACACGAAAGTGGACGTATAGGGTGTGACGCCTGCCCGGTGCTGGAAGGTTAATTGATGGGGTCAGCCGCAAGGCGAAGCTCTTGATCGAAGCCCCAGTAAACGGCGGCCGTAACTATAACGGTCCTAAGGTAGCGAAATTCCTTGTCGGGTAAGTTCCGACCTGCACGAATGGCGTAACGACAGCGGCGCTGTCTCCACCCGAGACTCAGTGAAATTGAAATCGCTGTGAAGATGCAGCGTTCCCGTGGCAAGACGGAAAGACCCCGTGAACCTTTACTATAGCTTTACACTGAACGTTGAGTTCGTCTGTGTAGGATAGGTGGGAGGCTATGAAACTGTGGCGCTAGCTGCAGTGGAGCCATCCTTGAAATACCACCCTGTCGTGCTTGACGTTCTAACCTGGGCCCATTATCTGGGTCGGGGACCGTGTATGGTGGGTAGTTTGACTGGGGCGGTCTCCTCCTAAAGAGTAACGGAGGAGCTCGAAGGTACGCTCAGCGCGGTCGGACATCGCGCACTGTGTGCAAAGGCATAAGCGTGCTTGACTGCAAGATCGACGGATCAAGCAGGTAGGAAACTAGGACTTAGTGATCCGGTGGTTCTGTATGGAAGGGCCATCGCTCAACGGATAAAAGGTACTCCGGGGATAACAGGCTGATACCGCCCAAGAGTTCATATCGACGGCGGTGTTTGGCACCTCGATGTCGGCTCATCACATCCTGGGGCTGTAGTCGGTCCCAAGGGTATGGCTGTTCGCCATTTAAAGTGGTACGCGAGCTGGGTTCAGAACGTCGTGAGACAGTTCGGTCCCTATCTGCCATGGGCGTTGGAGATTTGAGAGGGGCTGCTCCTAGTACGAGAGGACCGGAGTGGACGAACCTCTGGTGTTCCGGTTGTCACGCCAGTGGCATTGCCGGGTAGCTATGTTCGGAAGCGATAACCGCTGAAAGCATCTAAGCGGGAAGCGCGCCTCAAGATGAGATCTCCCGGGGCACAAGCCCCCTGAAGGAACCATATAGACTATGTGGTTGATAGGTCAGGTGTGTAAGTGCAGCAATGCATTGAGCTAACTGATACTAATGATCCGTGTGGCTTGACCATATAACCTCAAGTTGCCTTGGCTTTACGACAACGTCGTAAGAGCATCCAAGTGCACGCTACGTCACAAGAACTATGCGAGACAGGCGCTGATAGCGCTGCTCCAACCGTCTCCCTGGTGAAATTAGCGCTGTGGAACCACCCGATCCCATCCCGAACTCGGAAGTGAAACGCAGCTGCGCCGATGGTAGTGTGGCTCAAGCCATGCGAGAGTAGGTCATCGCCAGGGTTTACACCCAAAACCCCGCTGCTCACGCAGCGGGGTTTTTCTTTGTGCGCGAACGCCGGAATAACCGGTTGCTGGTTTGGCTGGGATGTTTGCGATTGGTAGCGTCGGTCGCAAGACGACGGCCGATAACCTGGGTGATCGCTATAACGCATGGACCCGCGCCATCGAACGCGTGACGTCTCGCGTTCTCTCCGATCCGGGTCATGCCCCACCGAACGCGGACACACCATCGGCGGTCGACTGTCGTGCGACCCGCGTCACCGTAGCGCTGATACACCGCACCGATGAACGCGTCGCCACGCGCCCAGGCAATCAATCACCGACCAGATCCGCCGGTGACACATGAAGATGTATGACCCGGAACTCCGTGCCCGCAGTGTTCTCGGCAATCGCCTGCCTGTGCAGGGAAGCAAACAGATGGGCCAGCAGCGTGTGCCGCATCGCCTCCAATGCCGGCCCCTGCAGCGCGGGATACAACTCCTCAAGCACCTCATTGGCGCGCGCCCGGCCGGCATCATCCAGCACGCCGCCTGCGTGGATCTGCAGATCGAGTGCGTGGAGTAATGCGCTTCTGAGCGAAGGCGGTAACGGAGCATCCAGCCGCAGCAGGCTGCCACACCACGGCGAATCCAGCACCTGCCCCAGTTCACCCTGTAACAGACACCGCGCCGCCACCAGGTAAGCCGCCCACGAGGCGGGAGCCTCGCCGCCCTGCGCCTGCAGGGCGACAGCATCCTGGCGAAGGCTGTTGGCAGCGCAGCAGGTCCAGTGATCGAGCAGCCGAAGCCATTCCGACTTCAGATGGGTGCCATGGTCCGCCAGCACGGCCTGCGGCGAGGGCGGGTTGTGCACTCCGTAACAGACCAGGTGCTCGCCGATGACGGCCGCTTCAGGCGCGGAGACCCGCCGCAAGCGTACGCTATCGCCACCTAACGCCGGCATCCGAAGATCCTCCGTGTCGGGCAAAGGTAAGCGCATCGGGGATGGCCCATTGCGGACCTCGACCAGCGATGCGTCCTCGAGTCGGGGCGGTGCGCTCGCCGGGCGCGGCACCACCACCGTGCAGATGGCCACGGGTTCAATGCGCAACGCGACGACCCTCGGTTACCGACGTTGCGGCAGGATCTGCGACGTTCCCCACATGGGTCAGCGCAGGCTTTCTCAATGCGACCTCATGCAATGCGTCGAACAACGGCCGCAGCAAGGGGTTCGCCAGCACTTCCCTGGCCGGTTGCTGCATGCAGCCTTCGAGGAAGCGCATCAGTGCTTCGCCATCCTGCTGCAATGGGCTGCCGGCGGCAGCGGCGCGCGCCATCTCGCCCCGCACTGCGTCCAACAGTGGCGCACACACCGTATCCGGCAATGGCGCATCCAACCCGAACAACCGACACAGGTGTTCCGACTCCAGCAGCAGGGTCAGCGTGCTCGGGAGCACGTGCCAGGCGGCCGCCTTGTAGGCCCGCCAAAGATAGAGCGTGGGCACGCCCACGCGCGGTAGGCCAGGCGCATCGCGCATCGCGGTGGCGGCATGGGTCAGCCAGCCGGTGATGACACCTGACCACGCCGCATCCAGTAGCGGGGTGGTGGGACGTGGAACGACGGCGTCGGCGCTGTTGCTGATCTGGTCAAGTGCGCCGCTGACAACGCGGGCTGGGCAGCTTGCAGGGCGGTCTGGGCGGCCCACCCTGGCGGACACAGAGCCCGCCACGGCGCAGGTAACAGAAGGGGAAGGACCGGGCATGAGGCGCTCGCAGGAAAGGACAACCATGGTTGTCGGAACCCGCCACTAAACAGACACGACCTCGCCTGCACCACGACCTGCGTCTCGCTTTGATGCTTGCGGGTCACCTGCGACTTACAGTGACTCCTTAAACCCGGCCTACGGGACCAGATGCGTCACTGGCCCTGCAGGAAACCCGTGATCACCGCCGCCACGGTCCCGGGATGCTCCATGTGCAGATGGTGCGTACCCGGGAACACCGCCGAACGCCCATCACGCAGCAGCCGCAACCGCTCGCTGCGAAGCGGCTCGGGGTAATAGGACTGCGCCGGACTGGCGTACACCACCTGGGTCGGACATTCGATCGCGGCCAGCAGGTTGTCGATCTGCGCTTCGCTCATCCGCAATGCGGTAGGCAACATCAGCCGCGGGTCGCTGCACCAGCTGTAGCCACCTTCCACCGGCATCACCCCGCGTTCCACCAGCAGGCGTGCGCACGGCTCGCTGAGCTGGTTGGCCATCATGCGGGCGCGGATCGGCGCGGCGAGATCCGCGAACACCCGCAGACGCTTGTCGCCCAACCGGCGCGCAGCCTGCACATGCTCGCGCAGACGACTGGCGGTTTCTTCTTCCGGCCCGCGCAGCCCACCCAGCGCCTCAATGGCGATCAAACGCTCGACGCGTTCGGGAGCCGCTGCGGCAGTGAGGCTGGCGATGCCGGCCCCCATCGAATGACCGAGCAGGGTGAAGCGGTCCCAGCCCAGCGCGTCGGCGACGTCCAGTACGTGGCAGATCGCACCGGGGGTGTTGTACTGCGTGCCCGGTGGCAGGTGCGCGCTATGGCCATGCCCCGGCAGGTCGATGGCGACCAGATCCAGTGCCGGCAGGTGCGCGGCCAGTGGGACGAAGCTGGCCGCGTTATCGAGCCAGCCATGCAGCGCCAGCACCCGTGGCGCGTCGCGATGTTCCGAGCGTAGTCCGGCCACCGTGGTGGTGGCCAGCGACAGAGCGAACGGTTGCAGGATCATGCCAGCGCCGCCACGCTCAGCCGCGAAAGGGCCAGCGCGTGCGCCGGCGCATCATTCAGGCAAGGGATGTAGCGCATCTGCGCGCCGCGCTCGGCGACGGTTTCGGTGAACCCCATGGCAACCTCTTCCAGGGTCTCCAGGCAGTCGGTGGCAAACCCGGGGCAGACCACGTCGATCTGCTTCGTGCCTGCTTCCGCCAGCGCCCACAGCGTCGGTTCGGCATAGGGCTGCAGCCACTTTTCGCGCCCGAAACGCGATTGGTAGGCCAGCTGCCACTTGCCAGCAGCCAGTCCCAGCGCGTCGGCAATGGCCTGCGCACTGGCTTCGCAGCGTTGCGGATAGGGATCGCCCGCGTCGGCCAACCGCTGCGGAATACCATGGAACGAGAACAGCAACTTGTCGCCACGCCCGTGCTGGTCCCACCAGGCACGGATGCTGCCGGCGACCGCGTCCACCCACTGCGGGTCCACCGCGTAATCACGCACCAAGGTGACGGTGACGCCCGGATGGCGCGGCTGCCACTGCCGCAGCTGATCTTCGATCGACGCGGTGGTGGTGGTGGAGTACTGCGGGTACAGCGGCAGCACCACGACGCGGCGTACGCCTTCAGCAGCCAGCCGGTCGAGCTCGGTGGTCAGCGCCGGTGCGCCGTAGCGCATGGCGTGGCGCACGGTCAGGTCCGGCATCAAGGTCTGCATCGCTTCGGCCAGCCGCCGTGTGTACACCATCAGCGGGGAACCCTCGGGCAGCCACACCTGCGCGTACTTGGCGGCCGAACGCCCGCTGCGCAGCGGCAGGATCAGCCCGTACAGCAGCGGTTTCCACAGCAGGGCGGGAATGGAGACCACGCGCGGATCGCTGAGAAACTCAGCCAGATAGCGCCGCACCGCGGGTGCGGTGGGGGTCTGCGGCGTGCCGAGATTGACCGCCAGCACAGCGGTGTGGGGGGCGTCGAGCATGAGGGATATTCTCGCAGGTCCGGGATACTCATTGCGGATTCATTGAAACCTGACTAATTTCGGGTATTGCGTGCCCACTTGCGTGGGCACCTACCGTTGTCTGATTGCTTTCGGAGACCACCATGCGCCGCATCCGCCTTGTCCTGTTGATCTCTGCCAGCCTGCTGTCGGCCCAGGCCGTGGCCGGGCCCCAGGAAGACCAGCGTGCCCGCAACGCGGTGCGCGTGCTCAATGAAATCCAGTCCATTCCCGAACAGGGCATCCCGGACAAACTGCTCGACGAAGGCCGCGCCATCGTCGTGATTCCGGACACCATCAAAGCCGGCCTGGTGATCGGCGGCCGCCGTGGGCATGGCCTGATGTCGGTCAAGAATCCTGACGGCAGCTGGTCCAACCCGGTGTTCATGAAGCTCACCGGCGGCAGCATCGGCTTCCAGGCCGGCGTGCAGTCGTCCGACGTGGTGCTGGTGTTCCGCAACGACCGCAGCCTGGACAACCTGGTCAACGGCAAGTTCACTCTTGGCGCAGATGCCGGCGTCGCCGCCGGTCCCGTTGGCCGCAATGCCGCCGCCGCCACCGACGGTCAGTTGAAGGCAGAAATCTGGTCCTGGTCGCGCGCGCGCGGGCTGTTCGCCGGCGTGGCGCTGGACGGTGCCATTCTGCAGATCGACGACGAAGCCAACCTGGATGCCTACGGCAGCAGCACCACCCCGCGCATGATCTTCGAAGGCCGGGTCGGCGAGTCGCCGTCGATGGACGTGGTTGCCTTCCGTGACCGCCTGGAAGAGGCCACCTATTCAGCCCGTGCCAACCGTGGCACCGCCGGCGCTGCGCCTGCCCCGCGTGCGGCACCGGCCACCACCGGCGCGCCGGCGCTGCCGCCGGCTGAACAGGGCACCACGGAAGCCACCACCGCGCCGCTGCAGGCGGTTCCGGCGCAGCCCGCGGCCCAGCAGGGCTTCCAGCCGGTGGGTGAGGGTGAAATCCGCACCGAAACGCTGGACGGCGGCAACTGACTTTCGTCACGCGCGCCGTCGTAGTGGCGGTGCGCTATGCTCAACCCTCTGTTGACTAGGTACGCGAGCAGCACATGGGCAGTATGAGCTTGTGGCATTGGGTGGTAGTGCTGGTGATCGTGCTTCTGGTGTTCGGCACCAAGAAGCTGACCAGCGGTGCCAAGGACCTTGGCAGTGCGGTCAAGGAATTCAAGAAGGGCATGCGCGATGAAGACGCGCCGCCTGCGCAGCTGAATGACCAGTCGCGCAACTCCGATTCGACGACGTCCTCGCAGAACGAGCACGACCGCGACCGTCGCTGACCGGACGATCTGGCGTGTTCGATATCGGCTTCAGCGAACTGCTGCTGATCGCAGTGGTCGCTCTGGTGGTGCTGGGCCCGGAACGCCTGCCCAAGGCAGCGCGGTTTGCCGGGCTGTGGGTGCGTCGTGCCCGCAACCAGTGGGATTCGGTGAAGCAGGAGCTGGAACGCGAACTGCACGCCGATGAGATCAAACGGCAGTTCCGCGAGGCGCAGCAATCGGTGCAGGACACCGAAGCACAGCTGCGCGCCAGTGGCGAAGCCGCGCGTCGGCAGGCCGAGGAGCTGCAGCGCGATGTGGCGCGCACCGATCCGGGCAGCGCGGAAGAACCGCTGATGACCGGCCCGGCTCCGGATTCGCCGGCCAGCGTGGCCCAGCATGTGGTGCCGGCCACGCCTGACACGCCTGACACGCCGGACCCGGAACCGCAGCGCGATGCGATGGCCCCGCCGGGCATCGACGGCGGTTCGCCGCGCGACCCGGCACCCGTGCCACCCACGGATACCGTGCCGGAGGGCAAGCCATGAGCGATCAGCAGGCCCCCGAAAGCGGGCTGGTGGAACACCTGATCGAACTGCGCGCGCGGTTGATGCGTGGGTTGATCGGCCTGGGCGTGATTCTGCTGGGGCTGATGCCGTTCTCGCGGCAGATCTACACCTGGCTGGCCGAACCGTTGATCTCACAGCTGCCGAACGGGCAGTCGATGATTGCCACCAACCCGGCTGGCGCGTTCTTCGCGCCACTGAAGCTGACGTTCTTCGTGGCGCTGTTCATCGCGGTGCCGTGGCTGCTGTTCCAGCTGTGGTCGTTCGTGGCTCCGGGCCTGTATGCGCGTGAAAAGCGCCTGGCGGTGCCGTTGCTGGTTTCGTCGGTGCTGCTGTTCTACATCGGCTGCGCGTTTGCGTACTTCCTGGTGCTGCCGGCGGTATTCCACTTCCTGACCACCTTCCGCCCGGAGGTGATTGCGATCACCCCGGATGCGAATGCGTACCTGGATTTCGTGCTGGCGATCTTCTTCGCCTTCGGCAGCAGTTTCGAGCTGCCGGTGGCGATGGTGATTCTGACCCTGCTGGGCTGGATCACCCCCGAGCAGTTCAAGGAAGGCCGTGGCTACGCGATTGTCGGCATCTTCGTGCTGGCGGCGGTGCTGACGCCGCCGGACGTGGTGTCGCAGCTGATGCTGGCCATTCCGATGTGCCTGCTTTATGAGCTGGGCATTCATGCGGCCAGGTGGCTGGTGCCCAAGAACAAGGCGGAAACCGCGTAGAGCCACGCCCTGCGTGGCTTCGACCAAGGCGGCACCGCGCAGCCACGCAGGGCGTGGCTCTACGTCTGATTACGCCGCGAAGATGTTGTTCGGGCCGTTCGAGGGCGGCACTGGCGGCGGATTGCCGCGGGTGCGGTGGGCGAACATCTGCTTCCAGGACGCGTACACCGCGCCCACGTACAACGGCATGATCACCGTGGTGACCACCAGCTGCATCAGGGCGGTGGCTGCGGCGGCTCCGCCGATCAGCAGGGCGATCTGCATCAGGATCGCCACCAGGAAGTAGATGCACAGCATGGCCACCAGGCCGAGCAGCATGAACACCGTCATGGCACCGAAGTTCTCGATGCAGCCCTGCAGGCTCATGCGCAGCGCGTGCATGCCGCTCTGACGGTCGAACATCACCAGCGCAGGCTGGGTGAACATGGCCATGCTGAGCGCGACGAACACCGCACATACCAAGGCGATCCACAGCAGCACGCGCTTCACCGGGACCGGGTCGAACACCGCGAGCACCTGTTCGTTGCTGGGCGCGGTGCCCGACTGCTGCAGGACCTGCAGATTGCGGGTGGCCTCGCCGATGGCGTTCAGCCCGTCGCTGCCGATCATCAGGAACAGCAGTGCTCCCAGGGCCAGAATGGTGACCATCTGGATCGCCAGCGGAACCAGCAGATGACTCACCCGGCGGTCGCGGATCGGCTGCAGCAGGTGAGCCGGCTGGGCGCGGTGGCCCTGGTCGATCTCACTCACCGCCCACAGCATGCCGCCGAACAGGATCGGCCCCACTGCCACCGACAGCAGTTGCCCGAGCAGACTCAGCCAGCCCGGCAGTGCCTGCGAGACGATGGCGATCAACGAACTGACCAGCATGCCGATGATCCCCAGCACGGCCAGCTGCAGCGGTGCACGGCGGTACAGCGTGAATGTGTCCAGCAGCCACTGGGCACCCGCCGAGGCGGGCAGCTTGCGAATGTCTCTCATACCAATCCGGAACAGGGGGAGTAGGGGCCGCAGGCCCCGTGCTGGCTCGATTATCCCTGTTTTATGTGCGCGCCACCTGAAGATGGAACGGTTGATCAGGGTGCGCGTTGACGGGCATGGCCCGTCACTACGCTATGCGGTCGGCCGATCATGGTGGGCCGACCGGGTGCGTAGCGACACGCCATGCGTGTCGTGCTCCATCCGCCGCGCCTGGCGCACGAAGCGGCGCAGCAGCTGGCGGGCCAGCGGCGCGGCGCTGACCCCGCGGGCCACGGTGCGGGCGCAGCCGCCGTGGCTGCGGATGCACTCGGCGCGGGCGCGTACGTAGCCGCGCATGTGGTGGGTGGCAAACTCGGGGTGGAACTGCACGCCCCAGGCCTGCTGGCCCCAGCGGAAAGCGTGGCAGTTGTCCTGCGCCGAACGCGCCAGGATGGCCGCGCCTTCCGGTGCGCGCAGCACGGTCTGCAGGTGGGTGGCGTGAGCCGGGAAATGCGCCGGCAGCCCGGCAAACAGCGGGTCGTCCACCGCAGCAGGGTCCAGTGCCAGTTCGATGGTGCCGGACTCGCGCCCGGCCGGGTTGTAGGCCACCTCGCCGCCCAGCGCGTGCGCCAGCAGCTGGTGGCCGTAGCAGATGCCGAATACCGGGCGGCCGTCATGGGCGGCGTCGCGCAGCCACTGCGCGCTGCGTTCGCTCCAGTCGGCGCGGTCGGTGACGTAGGCTGCCGAGCCTGTGACGATCACCCCGGCAAAACCGGCCGGGTCGGGCAGCTGGCCGCCGTGCTCGACGTCCACCACCACGGTTTCATCGGCTTCCAGCCCGGCCGCGACCCGGATCCAGTGCGGAAAACGCCCGTACCGGCGCAGCGAGGCGACCGGTTGGCCGGTTTCAAGAATCAGGAAGGGCGCGTGGTTCATCCGGGGGAGGCAGCACAGACAGGACTTCCTCGATTGTAGTCAGCCCTGCCGCCACCTTTTCAAGCCCCGCGCGGCGCAGGGTTCGCAACCCTTCAGCACGCGCGGCACGGCTGAAACCGGCCAGATCCATGTCCGCCCGGATCAGCCCGCGCAGCCGCGAACCCAATGGCAGCAACTCATACAGGCCGACCCGCCCCAGGTAACCAGTGCGCCGGCAGTCGATGCAGCCAGCCGGTGCATATGGCGTGGGTGACTCTGGTAATGCTTCATTGGCATCAGCCAGGGCGGCCCATTGCGCGTCGGTGAGCGGCTTGGGCACCTTGCAGTGCGGGCACAGGGTGCGGACCAGGCGCTGGGCCAGGATGCCGTTCACGGTCGAGGCGATCAGGTAGTGCGGCACGCCCAGGTCGAGCAGGCGGGTGATCGCCGAGGGTGCATCGTTGGTGTGCAGGGTGGACAGCACCAGGTGGCCGGTCAGCGAGGCCTGCACCGCCATCTGCGCCGTTTCCAGGTCGCGGATTTCGCCGATCATGATGATGTCCGGGTCCTGTCGCAGCAGGGTGCGCACGCCGGCGGCGAAATCCAGGTCGATGTTGGTCTGCACCTGCATCTGGTTGAATTCCGGCGCGATCATTTCGATCGGGTCTTCCACCGTGCACACGTTCACGTCCGGGGTGGCCAGTCGCTTCAGGGTGGAATACAGGGTGGTGGTCTTGCCCGAACCGGTCGGGCCGGTGACCAGCACGATGCCGTGCGGGCGCTCCACCAGCGCGGTCCAGCCAGCGGCTTCTTCCGGGCTGAAACCGAGCTGGTCGATGCTCTTGAACGCCGCATCCGGGTCGAAGATGCGCATCACGCACTTCTCGCCAAAGGCGGTGGGCATGGTCGACAGGCGCATTTCCACTTCGCGCCCACCCGGCGAGCGGGTCTTGATGCGGCCGTCCTGCGGGCGGCGGCGCTCGGCCAGGTCCATGCGGCCCAGCACCTTGATCCGGCTGACCACGGCGGTCATCACCGCCGGCGGCACCTCGAACACCTTGTGCAGCACGCCGTCGATGCGGAAACGCATGCGGCCCATGTCACGGCGCGGTTCCAGGTGGATGTCCGAGGCGCGCTGTTCGTAGGCGTACTGCAGCAGCCAGTCGACGATATGCACGATGTGGTGGTCGTCGGCATTGACGTCGCCGGCCCGGCCCAGTTCCACCAGCTGCTCGAAGCTGGGCAGGGTGCCGTTGGTGTCGGAGCGGGCGTCGCCGCGCGCACCGCGCACCGAGTGCGTCACCCCGAAGAACTCCATGGTGTAGCGGTGCAGGTCCAGCGGATTGACCGTAGCCAGTTCGATCTGGCGGCGGGTCAGGTGCTGCAGGTCGCGCAGCCACTCATGCGCCAGCGGCTCACTGGTGGCCACCAGCACCCGTTCGGCGTTGGCCGCCAGCGGCAGGAAGCGGTGGCGGCGCGCATAGGCGTGGGACACCAGCGCGGTTACCGCCGGCACGTCCACCCGGGTCGGGTCGATGCGCAGGTAGCGGGTGCCGGTGCGTTCGGCCAGCCATTCGGTCAGCCGTTCCAGGCCCAGTTCGCCGCCGCCGGTCGCGGCCAGCTTCAGGTTGGCCAGCAGCACCAGCGGATGGACCTCGCTGGCATTGCGCGCGCCGTGGGCGGAAAAGCGGATCCGATCCTGGTCGTGCTCGGCGACCAGGCCGTCGGCCACCAGCGCGGCGGCCACCTGGTCAAAGCCCAGCCGGCCCGGCGGCAGCGGCACCCGTTCCGGAGTGGGAGCGGACCCGGCCAGGCCGGCGGGAAGGGGCGGTACCGATGGGCGATGATCCATGATCGCTATACTAGCGCACCCCCTTTGCAGGCAAGAATCCGCCGCATGTCCGCCACGAAGACCGTTCCGATCACGTTCCAGGGCCTCATCCAGACCCTCAACCAGTACTGGGCGCAGCAGGGCTGCGTGCTGATCCAGCCGCTGGACCTGGAGGTCGGGGCCGGCACCTTCCACCCGGCCACCTTCCTGCGCTCGATCGGTCCGGAAAGCTGGAATGCCGCCTATGTGCAGCCTTCGCGCCGCCCCACCGACGGCCGCTACGGCGAAAACCCCAACCGTCTGCAGCGCTACTACCAGTACCAGGTGGCGATGAAGCCGAGCCCGGACAACATCCAGCAGCTGTACCTGGATTCGCTCAAGGCGCTGGGCATCGACCCGCTGGTGCATGACCTTCGCTTTGTCGAAGACAACTGGGAATCGCCGACCCTGGGTGCCTGGGGCCTAGGCTGGGAAGTCTGGCTCAACGGCATGGAGGTGACCCAGTTCACCTACTTCCAGCAGGCCGGTGGCCTGGAGTGCAAGCCGGTGCTGGGCGAGATCACCTACGGTCTGGAACGCCTGTGCATGTACCTGCAGAACTGCGACAACGTGTATGACCTGGTCTGGACCTATGGCCCGGACGGCACGCCGGTGACCTACGGCGACGTCTACCACCAGAACGAAGTCGAACAGAGCACCTACAACTTCGAATACGCCAACGTGGAAGAGCTGTTCCACCGTTTCGACGCGTGCGAAAAGGAAGCGCAGATGCTGGTCGAGGCCGGCCTGCCGCTGCCCGCGTATGAGCAGGTCTGCAAGGCCAGCCACTCGTTCAACCTGCTGGACGCGCGCCGCGCGATCAGCGTCACCGAGCGCCAGCGCTACATCCTGCGCGTGCGCGCGCTGGCCCAGGCGGTGGCCAAACTGTATGAAGCCAAGCGCCTCGAAGCCGTGGCGGCCAAGGAGGTGCAGGCATGAGCACGATGCAGCCGCTGCTGATTGAACTGGGTACCGAAGAACTGCCGGTGAAGGCGCTGCCGGGCCTGGCCCAGGCCTTCTTCGATGGCGTGGTTGAGGGTTTGACCAAGCGTGGCGTGACCGTGGAACGCGGCGACGCCAAGCCGCTGTCGACGCCGCGCCGTCTGGCCGTGCTGCTGCCCGGCGTGGCCGTGGAACAGCCCGAACAGCACGCTGAAGTGCTGGGCCCGTATCTCAACATCGCGCTGGACGCCGACGGTCAGCCGACCAAGGCGCTGCAGGGCTTTGCCGCCAAGGCCGGAATCGAGTGGAGCGCGCTGGAGCGCACCACCGACGCCAAGGGCGAGCGCTTCGTGCACCGTTCGGTGACCCCGGGCGCGCGCACCGCGGCGCTGCTGCCGGAGATCCTGGCCGAAACGATTGCCGCCATGCCGATTCCCAAGCCGATGCGCTGGGGCAGCCACGCCTATGGCTTCGCCCGCCCGGTGCACTGGCTGGTGCTGCTGCATGGCAAGGACGTGGTCAACGCCGAACTGCTCGGCCTGAAGGCCGACCGCATGAGCCGCGGCCATCGCTTCATGCATGACAAGACCGTGTGGCTGAGCACCCCGGAAGACTATGTGAGCTCGCTGGAAGCGGCCTTCGTGCTGGTCGATGCCGACGTGCGCCGCGAGCGCATCGTCACCGCCGCCCACGCTGAGGCGGCCAAGGCCGGCGGCCAGGCGCGAATCACCGACGACAACCTGGAACAGGTGGTCAATCTGGTCGAATGGCCGGCCCCGGTGCTGTGCAGCTTCGAACGCGAATTCCTGGCAGTTCCGCAGGAAGCGCTGATCGAAACCATGGAGATCAACCAGAAGTTCTTCCCGGTGCTGGATGCCAGCGGCAAGCTCACCGAGAAGTTCATCGGCATTGCCAACATCGAGTCCAAGGATGTGGCCGAAGTGGCCAAGGGCTACGAGCGCGTGATCCGTCCGCGCTTCGCCGACGCCAAGTTCTTCTTCGACGAAGACCTGAAGCAGGGTCTGGAGTCGATGGGCGAGGGCCTGAAGACGGTGACCTACCAGGCCAAGCTGGGTTCAGTGGCCGACAAGGTGCAGCGTGTGGTGGCACTGGCCGAACTGATCGCCCCGCAGGTCGGTGCCGACGCGGTGCTGGCCAAGCGCGCCGCGCTGCTGGCCAAGAACGACCTGCAGTCGCGCATGGTCAACGAGTTCCCGGAGCTGCAGGGCATCGCCGGCCGCCACTACGCCGTGGCCGGTGGCGATTCGCCGGAGGTGGCGCTGGCCATCGACGAGGCCTACCAGCCGCGCTTCGGCGGTGACGACATCGCGTTGTCGTCGCTGGGCAAGGTACTGGCCATTGCCGAGCGTCTGGACACCCTGGCCGGTGGCTTTGCCGCCGGACTGAAGCCGACCGGCAACAAGGACCCGTTCGCGCTGCGCCGCAATGCGCTGGGCCTGGCGCGCACGATCATCGAGTCCGGGTTTGACCTGGACCTGCGCGCGCTGCTGGCGGCCGCCTTCGGCCACCTGCCGGCTGCGGTGCAGCCCAGCGCCGAGCGCAAGACCGAGACGCTGCCGCAGGACGTGTACGAGTTCGTCATTGACCGCCTGCGCGGCTACTACGCCGACAAGGGCGTGCCGGCCACGCACTTCAATGCGGTGGCCGAACTGAAGCCGGCCTCGCTGTACGACTTCGACCGTCGCATTGACGCCATCGGCACGTTCGCCGCATTGCCGGAAGCCGAGGCCCTGGCCGCTGCGAACAAGCGCATCCGCAACATCCTGCGCAAGGCCGAGGGCGATATTCCCGGCATGGTCGACCCGTCGCTGCTGGCCGAACCGGCTGAAAGCGAGTTGGCCGAAGCGGTCGAAGCAGCCATTGACGACAGCAACGCCAGCCTGCACCACAAGGATTACGTCAGTGTGCTGGCGCGTCTGGCCCGTCTTCGTCCGCAGGTGGATGCGTTCTTCGACGGCGTGATGGTGAATGCCGAAGATCCCGCACTGCGCGGCAACCGCTTGGCGCTGCTGAAGCGTCTGGGCGACCGCCTGGGCAGCGTGGCGGCGATCGAGCATCTGTCGAGCTGATCGCTTCCGATGTCGTGATGCACACCGAATGCCCGGCGAAAGCCGGGCATTCTGCTTTCCGGTAGTGCCGGCCGCTGACCGGCACAATCCACACATTCCTAAATTTCGATAGGAAGTTGTATTCGAAAAACACCCCGCATTTCCGAGTATCGGGCAGCACCACCGAACGCAATGCACATGCATTGAAGGTGGTGCCCTCCCCACAACTCCGCGAATGCCGCCGCCCATGCCCACCCCCGTTGTTGCTTCCTGTTCGTCTTCGTCGTCCCGCTCCACGCCTGCTGCGTTATCGACCGACGCATGTCGTGATGAGCCCGTTGCCTCCTCCTCATCCGCGTCGCTGCTGAAGCTTCAGAACCACCCACGCGCGGTTCCCGCGCCCCGTCCAGAAGCCGCGTTTGCCCTGACCGAGCGCGAACACGCCGTGCTCTCGGCGCTCATCACGAGCGGTGCGGACGAGGCCCCCCAGCTGATTGAGACGTTGATCACCGGTCTACGCGAAGCACCCGACAGCCAGGCACGCGCAGCGGTCTGCACGGCCTTCGAACAGGCCATTGCCGACCGAGGTCACGACCTGACCACGCTCAAAGACCTGTTCCTGAACATCACCAACGCGGCAGTGGGCCGCATGGGCTGGCGCATGGCGGCGCGGGTGCCCGGCGTCGGCAGTGCGGCGGCTGCCGCGCACGTTGCCCAGGCGCTGTACCACGGCAGCTGGAACGAAATTGTCCGAACCCTCCCCACGCTCGTTGCGCTGCTGCCGAGTCTGCGCGAGAGCGACACGATGGAATCGCTCGTGCGCCTGCTGCCGCTGGCGCTGCGCACTCAGCTGGAAGCGCTGCAGCAGTGGCTGCAGCAGTCAGACGACGACCTGCTGCCGGATCTGGACATCCAGGAGGTGGGTGGCGCGATTGCCGCCGCCGTACTGCTGTGGCACCTGCAGAGCCGGCTGCCGTCCGCCACCGGGCAGCTGCAGGGGCTGGCCCGCTTCATTGCCGACCTGCCCAAGCACTGGCAGCAGGTGGTCAGCCTTGGCGGCTTGGGGGCGAAGCTGTTTGCCGCACCGGAGACGACTGCACTGGCACTACGTGACGAGACGGTCGAGATCGGGGTCCGTGATCTCAACCACGCGGCCCTGCGTGAGTGGCGGGCCAGAATGAAGGTCTATGTAGCCGACTGCAATCGCGAGTTCCAGCCCGGGAAAGCGCCATGTGTTGCGCCCGACGCAGGCAGCACCGCGCAGTCTCGGTGGAACAACCACGTCCCTGGCTTTGACCGTCCGGCATTGTCGGCCCTGGCTGAGCCGCAGCAGCGGTCCGCACCGACGGACATTCAAGGATTCGCAGCACCTGCTTCACTCGCCACAGCAGGGCCGATTTCCGCCCCGCCCATTCTTGACCTCGACGCCGCTGCATCGCCGGCTGCACGGCCCGAAGCCGCGGGCGTAGCCGGCTGGATGGGATGGCTGGCCTCGAGCGCGGCGACACTGGCTTCAAGCATCACCACGCTGGGCCAGTTCCAGCGGGTGGCGCAGGAAGATGCCGGTATCGAGATGATGGAGCTGGGCGGTGCTGCCGATGCGAGGCGCGCAGTCGATCCTTCCAGCACCGCTCTGCTCGGCGACGTCGACGACAGCGATACAGCCCCGGGAGGCTTCGCAACATCGCTGTTCGCAGGCGTAGGCCAGGGCCTGAGAAAGCACCCGCTGCGTGCTGCAGCCACCGCCGTGGTCGGCAGTGCCGCTGT
This sequence comes from Stenotrophomonas oahuensis, assembly GCF_031834595.1. Classification (NCBI taxonomy): domain Bacteria; kingdom Pseudomonadati; phylum Pseudomonadota; class Gammaproteobacteria; order Lysobacterales; family Lysobacteraceae; genus Stenotrophomonas; species Stenotrophomonas oahuensis. The sequence continues at coordinate 1,565,013 of NZ_CP115541.1, read as the reverse complement.
TGCAGCAGGCAAGTTGATCTACGACCGTTGGAGCAGCGACGCCCCGCCGCCGACGACACTTGAACTGGCTGATCAGCTGGCCAACGGCGTGGTCTCGGTCGACGGTGTCTGGGGCACCGGTGTGGACGTGTTGCTGGGTACGCCCGAGTTGCCCGGCAACGCACGCGTGCGCCGCAGCGTTTCCGCCACCGATGGCCCTGGCACCACGTCACACGAAGACAGCGCCCTGGGCATCACCGACGAGCAGGGCGATCAGCTGCTGGCCGACGCCAGCGTGACCGAAGACCTGCGTTCGATGCAGGTCTGGGCGCTCGCAGTCGCCAAGGACATTGCCACCGTCGAGGGCTGGCAATGGCTGTCGCGACTGCCCGCATCCGAACAGGAACTGGTGGTCAACCAGCTGCACGTGCTGCGCGAACTGGAGCCGGCGCTGGCCGCGCTGGCGTCGATGCCGCAAACCGCCCTGGACGAAGCGCTGAAGGCAGCCGGATACAACGCAGGCGGTGCCAACCTGCGCGTCAACCTGGGCACCACGGTGGTCGCCGGCGTCACTGTCGCCCAGGACATGCCGCTGCTGGAGTACTGCCTGCTGCGCGCCGGCGAAATACCGCCGGGCCTGCGCATCAGCCGCGACGGACAGCCACTTTCCGCCGAGCAGGAAGAACTGCTGAAGGGCTTCATCCACAGCAACGGCTGCCAGCAGCTGCAGCGGCAGGTCGAGCAGCGCAGTGAAGCGCTGCGACCGCCGCTGCTCAAGGCGCTGCGCGCGCGCATGGTGGTGGATGCGGTGAAGGCCAAGGCCCAGGGTGCGCTGGGCAGCGGCGGCAATACGCCGCTGCGTGGGGCCGACATCGTGCTCGGCTACCTGCAGGGCGCGCAGGACGTGGAAAGCGCCGCGTTGACCTATCAGGACGTGCTGGCCGACGGCACCCGGGTGTCCTTCGTGGTTCCCAACTACCTGGTGCTGCGCAGCGCCAGCGCCGATGACGCGCTCAACGGTCAGGTGGTGCTGTATCGCCCCGACCTGGCGCAGTTCCAGACCTTCGGTGACGAGGCTGCGTTCCGCCAGTTCCTGGATGCCAACCGCGCGCGCAGTGAACTGTACGTGGTCAATGGCGCGGTCAATCCCACCATTGCCAGCGACGTCATTGCGGCCGCACCGCCGGCGCAGCGTGCCCAGGTGCAGGAACAGGTCCGCGCCTGGGAAAAGCGGCAGACCTACCATCAGGCCGGCAAGCGAGGCCCGGAGTCGTGGAACGCCGGCGACAGCTTCGTGCTGGACTTCCAGCCGGTGAGCAGCGCCGGGCACGCCCTGACCGACTGGGCCGATACGCGCCTGGACTTCGCCCAGCGCCAGGTACAGCAGGAACTGGACAGCAACCGCCTGCGCTGGAGTGCCGTGGGTCTGGCCAACGCGGCCGCCGATGAGGCGCATGCGCGCTATCTGCGCGAAGACATGCAGACGCTGCAGGACCACGCCCGCCCCGAAGTGAGCCACGACCTGGTCAAAGCGCTGAAGCTGGCCGGGGTGACTGTGGACGCGGACAACTTCAACCCCGACCACATCCAGCTGTCGGTGAACGGTGTGCGCATGAGCCTGACCGACTTTGCTGTGAGCGGCTGGCAGCAGCACGGGTTGCCGCGTCCGGTGCTGCCGGACAATCTCGCAGACTTGCCTGGCATCGAAGGTGGTCTGCCCAACCAGCGTCACGACAGCGGTCCATGGCCGTCGAGTGAAGACCTGTGGGCTACGGACATCACCGCGTACACGGCGGACGGTGCGGTCGACAACGCGTTTACCCGACAACTGCTGGACGAGGATGCGCGTCGCGCGATCTGCGTCGTGCTGGACGACCTGGCCGACAGCAACCGGCTGGCCACCGCCTATGTCACCCATCTGAAGGACCTGGCCCACCAGACCACCAATGGCCTGCACACCACCGTGGCCGACCAGATCCGCGTGCACACCCTGTGGATGATTGAGCAGGCGCAAGCGCAGGGCAGCCTGAACCCCGCCGACTACGCCGCGCTGAAGGCGGCGCACGCACAGCTGGAGCCGACCCACACACGGGCTTCGTCGCTGCAGGTGGCCGCGCTCAAGGATCATCCCGTCAACGGGGTGTGGGCACTGAAGGCCAATGGCCGCACCTTCACCTTCCTGGTCGGCACCGAGGCCGGCGACCAGTTGATGGACGAGGCCGCGCTGCGCAACTGGCTGCAGCGTCCGGAAGCCGAGGCCTACGTGAAGGCACGCACCGCCCAGCGCTATCACGACGACCTGGAGACGGTGTTCCGCAGCAAGCGCGCCGCGCGCGGTCTGCCGCTGACCTTCGTCGCCACCCGTGGGCCATTGCAGGCGGCCAAGTCGTTCATCGATGCGCGCCTGGCCGACGTGGATGAAATGACCGTCAGCCAGCTGGAACGCTTCACCGAGGCGATGACGATCTTCGCCTCGGTCGCGGCAGCGGTGAGCTGCACGATCGCGTCCGGCGGCACCGCGGTGGCGCTGTGTGTGAGCAGCACGCTGGCTCTGGTGGCCGATGGCATCCGCCGCGGCATGGACGCGCTCGAACGAGGTGACACCGACAGGGCCATCACTGAGTTCGGAAGCGGGATTGCCGATGCCCTGGATGCGGTCGGCATCACTGCCATTCCGATGGCGATGTTCCAGTTGGGGCGACGCGGGCTGTCGAGCGTCAGCGAAGCGGTCGATGCGCTGGCGCACTGGCGTCGTCAGGCGGCGGCGTTCACGGATGAGGGGCAGGTCAATCCGGCGTTCGTCAGCTCCTCGCAGAGCCTGCGCGAGGTCGGTCTGCCGATGCTGAAGCAGCAGTTCGGCCCGAACACGCTCTACGGTCAGGGCGGCAACCAGTACGTCCGGCAGGGCCAGGACTTCGTGCGGGTCCACCGTGACGAGAACGACAACGTCCTGCGTCTGCACATGTCCGACAACGCCGAACAAGCCGGCCCACCAGTGCAGTTGCGCGAGGGTCAGCTGCAGCGGATGGAGAAGCGACCCGCCGGGCTGGGCACCACCAGCCCCAAGACGGTGGAAAAGCCGGATTGGATCAGCAAGGTACCCGAAGCCGGCACCCTGCCTGCAGAGAAGATCGATGAAATTGAAGCTGTCTTCGGCGTACGCGCGCCAGGCATGAAGCCGTCGGCCGACATGCACGAGGTCATCCGCGACCTGAACATGCAGGAACGGCTCAAGATGATCATTGACGACCCGTCGACCCTGGGCCTGCCCGGCGACGAGGCAATGATCATGCGCGCCTGGGCCGACAGCCCGAAGTTGGGTAACGGCAAGAGCGTGGAAACGTACTCGCAGGAACTGGGCGAATGGAATCGCGGCGCGCGCTTCGGCAAGGGCCCGGTGGGCATGATGGTCGAAGTACCCGAGGCCCGGCAGCTTCCCAGCCTGGAAGCGCTGGTGGATGCGGCCGATCAGGTGGCGCTGGAGCAGCGCCTGAATCTTCCGGCTGGCAGCGAACGTTCGGTACTGATCAAGGCCGTGCGCGAAGAGATCGTGCGGACCATCGCGGCCAACAAGGAACAGAGCCTGCTGTCGTGGAAGCGCTGGCTGACCGTGCAGCATCGCCTGCCCACTGCCGCTGACAACCTCAGCAAGCACTACCCGGAGCTGACCAAGGCAGAGGCTGAGTCGCTGACCGACGGCGACACCCAGTTGTCTAAGCTGGCGCAGTCCTGGGTGTTCCCAGGCAGCACTTCGGCCAAGGTCGCCGACGTGCTGGCCCAGCGCTCACGTCGTCAGCAGCGCCAATCGGTGCTGAGCGGCCGGATTCGATCACTGTCGCAGGCGCAGGAGCTGCGTGGGCATCTGCAGCAGAGTGTGCCCGACCGCAACTGGCGTGTTACCGAAGACGCCACCGGCAAGGGCTATGTGCTGAGCTTCGGCAGTGCTGATGGCAAGGAAAATGCACGTAGCATCACCTTCACTGCGGACGGTAACGTGCGGCGACCAGTGGAAGGAGGCGGCGAAGAGGTTGTGAGCTGGGAGGAGGCAATCTTCGACGAGCTGACGCCGTCGGAACGCCGCGCGCTGGGCAGTCCAGCGGCTCTGCGTGCTGCGGTCGTCGAGCACATGAAGCGTACGCCGCTGGTGGCTACAACCTCCGCCTGCGCCCTGCCTGTCAAGGGCAACAGGGTGAAGCGGGGAACAGACTGCTCCCCGCCATCGGCAATCACGCTTTCTGCCGATGACGTCAATCAGCGCGACGATCTGACGCGGGTGTTGGACGGTGTGCACAGGAGAATGACCCATGAGCACGACTAGCTGGCCATTGAAGAGAAGGAGTACAAGGATCTGGCCAAGCGTGCCATGGATCTGAAGAAGCAGAAGCTGACCCTGGATGATGATTCACTCGCGCGGCTGCGGGAGCTTGAGCGCAAGCCCTTCGGAAATCTGAAGAGTTTGGACATCATGAATGTTGCCAGCTACAAGATGCAGGATCTGACTTTCCACGATGAGCCACTAGAGCTTCCCAGCAGTTTCCCGCTGGAGGCGACAGCGGTCAGCGGCAATCCGCGCCCACTTATCGGTTCAAGTGGATTGCTGGAAGGCGCACCGGTGCGACGGGTGTTCCTGCCGGAAGAGCAGGCAGTTGGCAATCCGACGTTCTCCAACCTGTATCGCGAGGAGTACGCAATGGGTGCGGACTTGTCGCCGATCATTGGCCGCTACGCCGAACCCAACCAGGCATCAAAGAAGATCACGCTGAAGGAGGGTGATCTGCGGGTCACCCGTCCGGGTACGAAGACCAAGGTGCCTGTGTACGAACTCGACCGCGACGAGGTGCTGAAGCTCGACACGGCAAGCTACTCACCCAACCTGCGATCGATCCTGGGTGACTCGGCACTTCTTCCCAGCAACGCCAAGTCGCTGCGCGAAGGCGAATACCGTGTCTACCAGATTCGTTCCTGCAGTGAAGGCAAGTGGATGGATGCGTGGTTCAACGCACTGACCGCGAAAATTCCAGCGCTGTCGAGCCGGTTGTGGGGGGCGGCCAAGGGGCCGATCACTGAACTGACAGGTACGGTCTACCTCGCATCGGACATGGACCTGTGCCGCCGCAGCTGCCAGCGCCGCGCGGAAGAGCTCATGGCGTTCATGCCGAACGTGAAGTTCCACTTCTTCTTCGTGTTCGACGACAACGCGCACCGCAAGCAGTGGCTGAACGGGGAGAAGGTGAAGGTGATCACCAACAAGAACCGTGACAGCTGGGAGAGCGCTGGCATCTCCGAAAGCGAAATGCGCACAATGGCGGAGGCGGAGCTGTTGAAGCCCGACGTCGCTCAATGGGTGGATGCCGAGCTCAAGCGAAATCCGCCTCAGCCGCCTGCTGCCCGCTTGTGGGTGCCAGAAGATGACATGGAGATTTGAGCCCGACATGCACGCTGAAAAAGCTACTCCGCCGCAATCGGGCACCACGCCCTCCAGCAGCGCCGGCGCATCTGCGCCGGCCCCGTGCGGGCCGCCTCACGAAGTGTTGCTGTCATTGCAGGGGGGCGCGCTGTTGCTCGCTGACTGCCGCCCCGGAAGCCATGATCTGACTGCTGCCCAGTTGACAAGGAACTTGGGCGAGCTGCTGGAGCAGGGTTTCCTCGAGGGAGAAGACACCGGCCCGGTCCAACGCCAGGTATCCACCGCATGGCAAGCTGATGGCGTTGAACCCGGGCTGGTCAACCTGGCCCTACGGCCGGGCGTGGTGGTGTTTGGGTTCCTGGATTGCCAAGGGGTCGGCGATTGCTACTTTGCATTCTGCGGATCGGAGTACTTCTCGATCTGTATAGAATCCGGCATGACCAGCGGTGGACCGTATGACATCTTTGTGTCGTCGGCGAAGAGCTGGCTGGAACTCAAGGCGGAACTTGAGAACTACCGGCACATGTTGTGAACGCCGTGTGATGCTTCTGCCGTAATGGAGAGCGGGACGGGCTTCGCTTTCAGCCCGTTCCCGCTATCCTGTTGGCATGCAGCCAACGAAATACGCCCTCCCCCTGATGGTGCTGGCCCTGTTCGCCGCCTCGGCGGCGCACGCGCGCGGCACCATCGAGAAGGTGGACATCAAGGGATTGGACAAGGGCGACGACGCCGAGATGATCGAGAACATCGAGGTCTCGCTGTCGCTGTACGACACCATCGGCCAGGTGCAGGGCGAGTCGCGCCTGGAGTACCTGCTGTCGCAGGCCGAGCGCCAGACCCGGCAGGCGTTGGAGCCGTTCGGGTACTACAACCCGAAGATCACCGTGGAAAGCCCGCGTGAAGGCGACACCCTGCGCGTGGTCATCCATGTCGAGAAGGGCCCGGCCACCGTGGTGCGCCGCGAGCACATCGACATCACCGGCCCGGCCCAGCTGGACCAGTACCTGCAGGACGACCTGGAGAACTTCCGACCGCGCAAGGGCCAGCGCTTCGAGCACACCACCTACGAAGCCAGCAAGATCGTCATCACCCGCCGGCTGGCCGAGCGCGGCTACTTCGATGCCGACTACACCGAGCGCCGGGTCGAGATCACCCGTGCCGAGAACGTCGCCGACATCGACCTCACCTGGGACAGCGGCCGCCGCTACAACATGGGCGAAATCCGCTTCAACCAGGACTACTTCGTCGACAAGCTGTTCGACCCGCTGGTCTACTGGGACACCGGCAGCTACTACCACGAAGGCAAGCTGGACCGTCTGCGCGAGTCACTGACCAAGCTGGACTATTTCAGCACCATCGACATCCAGCCACGCCCGGACCAGGCCGACGACAACGGCAACGTGCCGGTGGACGTGAACCTCACCCGCGCCAAGCGCACCATCTACACCGCCGGTGTCAGCTACGGCAGCGAGAGCGGGGCGGGTGTGCGCGGCGGTATCGAGCGCCGCTTCCTCAACAACCGCGGCCATAAGATGAACACCCAGCTGGACTATGCGCAGAAGCGCAAGAGTCTGGTGGTCAGCTACCGGGTGCCGGCATTCCGCTGGCTGGATGGCTGGTACGGGCTCACCGCGAGCGCGTACGACGAGCAGACCGACTACATCGACCTGCGCAACTTTAAACTGATCGGCAGCCGTAGCGGCCAGCTCAATGAGAACTGGACCCTGATCGCCTCGGTCAACGCGTTGCGCGAACGCTGGCGCTATGCCTCCGGCACCGAGTTCACCAACGCGATCTACAACACCTCCACCCTGGTGTATCCGCAGCTGGTCGCCGACTACGTCAACGTTGACGACAACCTGTTCCCGCGCAAGGGCCTGAGTGGCAGCGCCACGGTGCGCGGCGGCGTCGAGGGCGCGGGCTCGGATACCAGCTTCGTGCAGGCCAACGTGCTGCTGCGTTGGTACATCCCGATCGGCGACAGCAACCGCCTGATCCTGCGCGGCGAAGGTGGCACCACCTGGACCAGTGACCTGGTCGCGATGCCACCCAGCCTGCGCTTCTTCGCCGGCGGCGACCGCAGCATCCGCGGCTATGCGTTCCGCGAAGTGGGTCCACGTACCCCGGAACCGGACAAGTACGCGCTGGGCGCGAAGAACCTGGTGGTCGGTTCGGCCGAGTACGAGCACTACTTCAACGGCGGCCCGTGGGGCGCGGCGGTGTTCGTGGACACCGGTAGTGCCTTCGACAACACCATCGACCTGCATACCGGTGTTGGCTTCGGCGTGCGCTGGAAGTCGCCGGTGGGCCCGGTGCGGGTGGATATCGCGCACGGCCTGAACAACCCGGATTCGCAGTTCCAGCTGTACCTGAACATCGGAGCGGACCTGTGAGCACGCCCACACCCGCCCCGCAGAACAAGATCGCCGCGCCGCGCGTGCGCTTCTACCGCAAGCGGCGCTTCTGGGCATGGTCGGGCTTCACCGCGCTGGGCCTGGGCCTGCTGTTCCTGCTGCTGCTGTACTGGCTGCTGCAGACCGTGGCCGGGCGCGACGTGCTGCTGGCGCAGGTGATGGCACGCCTGCCGGTCGGTGCCACCCTGCAGTGGAGCAAGGTCGACGGTCCGCTGGCCGGTCCGCTGGTGCTGCACGACCTGGACTTCCGTTACGACGATATCCACTTCACCGCCAAGCGCGCCTACCTCGACCCCGACCTGCGCCCGCTGCTGGGCCGCAAGCTGCAGCTGGACGCGCTGCAGCTCACCGATGCCAGCCTGAACCTGGCCAAGAGCGACGAGCCGTTCGAAATGCCGTCGTGGCCGGAGTCGCTGCCGCAGATTGAAATGCCGCTGGCGATCCAGGTCGACACCATCACCATCGACGGCTTCCGCATCACCCAGGCCGGCGAACCGCTGATCGACATCGACAAGGTGCGCGGCGGGCTGGAAATGGCCAACGGCGAGTTCCGCGCCAAGCAGTTGGTGGTGGACAGCGACATGGGCGATTTCCGTGTCGATGGTCGCTATGTGCCGCGCAATGACTACTCCACCGACATCACCGTGAGCGCGCTGATGCCGGCCCCGCGTGGCCGCACGCCGGCCCGGCTGGGGCTGGTGGCGCGTGGCAATCTGGGGCGGATGGAGGTGGCGCTGGCCGGCTACGCGCCGGAGCCGCTGCAGGCCAGTCTGATCTTCGAAGGCCGCGACGACCCGGTGTGGAAGGCCAGCGCGAAGAGCAAGGCACTGGACCTCGCGCTGCTGGTTCCGGGCATGGATGCCGGCACCAGCACGCCGCTGTCGCTGGACTTCCAGGCCAACGGCAAAGGCGGACAGGCGCACCTGCAGGGCCGCGTGCAGCAGGGCGACCTGGTGGTCGAACTGGCCCCCTCCAACGTGGGTCTGGCCGACCAGGTGCTGACCGTGTCGCCGCTGGTGATCAAGGGCTTTGGCGGGCAGGCACGGCTGCAGGGCAAGGCTGATTTCACCGACCGCGAGAACGCCAGCCTGCGCTTCTCCATCGTCGCCAACGACCTCACCTACGTGCCGGCGGCGGACCCGACCACGCCCGGTGCGGCCGCGCCGGTGCCGGTGACGCTGAAAGAAGCGCGCATGGGCCTCGCCGGTACCCTGAAGCAATGGGCGGCGGTGGGCGAGGCCTCGGTCGAGCGCGAGCAGCAGAGCGCGGACCTGCAGTTCGACATCCGCGGCAGCGACCAGGCCGCACAGATCAAGCAGCTGCAGGCCAAAACCCCGGGCGGCACGCTGGATGCGACCGGTCAGGTGGCCTGGGCACCGCAGCTGGACTGGGACGTGGCCGCCAAGCTGGCCGCTTTCGATCCCGGTTACTTCGTGCCGGGCTGGGATGGGCGTCTGTCCGGTTCGCTGGCCTCCAAGGGCCGGCAGGTGCCGCCGCCGGCCGGCAGCGCACCCGGCACTGCGCCGACCTATGAAGCCACCGTGGACGTGCCCGGGATCAAAGGCACGCTGCGCAGCCGATCGGTGGACGCGCAGGGCCGCTTCGCGATCCGCGGCACGCAGGGCGAGGGCGATGTGCGGTTGGCGGTGGGCAACAGCCGCCTGACCGCCAAGGGCAGCGTGGGCGACCGCCTGGACGTGCAGGCGCAGCTGGACCCGGTGCAGCTGGATGACCTGCTGCCCGGCAACAGCGGCACCCTGCGCGGGTCGGTGCAGGTGCGCGGGCCGCGTACCGCGCCGGACATCACCGCCGATCTGGTCGGCAATGGCCTGCGCTACGGCGACTACAGCGCCGAATCGCTCAGCATCAAGGGCCGCCTGCCGTGGCAGGGCGACAACGGCACGCTGGCGCTGCAGGGCACGGCGGTGCAGGTGGGCATGCTGCTGGACACGCTCAGCGTCAACGCACGCGGCAGTGTCTCGAACCTGCGGCTGGATGCGCAGGCGCGCAACGAACTGGGCGCGGTGGCACTGCAGGGTGGCGTGCGTCAGCAAGGCAACGCGTGGCGGGGCGATCTTTCGCAGTTGAACATCGCGCCGATCAAGGGCGATGCCTGGAACCTGCGCGGCCCGGCGACGTTCACGGTGCAGGGCAGCAACTTCACGTTGAGCGACACCTGCCTGGGTGCGGCCACCGGCGGCGCGCTGTGCGCCAGCGCCAACTGGCCGCGTGACGGGCTGGTGGTGCGCGGTGACGCGTTGCCGCTGGCGCTGGTGCAGCCGTGGCTGCCGCCGCAGTCGGGTCGGCGCATCCATCTGCGTGGCGAAATCACCTTGGATGGCCGCATCCGTCCGCGCGGCAACGCGTGGGAAGGCAACGCGCGCATTGCCTCGATGGAAGGCGGCATCCGCCTGGGCGACAACGCGCGTGGCGAGCTGGTGCGGTATGACCAGTTCTCGGCCAGCGTGGAGATGACCCCGGCGCAGATCGTCGGCAAGCTGGGCGTGGGCTTCCAGGGCAACGGCTTCGTGGATGCGAAGTTCCAGACCGGCTGGGAGGCCAGCGCGCCGCTGAACGGCGAGCTGTACCTCAACATGTCGCGGCTGTACTGGCTGGAGCTGTTCTCGCCGGACATCGTGCGACCGACCGGTTTGATTGAAGGTCACGTCAGCCTGCGCGGCACGCGTGGGCAGCCGTCGCTGGGTGGCGAGGCCAAGCTGAGCAACTTCAAGGGTGAGTTCCCGGCGCTGGGGCTGACGTTCGATCAGGGCTCGGGCAGCTTCGTGGCGCAGCCGGATGGTTCGGCGAAAATTACCGCGCAGGCGAACTCGGGCAAGGGCACCTTGTTCGTGGATGGCGGCCTGTCGTGGTTCGGCGATGCACAGCCGTTGCAATTGCATATCCACGGCGAGAACGTGCTGCTGTCGAACACGCCGGAACTGCGGATCGTGGCCAATCCGGATCTGAACTTCACCTTGGCCCAGACGGCGATGGAGCTGCGCGGCACGGTGCATGTGCCGGAGGCAGACCTGGACCTGGAGCGCCTGGATCGCGGCACCTCGGTTTCGGAAGACGTGGTGGTGCTGGACCCGGCGGACCCGGAGGAAGGGCCGACCTCGCCGCTGGACATGGACCTGACCGTGAGCCTGGGCGACAAGGTCAACATGGCCGGCTTCGGCCTGAAGGGCGGGCTGGGCGGCAAGATGCAGGTGTGGGCGCGCCCGGGCCGGGAGATGACGGCGAACGGTGCGCTGGAAGTGCGCGGGCGCTACAAGGCGTACGGGCAGGATCTGACGATTACACGCGGCAACCTCAACTGGAACTACAACGCGGTCAGCGACCCGCGCATCAACATCCGCGCGGAGCGCCGGATTGGCGATGTGACGGCGGGCATCGATGTGACCGGGCGCGCGCAGTCGCCGCGCGTGGACGTGTGGTCGGAACCGGCGATGTCGCAGTCTGAAGCGTTGGCGTACCTGGTGCTGGGCCGCAGCCTGACCAATGCGAGCAGCGACCAGACCCAGCAGGTGACGGCGGCTTCGGCGGCGCTGTCGGCGGGCAGTGGCCTGCTGGCCTCGCAGCTGGGCGCGAAGCTGGGGCTGGACGATGCGGGCGTAAGCCAGTCGCGCGCGCTGGGCGGTTCGGTGATCGGCTTCGGCAAGTACATCTCGCCCAAGCTGTACATCGGCTACGGCGTCTCGATGGTCGGCAGCGGCTCGGTGCTCACGCTGAAGTACCTGCTACGCCGCGGCTTCGACCTCGAACTCGAATCGAGCACGGTGGAAAACCGAGGCTCCCTGAACTGGCGGCGCGAGAAATAACATCGCGCCTCCGACGGCTTAGAGGGGGCGCGTAGTGACACGCCATGCGTGTCATTGCCACGTTCGGGCATCCCGCTGACACGCATGGCGTGTCACTACGCCGACATCTCTGCGACGATGGGTTCGCTCGAAATGTTGGACTGGTGGAATGGTAGCGTCGGTCGACAGACGACGGCACGGAAACACCCCACATCCGGTAACGCATGACCCCGGATCGAAACCGCGCTCCTCCGGCAAAAACACGCCAATCGCGCCACCGCGAAACCCTGCGAACCTGGCTCTCCGCAACCGAACCCAACCCGGTTGCGACACTCGCCAAAACCTGAAATTCCCCGCGTTACAACGCGTGACGTCGCTCCGCAAACCAATCACGTCACGTCGCCAAAAACCGCCGCGCACCCCGCCAACATCACGCAAAAATTCCTACATCCGCTATCGTTGCGTCTGTTGCATGGTTGGCCCAAGAGTCTGAAAGCTCTAACTGCGTATGTAAGCAAGACAATGCCGGGAGGGTGGCGCAATACAACACCCTCGCGGAAATACGTCACGCCGTGCGTACGCAGACGGCTTTCAGCCTCCCGGCTTCCCCGCCATCCCGGCGGGGAAGAGTCTCTATGAGAGGTCAATCATGCAAAAGAAAGAAAAACCCCGCATCACCTTCCACTGGCACACCCCGCGCAGCATCCAGGTCCACACGCTGCACCACGACGGTGTGGAGCGCCAACCCGACGACCCGTTGATTCCCTGCATCAAGCTGCGTGGAATGTGGATATCACGCGCGGGTATTGAACCGGGCACCCGTGTCAAAGTGGAAGCCGGCCCCGGTTACATCCTGCTTTCTACACGTGAGCCGATCGTAGCCGTCACTTATGTGCGCGACCGCCAAGGCCCGGCGGGCAGCATCGCGATGGTCTGCCGATGAACTTACGCCTGTGAATCCCTGCGTGGACGCATGCGGGGATTCACGTTGATGGCGTGCGACTGTTGCCTGCAAAGTTCATGCGCAGCTGAACCTTGGGCGAGGCGCTGCGATGCTCCAGAACCTCCAGCACCTCGTAATCGGCCTTCAATCCGTCTTTGGTGATGCGCTGGGTGCGTCGGATACGCGCCTTGATGATGTCGTCCTTGGCGAACTTCACCTGGTTAAGGTGAATCCGGCTGAGGAAGCCTTCATCCTGCACAACGGCATAGTAGGTAACGCCGCCGCCTTCGGTGAAGCGCCACTTGTTGCCATCCTGAAACGCGAGGGTCAGTACCTGCAAGGTGCCGACGTACTCGTTGCTCTGCAGCGTCTCGTCTTCCGGGCTGGGCGCTTTGAAGTACACCGCCTCAGCGCGTTCGATCGACACGAGTACATGCTGGACCTGGTGATCCACCACGGCGACGCAGTCGATGCCTTCGTTGCGCAGCGGCTCAGCGATGATGCCCTCAAGTGCTCTACGCACGCGGTAGTCCTCCAGAAGCAAAAGGACGGGCGCTTCAATGTCCAGGTACTCCCCCTCGACGTGCAGGCGCGATCTGCGCTCGCCAAGGGGCTCGATGCGATCTACGCCGCGACCGCGGAGCCAGGAAATGACCTGCACCAGGCCGACGCCGGCGGATGTTCCGATGCCCAGCAGGCCCACTAGATTCAGTACGCCCGTGGCCGAGCTGCCATTGGCAAAATCCAGTGCCTTCTGCCAGAGCGACTGCGCCAGCTCCAGGTCGATGCCGAAGGAGCCCGTCTTGAACGAGGCATGGACATTCAGCGTGATCCTGGCCTGACTGCCATTGACCAGTTCATTGGCGCGCTCGACGAGTTCACCCATTGCGAGCAGGGCAGGGGCGAGGGCGCGCACCTCCATCTGGTGCTGTACCAGGGCGGGGCCGTCGTATACGAGGTGGAAGCGTGCGTGTTGATCCATATCCGTACTGCAGGATGATCCGTTGCGGCGGAGTGTAATCACCCGGGTGACATCGACCCTAGAGCGAACGTCGCGATCACCCCGAACGCGATGTACGCGGTCTGACACGCATCTCGCACACGACTGCCTCCAGAACGATGATGCGCAGCCGGGCAAGCCCGGCTCTACGCTCGGTCGTCGCGCAGGTCCATCCACCAGCACAGCAATGCAGCGCCCCAGGCGGGCACCAGCAGTAAGGTGGCACCGAGCAGGCTCAACGCATCACCGGCGCTATCCTGAGACGGGGTGTCCTGCCGATGCATCCGCCGCGCCCACGCGAGGTGCAGGGTGAGGGCGCTGATCAGCCACGTAACGCTGAGTGCGCCCCATGGCATGCCGTCGGTCCAGCGCAGGCCCAGCCATACCACCGCCATGCTGATCAGCACCAGCAGCGGCACCACCAGCTTCCACAGCCACCCCAGGATTGGACTGTTTGGCTGCCAGGCCAACTGCCAGTGCACCAGTGCCCGCCAGGAGACGCCGGCGGCCCAAAGCAGTGGACCGAAAAGCGTTGCGCCCAGAATGATCACCACCGCCTTCTGCGGACCGCTGAACCACCCGCCTTCGGAGGGCGGTAGTGGCCAGCTGCTGACCACGCCCCAGGTGCAGAGGAGCCCGAGCACCAGACCTGCCAGGCAGACGCGCGCACCGTTGTACAGGGTGTGCAGGCGAGGGCGGGTACCAAATCGCGCCCAGAAGGCTACCTGGTCCGGGTCCAGGCCGGGCGGGGTCTGTCGCGTGTACCAGTATTCCAGCGCGCTCAACAGGCCAACGGCCTCGGAGGCGCGCCCAGGAATCAAGGCAGTCAGCCGATTCCGCCAACGTGGCCGCGGCTGCCGCATCGACCGCAGCACGCTGCCCTCCGGCATCAGCATGCCGTCGGTCTGGGCAATGTAGCGACGGGCCAGCGCCTGCTCACCGTCTGGAGACAACAGCCAGGACTGCTCACAGCGCCGCCGCACCCGCTCCACGTCCTCCTGCCACAGCGGACTGTTGAGATCGTCCCAGCCAAAGCACAGGCTCAGGCAGTCGAACATGCTGGGTGCCAGCCGCAACTCGCGCATCTCAATGGTCGAGAACACCGCAACGCCTATGCGGGGCTTGTCGTCCAGTGACCACAGTTCGGGCAGTGCCTGCAGCCATGCATCCAGCTCGCGGGCATCCAGCGCAGCGGCTTGCCCGGCAATGCGCTGGGCCACGGCCGTGACATCCAGCGATTCGCTGACAGACCCGTACTGAGCCGGTTCCGTGGACCGTACTGGTGCGCCGGAATTACTTTCGTGCGCAATGGCAGCCAGCGCGGCTCTGTACGCCTAGTGCAGCAGCTGGAACGCCTCGGGGTCTTCGTCTGGTCGCGTGTGACGCAACCGCTGCGCATAGGCCCGCTTGATCGCGCGCTCATCGGCACCCGCGTCCAGTCCCAACCACTCAAGGCCCCAGCTCATCCGATCACTGCCTCGCCACCTGGGTCACCGCATCCACGGTCCAGCCCAGCAGCGCGATGCCCAGCGCAACCTCGCCGAACATCAATGCCAGCCCGCCCAGCTTCAGGAACGGCCACAGCGCCAGCAGCAGCCAGCCGTTGAACTGGAACTGGTAGCCGGCGCGCCGCCACCAGCGCACCAGCGCCAGTGCCATCGTCGCCCACGCGAGAATGCTGCCGGCCAGTCGCGCTTCCGCAGCGTGAATCAGCAGAAACGCGGTAATCGCCAGCAATGGAATCAGCAGCAGGCGTGCCACCTGCCACCTCTGCTTCGGTCGCTCATCTGAAATCTGCCAGCGCACCAGTGCCACCATCGGCAGCAGCAGGGCACCGCCGGTCAGCAGTGCCAGTGCGCCCCAGAAGCCGCCAACGATGAAGGCACTGCCACCGGTGTTGGTGCTGCTGGTGATCACGCCCAGCAGCAGCATGAACACCATCAGCGCACTGGCAGCGCAGGCGCTGCGCAGCAGCGCCAACTGCATGCGCGGCGCGTTGACCTGACCGCGCTGGGCGAGTGCCAGCCAGAACGCCACCTGCTGCGGACGCAGCGGCGGCAGCGCCTGGTCGGGGCTGTCCACGCCCAGCTTGGCGAGGGTTTCGCGCATCGCGTCCACCCGGCGTGGCAGCCAGGCGTCCCACAAGGCCTGCATGTGGTGCCAGGGGCGGGTGAGGCGCTGCATGCGCTCGCGTGCTTCGGCCTCGGTAACGGGCGTGTCGCTGCTGTGCAGGAATCCGGCCAGATCCACGCGGTTGCGTGGCTGCAGCAGCCAATGGCGATGCAGTCGCGCGCGGCAGTCGTGGGCGTCGTACGGGTCCAGCCCGCTGCCCACTTCGTTCCAGCGGAAGCACTCGGCCAGCAGGTCGAAGTTGGCGGCCTGGATCGGCAGCTCCTCGCTCAGCACGCGCTGCAGCACGACGTGGCCGATTCTCGGCTTGTCGCCCAGCGACCACAGCTCCGGGCGCAGCTCCAGCCAGCGCTCGAAGCTGGCCGGCGCAGATTCTGCAGCCGTGGTGAGCACGCGCTGGGCGAAGGCGTTCACGTCCAACGGCGCAGGCACCGGTTCGGACACCCGCATCGCCGGGCGCGCCGGCGCAGCCTCGGTGGGCACGGGATCAGTACCGACCGGTAGTACCGGGTCGTGCTGCCTCAGTTCGTCGGACTCCGGTTCGAGCGGACGCAGCCCGGCGACGAACGGGGCCGAAGCCACACGTTCTGCTGCCGGTGCCTGTGGCTCAGGCAACTCAACTGGGAGTACGTCCATGGCCGGCGGGGCAGGCGCAGCGTCATCAGCGTTCTCGCTGTCGTCCTGCTCGCCGTCGTCCTCGTCCCACTGCCCCCGATACTTCGCGTAGGCCAGCGCCGCCTGATACGCCTCATGCAGCTGCTGGAACCCTGCCGGATCCTCATCCGGCCGCGTGGTACGCAGCCGCTTGGCATACGCGCGCTTTACCGCGCGTTCGTCGGCGTCCTCGTCCAGCTCCAGTTCGGCGTGGCCCCAGCTCACGCGTCGCGTTCCAGCGCGTCCATCGCCTCCAGCAGCTCGCCGCGGTGCTTCTCGATGCGTGCCAGGTCCTGGCTGTCCAGTACATGGCGGAACTGCTGCAGCCAGTGCTGGACCAGTTCGCGCTGATCAATGAACTCTTCATACAGCCGCTCGGCACGCGCCAGCACGGCCACGTTCTGCTGCACGTCGCGGGGGTGGATCTTCAACCCCTGCAGCGCCTGCAGGCGCGACTGGATTTCCTCCGGCGACAGCAGCCCCGGGTTCTGTTCCAGCACCAGCTCATAGCGCTTGCCGCTGGCATCCTCGGTGACTTCCACCTGCAGCAGACCGTTCACGTCGTAGGTGAAGCGCGTGGTCAGGCCCTTCTCGGAGGCCTTGCCACGTGCCAGCGGAATACGCAGTTCACCCAGCTTGATGTTCTTGTCCACGGTCGGGCTCTCGCCCTGGTAGACGTCGATGACCACTTCGCGCTGGTCGTCGCGGACCGGGAAGAACCGATCCTCACGGCTTACCGGCACCACGCTGTTGCGCTGGATGATCGGGTGGAAATAGCCGGCGCGCTCGCCGCCATCCGGGCCGCGCCGCGAGACCTGGGTGCCCAGCGTGTACGGGCACACGTCGGTCAGCACGATCTCTTCCAGGGTCTGGTCGCGGCTCTTCAGGCCGGCGGCCACGGTCGCGCCCAGCGCGATCGCCTGGTCGGGGTGGATGTGGCGTAACGGCAGGCGGCCGAACATGCGCGTGACCAGGCGGCTGATCATCGGCATGCGCACCGCGCCACCCACCAGCACGATGTCATCCAGTGCTTCCGGCTTGATCCGCGCGTCACGGATGGCGCGTTCAATCGGGCCGCGCATGCGCTGCAGCAGCGGCTCGCACAGTTGTGCGTAACGCGCTTCGTCCAGCGTCCAGTTGAACTCGCGGTTGGCCAGGGTCATCTGCAGCGTGCAGTCGCCCTGCGAACTAAGCTCGCGCTTGAACTGCTCCAGGCGGCGCAGCAGCTGGGCCTGTTCCGGTGCCGCCAGTGCCTTGCTGTCCAGGCCCTGGTCGGTGTGGAAGGCATCCACCAGCACCTGCAGGAAGTCCTCGCCGCCGAGGAAGTTGTCGCCGGCACTGGCGTGCACTTCGATCACGCCCTCGAACAATTCCAGGATCGACACGTCGAAGGTACCGCCGCCCAGGTCCAGCACCAGCACCCGGCCCTCCTCGTCGCGCTGCTGCAGCCCGTAGGCGAGCGCGGCGGCGGTGGGTTCGTTGATCAGGCGCTCGACCCGGATGCCGGCCAGCTCGCCGGCGGCGCGGGTGGCCTTGCGCTGCGCGTCGGAGAAGTACGCCGGCACGCTGATCACCGCTTCCTCGATCTTCTGCCCCAGCGCGGCTTCGGCATCGGCCAGCAGCGAGCGCAGCACCAGTGCGGACAGCTCCTCGGCGCGGAACGCGCGGCCGCCCAGGCGGACCTCGCGGTCGCTGCCCATCCAGCGCTTGAAGTGCGCCACGGTGTGCTGCGGGTGGCTGACCAGCCGCTCCTGCGCGGCCTTGCCGACCAGCACGGTATCGCCGTCCAGGCTGACCACCGACGGGGTCAGCAGGTCGCCATGTGCATTGGGGAACAGCTCCCCTCCCTGGGCCCGGTGCACGCCGATCAACGAATGCGTGGTACCGAGATCTATCCCTACGATCATCTGCAATCCCCCTTGCTCGAAGGGTGATTCTAGCCAGCCCCTGACGCCCCTGACCATTGGCCGTTGCCCCCACACCCCCCAGCGGCTATGGTCCCGGGCTGTTTCGTACTGCCGGAAATGCCGATGTCCGCACGCACTGCCCTCTCCACCGCCCTGGCCCTGGGCCTGACCCTGGCCGCCAGCGCCCACGCCGACGAAGGCATGTGGATGCCGACCCAGCTGCCCGAGCTGGCCAAGCCGCTGAAGGCGGCGGGTTTCAAGGGCAACCCGGCCGACCTGGCCAACGTGACCGCACCGCCGCTGAGCGCGGTGGTCCGTGCCGGCGGCGGCACCGGCTCGTTTGTGTCCGCCGATGGCCTGCTGCTGACCAATCACCATGTGGCGATGGGCGTGATCCAGTACAACAGCTCGCCCGAGCACAACCTGATCGACAACGGCTTCATCGCCAGCGGCCGCAGCGACGAACGCCCGGCCAATCCGGATTTCCGCGTGCTGGTCACCACCGGCTTCGACAAGGTCACCGACGAGGTGCTGGGCGAGGCACGTGGCAAGACCGGCCGTGCCTATTTCGACGCGGTGGACAAGGCCAGCAAGCGCCTGGTGGCCGAGTGCGAAAGCGCCGGCCACGTGCGTTGCAGCATCGCCGACATGTACTACGGCACCGACTTCTACCGCATCCGCCAGCTGGAACTGAGCGATGTGCGCCTGGTGTATGCACCGCCGCGCGCGATCGGCAACTACGGCGATGAGATCGACAACTTCATGTGGCCGCGCCACACCGGCGACTTCACCCTGCTGCGCGCCTACGTCGGCAAGGACGGCAAGCCCGCCGCCTACAGCCCGGACAATGTGCCGTACCAGCCGCCGGCGCACCTGAAGATGGCCCTGGATGGCCCGAAGACCGGCGATTACGCCATGCTGGCCGGCTACCCCGGCATCACCTACCGCCACCGCACCGCCGCCGAATTCGCCGGCCAGATCGACGCGGTACTGCCGCGCCGGGTCGACGTGTTCCAGCAGATGATCGACACCATCGAGACGGCCACCGCCAAGGATGCGCAGGCGCGCACCCGCTATGCCTCGCAGCTGCAGTCGCTGAAGAACAACCGCAAGCGCGCCGCCGGTGAGCTGGAAGGCCTGCTGCGCAGCGATGCCAAGGCCCAGCGCGCCAGCGATGAAGCGGCCATGCTGCAGGCCACCGACGCGCAGTACCAGAGCGACATCCAGGCCCTGTTCGCGTCGCTGTCGCAGGGTGCCTCGGTCGGCGAGCGCGACCTGCTGCTGGACCTGGCCGCCAGCCAGAGCCAGCTGCTGCGTTCGGCGCTGATGCTGGAGCGCCTGCGCATCGAGTCGGCCAAGCCCGACGCCGAACGCGAAACCGGCTACCAGCAGCGCGACCAGGCGCTGATCGAGGGCACCCTCAAGCAGGTCCAGCGCCGCTACGCGCCAGCGGTGGAGAAGGCGCTGCTGACCAACCTGCTGACCCGCTACCAGCAGCTGCCCGATGCGCAGCGCGTGCCCGAGTTCGACGCATCCTTCGGCCGCACTCCGGCGGCGCTGGCCAAGGCGCTGGACACGCTGTACGCCGGCACCGCGCTGGGCGATGAAGCGCAGCGCCTGAGCCGCTTCGCGGCGGCGAAGGAAGGCAAGGCCCTCGCTGCGGATCCGCTGATCGACCTGGCCGGCCCGCTGGTGGCCGCGCAGCTGCGCCTGGAAGACCAGCGCAAGCAGCGCGAGGGCGAGCAGCTGCGCCTGCGCCCGGCCTACATGCAGGCGCTGTTTGCCTGGCGGGCCAAGCAGGGCCGCGCGGTGTACCCGGATGCGAACCGCACCCTGCGCATCAGCTACGGCAAGGTGGAAGCCCTGTCGCCGCGCGATGCGGTGCATTTCGACCCGGTCACCACCGTCGCCGGCATTGTCGAGAAGAACACCAACGCCTACCCGTTCGACGCGCCCAAGCCGCTGCTGGCGGCGATTGCCAAGGGTGACTTCGGCAGCACCGCCGACCCGGTGCTGAAGACCCAGACGGTCAACTTCCTGACCAACCTGGACACCACCGGCGGCAATTCCGGTTCGCCGGTGCTGAATGCGCGGGGTGAGCTGATCGGGCTCAACTTCGACAGCAACTGGGAGTCGGTCAGCGCCAGCTGGTGGTTCGACCCGCGCTTCAAGCGCGCCGTGCACGTGGACATGCGCTACCTGCGCTGGCTGCTGGCCAAGGTCTACCCGGCCCCCGAGCTGCTTAAGGAAATGGGCGTTCCGGCCGAATAACGGCCTGGCCTGCGGCCATCGCACGACCAACGGTCGCGCGCTACCGGTCCCGGTAGCACCCGACCGTTGGTCGGGTGGCGGCACATCGCGCCGGGCGTTTGATACGCCCCCGACCATGGTCGGGGACCCCCCGGGGTGCATTTGACGCGAAACCGGGGCAGACTGGCTCCGGAATCAAGAAGATGTGACGGGTACCGGGTGGCAGTGAAGGAAGACGGTCGCGGCGATCCCGCGGCCCCGCAGACGACATTGGAGGGCCTGCACGTCTGGGTGGTCGAGGACGACCCGGAACTGCTGGCTTTGAGCGTGGACGAGCTGCGCTGGCGCGGCGCGCAGGTGCGCGGACTGGAGAGTGCCGAGGCGCTGTACCGGCATCTGGCCGTGGAGCGCTGCGATATCGTGGTGCTCGACATCGGCCTGCCCGGCGAAGACGGCTATGCGGTCGCGCGTCATCTGCGCGGCATGGCGGACATCGGCATCGTCATGCTCACCGGCCGCGGCAGTACCCACGACATGACGCACGGGCTGGCACTGGGCGCAGACGTCTATCTGGTCAAGCCGGTCGCCGGCGACCTGCTGGCGGCGGCGCTGGTCAGCCTGCGCCGCCGGCTGCATCGGGGCGCACCTTCGGCAACCGGTGGCACTGCGCCGTCCGCGCCCAGCTGGCAGCTTCAGAGCGACGGCTGGAATCTGCAGGCTCCGAACGGCAAGCAGCTGGCCTTGACCGGGGCCGAGCGCGGCTTCCTGCGCGCGCTGATGGTGGCGTCCAGTGCGCCGGTCGAGCGCGAAACGCTGATTGCGGCGGTTACCGATACCCCGTGGGATTTCGACCCGCACCGTCTGGACGTGCTGGTGCACCGACTGCGTAGCCGCGTGCAGAGCGCGACAGGACTGGTTCTGCCGGTGCGCGCGCTGCGCGGTGCCGGCTATTTGTGGACGGACGGCGCGGCCTGATTGCCGCCAACGGCAGCCGGGCAAGCCCGGCTCTACGCGGCATGCAGCATTGCCGACGTAACGCCGCACGCCGGATCATCGACGCAAGCACGTAGAGCCGGGCTTGCCCGGCTGCTCTTCGCGGCGACGCGGTGAGCCACAGTGAGGCTGCGTGAGCCGCTGGCAGTGCGTTTTCACGAAACCCTAACCAAAATCCCCGGCGCCTGCGACCGTCCGGTCGTGGCCGCGTGGCCGTCGCCGACGACCACGCATGACGCCTCGCACCGTCCGCCGGCTTTGCCCGTGCGGTGCCGAGGCTTTGTCGCTACAGGGGAAAACGCGTGGACAAGCAGCAGGATCGGGTCGATGCCGTGGCCGGCATCGCATCGTCATGGACGTCGTGGCCGGGTGCTGCGCGCAGGCAGGCAAAGGCGCTGGTGCTGTTGCTGTGCGCGGGGCTTGCCCCGGGTGCGCTTGCCGCCAACCTGAGCGTCAGCCAGCTCTCCGACTCCACCAGCGGCTGGCTGCGCAGCGATGGCACCGCCTCGGGCAATACCAGTAGCGACCCGGCCCCGGTCGGGGCGATCGTGGTCTACGACGTCACCCTGTCCAACAGCGACACCGTGGCGGCCAGCAACGTGGCCGCGATCTTCGACCTGCCCACCGGCACCCGCAGCACCCAGCTGCCGGCCGAGTGCACGGCCGAGACCACCACCCGCATCGTCTGCCGCTTCGCCAGCTTCCCGGCCAATGGCGCGCGCAGCTTCCAGCTCAAGGTCGATACCCAGGGCGTCAACCCGGGCACGGTGGAAACGCGCGCTGCGGTGGGAAGCCAGGCCGGTCTGCCGGCGTCGTCCACGCCGGTGGCCAGCCTGACCGATGCCGATCCGTTCTTCGCCGGCGACAGCAACCCCAGCAACAACCGCCTGGAACAACGCACCACGCTGACCGCCGCGGCCGACCTGCAGATCGGCATGACCGGCAGCCCCGGTACCGTGATCGGCGGTGGCGTGGTCACCTACACCGTGTCGGTGCGCAACCTCGGCCCCAG
This sequence comes from Stenotrophomonas oahuensis, assembly GCF_031834595.1. Taxonomy (NCBI): domain Bacteria; kingdom Pseudomonadati; phylum Pseudomonadota; class Gammaproteobacteria; order Lysobacterales; family Lysobacteraceae; genus Stenotrophomonas; species Stenotrophomonas oahuensis. Next base: position 1,542,524 of record NZ_CP115541.1, on the reverse strand, counting down.
CACTTCCACCAACTTCCGGGTGATCGACACCCTGCCCAACGGCTTCACCGCGGTGGCCGGCAGCTTCGCTGGCACGGGCTGGACCTTCAACTACGGCACGGCCACGGCGACCTATGCCGGATCGCTGGCCAACAACGGTGCGGTCACCTTCCGCTTCAACGCCAAGGCCAATGTGTCCAGCGGTGCGGTGACCAATTCCGCCCGCGTCGCCGCCACCGGTACGCCCGATCCGCGTCCAGACAACGACACCGCCACCGTCGACACCCTGGTCACCACCGGTGCCGACCTGACCCTGGCGATGTCCGCATCGCCGGCCCCGGCCCCGACCGATGGCGTGGTCACCTTCACTCTGACCGCCAACAACCTGGGCCCGGAGCCGTCGACCGGCGTGGCCCTGACCGGCGCGCTGCCCACCGGCTTCACCTGGCTGGGCACGCAGTCGCTGGCGGCCGGCTGGAGCTGCACCAGCAGCACCGCCACCACCTACAGCTGCGCCCGCACCGGCACGATGAACAGCGGTGCCACTGAAGTCCTGCAGATCCGCGCCACCGCTGCTTCCACCCCGGGTACGGCGACCTCCACCGCGACCATCGCCTCGTCGCAGACGCCGGACCCGAACGACGCCAGCAACGGCACCAACAACAACACCGCAAACGCCACGCTGAGCGTGCTCGCCGACGGTGCCGACCTGCGTCTGAGCAAGACCAAGATCGGCAGCAACGAAGGCAGCGAAGTCGTCACCATCGGCAACACCGCCGCCAGCAACATGACCTCCACGCTGCGGCTGTGGAACAACGGTCCGGCGCGCATCACCGGCAGCGTGCAGATCGTCGACGTGCTCGCCGACGGCGAGGAATACATCGGCCGGGTGAGCGGTCCGTTCAGTTGCGTGGCCGCGCCTGCGGCCTACACCCCCGGCACCCGCCAGGTGGTGACCTGCGATTACACCGGCACCTATCCGGTCGCGGTGGCCACCGGTACCAACAACAGCAACGCCTTCGCCACCCTGGTGCTGACCACCCGCGCCCGCGCGGCCGGCATGCTGACCAACAACGCCTGCACCGGCGGTTCGACCCCGGCCGGCGGCCCGGCCTCGCTGGAACCGCAGACCGAAGGCGGCATCAACCAGGACAAGATCACCACCAACGACTGCGTGGGCACCGGTCTGCGCGCCACCACCGAAGCGGCCAACCTGTCGGTGACCAAGGTCGCCAGCACCCAGAGCGGTGCGGACAAGGTGGTCGGCGTGGCCGAAACCTGGGCCGAGTACCTGATCACAGTCAGCAACGCGGGTGCCGACACCACCGGCGTGGTGGTCAATGATCCGATTCCCGGCTTCGTCACCGGCATCACCCAGGCCGAGATCACCCCGCCGGCCGGCTGGGCAGCCAACAGCTGCCGTCTGGCAAACACCACAGTGATCTGTGAATCCGGCACGGCCGTGCTGGCCCGCAACGGCAGCGCGCAGATCCGCGTGCGCCTGCGCAACAGCACCAACACGCCCGGCTTCCTGGCGGACAGCGCCGGCAAGACCACCGGTACCGCGGCCAACAGCGCGTGTGTGGCCAACAACACCGTGCCGGGCAGTGGTCACTTCCACTGCAACCGCGTCGGCGTCGCCATCAACGGGGCCATTGCCGGTTCGGTCGGCGAAGTCGACTGGAACGACAATTCGGCCACCGACTGGCTCAGCGTCGAGCGCGTGGGCAACCTGCAGACGGTGGAAAAGGTGATCACCACCGGTGCCAGCGACGGCCGTGCCGGCGTGGTCTCCGAGTACCGCATCCAGTACCGCAACACGGGTCCGTCGCAGGTGCCGCAGGTGGTGTTCACCGACACCTTCACCCTGCCGGCTGGCGACAGCGGCTTCGTGCTGGTCAGTGCACGGCTGGCGTCCAACAACCAGGCCTGCAGCTTCACCGAAGCCGAATCCGGTATCGCCTCGGTGGGCACGGCGGGCGGCACCTCGTTCCGCAACACCGATACGAACAACCCGCGCACGCTGACCCTGGTCTGTCCGGCGGTGGTGCTGGCCTCCAATGGCGGTGTGGATACCGTCAACCTGAGCATCCGTCCCAACGTCAACGCGACCAACACCGGGCGCGTGTTCGAGAACGTGGCCGGCTTCCGCTTCCCGAACGGGGCCACCGGCAGCGACGCCAACGGCAGCTGGAACTACAACCAGGTCGCCACCACCGCTGATGACACCAGGAGCGCCACGCTGACCTTCAGCGAAGGCCGTGTCGACCTTCTGGTGCAGAAGAACGACCAGGGCTTTACCGGTGGCATCGATCCGCTGGGTTACGACCCGAACGTCCCGGCCAACAACCACATCACCTACAAGGTCAGCGTCACCAACCAGGGGCCGTCGCTGTCCAGCGACACCCGCATCCGCGACAGCTTCGTGGTGCCGGCGGGCCGCACGGTCAGCTTCCTCGGCGCATCGCCGACGGCGACCGGTGCCTTCAATGTGGCCGCGTGCACCGTGGTCAGCGGCGGCAATCCGATCACCGGCGACGGCAGTACACCGCTGGTGCTGGACTGCCCGATGCCGGGTACCGGCTTCAGTGGCACCGATGAAAGCGGCACGGTCGCCGCCGGTGCCACCAGTGAGCTGTTCCTGCGCTACCGCTACGACAGCGCGCCGGGCGGCGGTGGCGACACAGTGCGCAACACCGCGCTGGCGCACTCGGCGGAAACCCGCGTGGGCACCGATCTGATCGCCGCTGACGGCAACCAGCTCGACAACAGCACCACCGAAACCACCAGCATCTTCATGCGCTCGGACATGGGCGTGGCCAAGACCATGGTCACCCAGCTGCCGGCTGCTGATCCCACCACCGCGCTGCCGGCCAGCGTCGACACGGTCAGCGTGCGCCAGCCGTTCTGGTACGTGCTCACCGGCACCAACAATGGTCCGGGCCAGAGCCTGTCGCGTGACCGCAGCGCCACCTCGCAGCTTCGCGGCACCGGTACGGTGCTGACCGACACGCTGCCCGCGGGCGTGCAGGTGACCGGTACGGTGACCTGGCAGAAGGCGGGTCCGGTCTACGCCGGAGCCACCCCGGACGGCACCGGCACCTGTGCGGTGAACGACCGCACCATCACCTGTGAAGTGGGTGACGTGACCCACGCAACCGGCAACCCGGGCCGCGTCCGCATCCTGGTGCCGGCGCAGTGGCCGCAGCTGCCGGCGGGCAGCACCGCGCCGCGCGGGACGTCCAACAACCAGGTGCGCATCGTCACCGAACAGGTGGACGAAAACCCGGACAACGACAGCGTGACCGTGCCGCTGGCGGTGACCAACCTGTCGCTGGGCGGCAAGGTGTTCGTCGACTCGGACCAGAGCGGCAGCAACGGCGGCATTCCGCAGGCCGGTGAAGCCGGCATTGCCGGGGTCACGATCCAGCTCAGCGGTACCGACGCCTACGGCCTGGCGGTCAACCTGACCACCACCACCGCGGCAGACGGCGGCTATCGCTTCAGCAACCTGGGCCCGTCGGACGCGGCCGGCTACACCGTGCTGGAAATCCAGCCGGCCGGTTACGCCAATGGCCTGATTGCACCGCCGACCAGCGGCACCGATGCGGCCAGCTTCGATCCGGCCAGCTACGAAGCCGGCACCCCGAACAGCCGCTATGTGGCGGTGCTGACGCCCGACCGCGCGGTGCCGGGCGGCACCCTGGGCAGTCAGGGCGCGATTGCCAACAACTACAACTTCCCAGAAGTCCGTCGCCCCAACCTCAGCGGCTACGTCTACCTGGACCTGGACTTCAACAACGCACGCACGCCGGGGACCGACAGCGCCATTGCGTCGGCCACGGTGGACCTGCTGGATGCCGTCACCGGTGCCGTGGTGGCCACCACCCAGACCGATGCCAACGGCCAGTACCGCTTCAGCGACCTGGACCCGCACATGGTGTACACGCTGCGTCAGCCGCTGCCGACCGGTGCCTACACCAACCGCCCGACGGCGGTGAACCCGGGCACCATCGGCGGCACTGCTTGCGTGACCGGCCAGTGCGTGGTCGGCACCGCTGCGGCCGCACCCGGCGGCCCGGATGCGGAGACCACCGACCGCATCTCGCACATCGACCTCGGGGCCGGTGTGGATGGCGTGGCCTTCAACTTCGGCGAAAACCCGAATGGCAGCTCGCTGGCCGGACGGGTCTGGCTGGACCTGGACAACGACGGCGTCATCGACCCGACCGAAACCGGTCTGGCGGGCGTGGAGCTCGTGCTCAGCGGTACCGACCGCAACGGGCTGGCAGTCAACCGCACCACCACCACCGACGCTGATGGCACCTACGCCTTCACGGGCCTGCTGCCGGGCACCTATGCGGTGACCGAGCCGACCCAGCCGACCGACACCCTCAACGGGCAGACCGTCGCCGGCAATCGCGGCGGCACCGCCACCGGTGCGGTGACCACCCCGTCGGCGATCACCGCCGTGGTGCTGGCCGCCAATGAAGCCGCCACCGGCTACAACTTCGGCGAACTGCCGATCGCGCTGATCAGCGGCCGCGTGTACTACGACAACAACGAAAACGGCCTGATCGACAGCGACGAGACCGGCATCGCCGATGTCGCCGTGGTCCTGACCGGCACCGACGACGCCGGCACCCCGGTGTCGCTGAGCGTGCGTACCGATGCCCAGGGCGAATACCGCTTTGCGGATCTGCGCCCGGGCACCTACGTGCTGACCGAGCCGGACCAGCCGGCCTACACCACCAACGGCGTCACCACCGCTGGCAGCGTGCAGGGCACGCCGCTGGGCGTGGCCAGCGACCGCGCCACCGTGCCCTCCACGATCAGCCAGATCGTGCTCGCGGCCGGCATGCAGTCCGTGCACAACAACTTCGGCGAAGTGGCCGATACCCCGGACCTGGTGGTCAGCAAGCGCGCCACCGGCACGCTCTTCACCGTCAACCACCCGGCCACGTACGTGATCCAGGTGCGCAACATCGGTCCGCGCGAAACCCTGGCGGCCTATGACGTGCACGACCGCCTGCCGGCCGGCCTGACCCTGCTGGAAACCCCGGCCGGCAATGGCTGGCAGTGCCAAGGCGCTGTCGGCGCAACCCGCTTCAGCTGCCGCAGCAGCCGTGTCATCGCCGCCAACAGCATCTCCACTGACGAGCTCAGCGTGCGCGTGATGGTCAGCGCGGAAGCCGCCAATGCCGGCACCGTCAACAACGCTGTGCTGGTTGAAGGCGGCGGCGAAGACGGCCCGCACAGCCCCAGCAGCACCGAGCGCGGTGCGTTCGAAGGCGACGTCAGCCAGTTGCCGGCGTGCGACCCGGCGATCACCCAGAACGCCTGCCGCGTGCCCAACCAGGTGCAGCTGGCCGCCTCGGTCGGTGGCACCGTGTGGTACGACGTCGGCAACGATGACCAACTGCTCGACGGTGCCGACCAGCGCCTGTCGTCGTGGATCGTCGAACTGGTCGACGCCGCCAGCGGCGAGATCGTGGCCAGCACGGTCACCGCCGCCGACGGCAGCTATCGCTTCGGTGACGTGCTGCCGGGCGTGAAGTGGAACATCCGCTTCCGCGACCCGCGCTCGAACGTGCTGTGGCCGTTCCCGGTCACCCGTGAAACCGCCAACGGCGTGCAGACCGCCTGCGATGCCGATGGCGCGATCGCGCGCGGCGGCGTCAGTGCCTGCCGCACCAGCGACAACGGTGTGAGCCAGCTGGAAGTGGTGTTGGCCGCCGGCCAGCACCTGGCCCAGCAGAGCCTGCCGGTGGACCCATCGGGCGTGGTGTACGACGCCACCACCCGTGACGTGGTGCCAGGCGCGGTGGTGACCCTGAGCCCGGTGGGGATGTGCAGCGGCTTCGACCCCGCCACCAGCATCCTCAACGGCAGCGGCGGTGGCTATCGCATTGAAGGCAGCAGCATCGCCATGACCGTGGGCAACGAAGGCTTCTATCAGTTCGCCTTTGGCCCGGCTGCGCCGGCCCGTTGCGAGTTCCAGCTGGTGGTGACCCCGCCAGGTGGCTACCAGTTCGTGTCGACGATGATCCCGCCGCAGAGCGGTGCGCTGTCGCCGGCCGGTTCGGCCGGGGCCAACCACGTCGTGCAGCCCAACAGCGAAGCGCCGACCGGTGCAGTCGGTACTGCGACCCAGTACTACCTGAACCTGTTCGCCGGTTCGGCCACGGCCGCCATCGTGCACAACCACCTGCCGCTGGATACGGCGGTGGCCACCGGGCTGATGATCAGCAAGACCGGCGACCGCCAGACCGCGGAAATCGGTGACACCGTGCAGTACACCATCACCATCCGCCAGACCGCCGGCAGTGCGCTGCAGTCGGTGAATGTGATCGACCGGCTGCCGCGTGGCTTCACCTACATCGACGGCACCGCGCGTGCCGATGGTCGTGCGGTGACGGATCCGTCCGGCAAGCCAGGTCCGCTGCTCGGCTTCGGCGTCGGTCCGATCAGCGTCGGTGGACAGATCGTGCTGACCTACCGCGTGCGTGTCGGCGTGGGTGCGCAGCAGGGTGACGGCGTCAACCGCGCGCAGGCCCACGGCTGTTCCATTGCCGGTGGCTGTATCGACCCGGTCGGGATCACCCCGCTGCCCGGCGCGCTGGCCTCCAACCGCGCCGAGTACCGCGTGCGCGTCACCGGTGGCGTGTTCACCGAACAGGCCTGCGTGCTCGGCAAGGTGTTCGTGGACTGCAACAACAACCACGTGCAGGACCGCGAAGAGCTGGGCATTCCGGGCGTGCGCATGTACTTCTCGGACGGCACCTGGGTGATCAGCGACTCGGAAGGCAAGTACAGCTTCTGCGGCCTGCCGCCGCAGAGCCACACCCTGAAGGTCGACGCCAGCACGCTGCCGCGTGGTGCGCGCCTGACCACCAGCAGCAACCGCAACCTCGGCGATGCCGACAGCCTGTTCCTCGACCTGAAGAACGGTGAGCTGCATCGTGCCGACTTCATTGAAGGCAGCTGTGCCAACCCGGTGCTGGAGCAGGTCAAGGCCCGCCGCACCCAGGGTGAAGTCAGCGCGCCGGAGACCGAACCGGGCCAGGGCGCGCTGCGCTTTGAAAGCAAGCCGGCGCGTGCCCCGCAGCAGGCCACCGACACGGCCAACCAGAGACCGATCGTGCAACCCAGAGAACTTCCGCCTGCCCAGGATGCGGCGACGGAGGGCCAGCCATGAACCGTGCTGCCCTGATGCGCGGCCTGCCGCGCCTGAGCCTGCTCGCCTGCGCGCTGGCTGCCGTACCCGCGCTCGCCCAGAGCACCGGCACCCCCGGTCGCTTTACCCCGGTGCTGGGTGATGCCAGCACTTTGTATCCGCGCAGCCCGGTCAGCGTGGACGCCGCGCCGCGCGCGCTGGCCGCACGCAGCGACGTGCTTGACCGCATCGTGGTCGAACTCGACCGCGACGGCGTGCCGGCCGACGGCCAGAGCGCCGTGCACGTGCGCGTGCAGCTGCTGGATGGCAACGAACGCCCGTTGACCGGCACCACCTGGATCACCATCGAGAACAGCGGCGGCCGCATCCGTCTGCCGGGCTCGCGCACCGATGAGTTCGGCCCCGGTGCACTGGATGCCGACAAGGTCACCCCGGGTGTGCAGCTGCAGGTGGTCGATGGCAGCGCCGAGTTCGAACTGATTGCGCCGCATGATCCGCAGGACGTGCTGCTGCGGGTGACCGCCGGCGACCAGACCGCACAGGGCAGCATCGGCTTCCTGCCGGAAATGCGCGAGCTGCTGGCCACGGGTCTGGTCGAAGGCATCATCAACTTCCGTCGTCGCGGCAATGCCAGCGCGATTGCGCCGGTGGAAAACCACGATGCCTTCGACCGTGACATCCGCCGCTGGGAACGTCAGTTCAACAACGGCAAGGCCAATGCCGCCGCGCGCACTGCGTTCTTCGTCAAGGGCCGGATCAAGGGTGAGTACCTGCTCACCGCTGCCTACGATTCGGACAAGGACACGCGTGGCCGTCTGCTGCGCGACATCCAGCCCGAGGAGTTCTACCCGGTGTACGGCGACAGCTCGCTGCGCGGCTTTGATGCGCGCTCGGCCGAACGCCTGTACGTGCGCATCGACAACAAGCGCAGCTACCTGCTGTACGGCGACTTCCAGACCGGCGACACGCTGGCGACGGCGACCGGTATCGGTGGCAGCGGCGCGATTCCGCAGCGCAGCCTGGGCACTTACAACCGCACCGCGACCGGCCTGGGCTGGCACTTCGAAAGCGAGCGCGTGCGCAGCAATGTGTTTGCGATGCAGGATTCGCTGCGCCAGGTGATCGAGGAATTCCGCAGCCAGGGCAGCGGCCCGTACGCGCTGCGCAACAACGCGGTGCTGGAAGGCAGCGAGCGCGTGGAAGTGATCACCCGCGACCGCAACCAGCCGACCCGCATCGTGTCGGTGCGCGCGCTGGCACGGCTGGTGGATTACAGCTTCGAACCGTTCTCCGGGCGCATCCTGCTCAATCAATTCCTGCCGGCGTTCGACAGCGACCTCAACCCGGTATCGCTGCGCATCACCTATGAACTGGACCAGGACACCGAGAAGTTCTGGGTCGGCGGGGCTGATGCGCAGGTCAAGCTGACCGAACGCATGGAAGTCGGCGCGGCGGCGGTGGAAGACCGCAACCCGTATGCGGCCTTCCGCATGGGCAGCGCCAACGCCAGCTATCGCTTTGGTGACAACACGCTGCTGGTGGCCGAGTTCGCGCGCACCCGCAGCGAAGTGAACACCAACACGATCAATCAGGTGACCTCGGAAGGGCTGAAGGACATCAGCGGTGAAGTGGAAGGCGACGCGTGGCGGGTGGAATTCGCGCACAGTGCCAAGCAGTTCGACGCACGCCTGTTCGCCGCCCGCACCGACCCGGCCTTCAACAACCCGGCGGCACCGTTGTACGGTGGCCGCGGCGAGTACAACGCGCAACTGAGCTATCGCGTCGGCCCGCGTCTGGAACTGTACCTGGAAGGCCTGCGCAGCGAAGACCGCAACCCGGACGGCGGCGAGCGTGATGCTGGCGGTGCCGGCGTGCGCGTGGCCGCCACCGAGCGCCTGACCGTGGACCTGGGCGTACGCAGCATCCGCGAAACCATCGGCGTCACCTCGCCGTGGTCGTCCGGTGTGCCGTTCGGCAATGCCGGCGGGCTGACCGGTGGTTTCGCCACCGGCTCCGGCGGCGGCGCACTCGGTTACGGCCAGCAGGCGCTGGACCCGGCCACCGGGCTGATGGTGATCAACGGCAGCAGCAGTGGCAGCCCGCTCACCAGTGACCTGCCGGTGGGCACCGAGCTGGAATCGGACAGTGCCCGCATCGGCCTGGGCTATCGCCTGACCGACCGCTTCAGCGCCGGCGCTGAAGTGGAGAACAGCGTCAGCGGCGAGGACCGTCGCCGCCTGGCGGCCGGCCTGGACTACCAGGTATTCGAACGCAGCCGCCTGTATGGCCGTTATGAGAAGCAGACCGGCCTGACCAGCGCCTATGGCATCACCACCACCGACCGCGAGGCCGACGCACTGGTGTTCGGTATCGACAGCAGCTACCTGCGCGACACCCAGACCTTCAGCGAGTACCGCCTGCGCGATGCGATCAGCGGCCGTGACGTACAGACCGCATCGGGCATCCGCAATACCTGGGACATCGCCCAGGGCCTGCGCCTGAGCAGCTCGGCCGAGCACGTCAAGGTGATTGACGGCAGCACCGGTGACAGCACCGGTCTGGCGCTGGGCCTGGACTACAGCGCCAACCCGTTGTGGCGGGGAGCGTTCCGTGTCGAGCACCGGATCTCCGACGACGTGCCGGACACCGAGACCAACGAAGCGTTCGACACCACGCTGGTGCAGTTCATGCTGGCGCGCAAGCTCAGTCGCGACTGGACCCTGCTGGGCCGCAACTACCTGCTGAGCACGCGCTATGACGCGCGCGGCGACGTGCTGCAGAACCGCTTCCAGCTGGGCGTGGCGTACCGCGACACCGACCGCAACCGGATCAACGCGCTGGCCCGCTATGAGTACAAGCTGGAGCGCGACGAGAGCGGCCTGACCCTGGTCGATGGTGGCATTGTCGATGGCAGCAGCCAGGACGTGCGCACCCGCGCGCACATCGTCTCCACCCATGCCGACTGGCATCCCTCGCGGGCGTGGTGGATGACCGGGCGCGTGGCCGGCAAGTGGCAGCAGGACCAGTTCGCCTACAGCGACGGTGCACGCGTCAACAGCCGCTTCCGCGCCATGCTGTTCTCCGCGCGCGTGGTGTACGACATCACCGAGAACTGGGACATCGGCGTGCTCGGTTCCACCTTCCGTGGCCAGTCCGGTGCCAACCAGTACGCCTACGGCCTGGAGATCGGCCGCCTGCTGCGCCAGAACCTGTGGCTGTCGGCCGGCTACAACTGGACCGGCTTTGCCGGCGACCGTGACCTCAACGGTTACGAATACACCCAGCAGGGCGTGTTCCTGCGCCTGCGCTTCAAGTTCGACGAAGACCTGTTCCGGCCGGACCCCGTCCGCTACCGCGACCCGGCCCGCTGAGGATGCCCTGATGAATGACTTCAACCGCATGACCCGTTATGCCCGCACCACCTTGAGCGTGGCCCTGTTTGCCGGCGTGGCCGCCACTGCGTCTGCCCAGCAGACCCAGCTGGCTCCCCAGCAGCAGCGCATCAGCGACCAGGCGATCCATGCCGACCACAGCGCGTATGAGGCCACCCAGGGCCGCATCCAGGCGCTGAACGACGGCGGCCGCCCGATCCGCGACTACCACCTGGCCAAGGCCCAGTGCTGGCTGGATGTGTCGTTCCACGAGTACAGCCGCAATGACCGCAGCGATTTCCCGCAGCTTGCGCTGACCGAATCGGAAAAGCTGATCAACGGCATGGAGCAGGGCGTGCAGCCGATGCCCACCGACACCCCGCTGGTGAACAACGCCAAATACCTGCGCGATGACCTGTGGCAGCGCCTGCGCGTTGTACACGGCAGCCCCGGCTTCATGTGTGCGCAGCAGCAGGTGGCCTGCGGTGAAGTGGAACTGGTGCATGCCGGCAACGAATTCAACCAGCAGCAGTGGCGGCATTCCAAGCCGTACATCCAGATTGCCGAAGAACTGGTCAACGATGCCGAGGCAGCAGCACGCCAGTGCGCCGCAGCACCGGCAGCGGTCAGCGCCGCGCCGGGCCCGCTGGTCGCCAACGTGCTGTTCGAATTTGACCGCGACGGCTACCGCGACATCCGCACCTATTCGCTGGAAAGCATTGACCGCGCCTTGGCCAGCATTGCCAGTGAAAATCTGCAGCTGCAGTCGGTGGCGCTGGTCGGCCATGCCGACCGCATGCAGGGTCGCGGCTTCGATGCCAACCAGGCGCTGTCCGAACGGCGCGCGAAGACGGTGCGCGAGCTGCTGATCGGTCGCGGCATCGACCCGGCCAAGGTGCGTTACGAGTATCGCGGCGACACCCAGCAGGTGCAGCAGTGTGCGGGTATTGCGCCGCGTGCGGCGCTGCTGGAATGCCTGTTGCCCAACCGCCGGGTGGAAGTGCGCTTCGAGGTGGCCCGCTAGTAGCGGGCCGGCGTCCACGACATCGGTCGGCTGCCGGACAACGACAGCCAGCCGCGCGCCATCGCATCGGCCGGGTCGTGCAGCAGGGCATACAGGTCCACGTCCTGCCCTGCGCGTTCGCCCCACAGGCTGGCCCAGGCGTTCTGGCCACTGCGGCGCGCGCTCTGCAGGGCGCGGTCAGACGCGCGCAGGCTGTCCTCCAGCACCGCCGATGTATCCGCAAACAGCGGCAGCGGCGCCAGCCCGATGCTGGCCGTTACCGTGATGTGCTGGCCGGGTGCCAGCTCGACCACCATCCGTTCGATCTGCAGGCACAGGTGGCTGGCAAGGGCTTGCGCGGCCTGTGCCTGGGTATCGTGGCGAGCCACCAGGAAACCGGCACCACCCCAGCGTGCCACCACGTCGTGGCGGTCGCAGGCGGCGCGCAGGCAGCTCGCCGCCGCGCGCAGGACGGTGTCGCCGGCGGCCTGGCCGTGCTGGTCATTGAGTGATTTGAAGTCGTCAATTTCCACCAGCAGCATGGCCGTGCGGCGCGTGCTGGCAAAGGTGGGCATCTCGCTCTCCAGCAGTCGCTCGGCTTCGCGCCGGTTGGGCAGGCCGGTCAGGCTGTCGGTACTGATCAGAGTGGTCAGCTGCTGCCGCTGCCGGCGCAGACGGCCCACCATCACCAGGGCGATGCCCAGCACCAGGGCCAGCGCCACCACCGTGGCGTTGCGGATCACCCGCAACCGCTCCAGATCCTGCACGGCGTTGACCTGGGTCGGGTTGATGCTGCGTTCGGCGGTGGCTTGCAGCTGCGCCAACTGCGCCAGTGCCTTGTCCTGGGCCCGGCGCTGGTCCAGCTGCCGCGCTTCGCGCGACAGCGCCACAGCCTTGGCGCGCTCGCCCAGCAGCAGATGGATGTCGCCCAGCAGCTCCAGCCCCTGGCGTACCTCTTCGTCGAAGTGTCCACGCTTGGCCAGTGCCAGCGCCTGCTCCGCCAGTGGCTTGGCGGCCCGCGCATCTTCCTGGTCCAGCTTCACCAGCGCCAGGCGCTGCAGGGTGACTACCTGCCCCTGTGGGTCCTGCGCGGCCTGCCAGGCCAACGCCCCGCGCAGGCCGAATTCGGCCGCATCGAGTTCTCCACGCACCCGCGCGATCTCGGCGCGGTGGCTTGCCATGCGTTGCATCATCAGGTCCTGCCCGCTCAGGCGCACCCCGACCGCTTCGGCGCGCTTGAAGGCCGCCGCCGCCTCGTCGTAGCGCTGCAGCAGCAGCAGGGCGTAGCCGTAGTTGTAGTAGACGACCAGATCGCCCGGTGTAGGCGGCCGGCGCAGATGGTCGGTCAGCTCGGTGGCCTTGCGCAGGTAGGTCAGTGCGCCGGCCGCGTCGCCCATGGCCTCACCGCGGATCATCGAGATCATCATCAGTGACGCAATCTGGCCCTGCACGTCGCGTTGCTGCACGGCTTCGTCCAGAAATTCGCTGACCAGGGTGAGCGCCTCTGCCTGCTTGCCCTGCCACAGCAGCAGGTGCGCGGCCAGCGACTGCGCACGCATGCGGTCATCGGTGCTGGCGTCGGCGCGCTGTGCGGCCGCCAGCAGGCGTGCGGGCAGGTCGGTGGTCTGGTCCAGCTGGCCCTGCTGGCGCAGCGCGAAGCCGAGGCAGCCCACCGCGCTGATCTCCACCGAGGTCGGCAGATTGGGCTGGGCCAACAGCGTCTGCGCCAGCTGCAGCGAGGTCTGCGGCGCGCTGCTGAGGGTGGCCTGGCACTGCTCCACCTGCGCGGCCAATGGCGTGCCTTCGCCCGCGCGTTGCGCGTGCACCGGTGCGGCGCTGAGCGCCAACAGACAGACCAGCGCGGGTGACACGCGCCGGATGAACGGCTTGATGAACATGAAAACTGCGACTTCCCCGGGTCGATGGCTACTATACCTGCGTTACCCCCAGCCGCCGGCCCTCCCGGCGGGGACTTGCTGAACCGCATGCCTGTACCGCCGCATCACGATCCCGCTGCGCCTGCTCCCACGGGGCTCGGCCGCCGCACCGACACCCTGCTGCGTGGGCTGTTGCTGCTGGTGGCGCTGTACCACGTGGTGTTCGCTGGCTGGCTGGCATACCGCACCGGGCCAGGGTTGGACCGGATGGTGCCGGCCATGGCGGTGCTGCAGGTGCTGCTGTGTGCGCTCTGCCTGGTGGAACACCATGCCGGGCGCAGCGTGCGCGCGGCTACCACCTTCGTGCTGGCGCAACTGCCGCTGCTGATGCTGGCCTATGGCTACTGGGGTCTGGCGGCGCTGATGCGGCTGCAGCTGGGACAGATCGTGCCGATGCTGCTGGTCGCCGCCGTGCTGGGCCACCGCACCCTGAGCTGGGCGGCGGCAGCGCTGTGTGGCCTGCAGCTGCTGGGAGCCTGGGTGGATGCGTCCGGGGCGATGTTCCGCGGTGACCGCCTGCAGCTGGTGGGCACCGACCTCGGCGTGGGCCTGTTCGGCGTGCTGCTCACCGCCTGGCTGCTGCATCACAGCGTGACCGGGCTGCGTGAAAGTCTGCAGATGGCACAGCAGCGCAGCCAGGAGCTGGCGCGCAAGCGCGACGAGCTGCAGGTGGAGATCCAGGAGCGCGAGCGCGCCCGCGACCAGCTGGTGCACGCGATGAAGATGGAGAACGTGGGCCGCCTCGCCAGTGGCATCGCGCACGACTTCAACCATCTGCTGGGGCTGATCCAGATGTATGTGGCCAAGGCCGGGCGCAGCCAGGGCGAACCGCAGCAAGCCGCGTTGAACGGAGCGGATGCGGCGGTGCGCCGGGCCAGCGCGGTCAGCCGCCGGCTGATGGACTTCAGCCGCCTGGAGGCCGCGCGGCCGCAACTGCTGGATGCGGCCGCCACCGTCAACGGCCTCACTCCGCTGCTGGAGCAGATGTTTCCGCGCGGCGTGGACGTGCAGGTGGACACCGGCGGCGTGCAGCGCCTGATCCATTTCGACCCGGCGCAGCTGGAATCGATTCTGCTCAGCCTCGCCGTCAACGCCCAGCAGGCCATGCCCGAAGGTGGCCGCTTCACCTTGGCGCTGCAACCGGCCGAAGGGGACCAGTTGCTGCTGCGGGTGGAAGACACCGGCGTGGGCATGAGCGAAGAGGTGCGAGCGCGTTGCCTGGAGCCGTTCTTCACCACCAAGCCGATCGGGCAGGGCACCGGCCTGGGGCTGGCGGTAACCGTGCGCCTGATCAACGCTGCCGGCGGCTCGGTGCAGGTGCACAGCCAGGCGGGGCAGGGCACCCAGGTGCACCTGCGGTTGCCGTCGCGATCGATCGGGCCGGCAGCGGCGTAACGCTGAGTCCGCGCAGGTCGTCCAGCAGCCGCCTGCCACTGACGTGGAGCGGCGCGCGTTCCAGGTCCAGTTCCGGACGGGTGTCGCCCAGTGGATTGTGCGGATACCAGCCTGGACCGGGTTCGGGCGTGAGCGGGCGCAAGGGCGGCAGCGCGTCCAGCCACCAGGCGGCGACCTTGAAGGCGATGCCATCCACCAGGCGGCCGGACAGCGTGCCGATGGTCGGTTCCAGGTACATCAGCCGAAGTTCCGTCGGCGCGCGCGTACCCAGCGGGACCCGCTGCATGACCTTGTCGGCGATCAGCGTGGCGATCCGCTCGCGATCAGGGCGCGGGTAGGTCTGGGAGGGCTTCAACAAGCCCAGTTCGCGCCGCACCTCACGTCGAAGATGCTTGTGCTCGTCCACGCGTTCCTCCCGCTGCCGGGATACCCGCGTGCGGGTCAGGGTGACATTGCCGCCCACGTACAACGTCGCGTTTTCAATCGTGCTGAGCTGACGCGCGGCCTGCCGCAGGCTGGCCGCGGGCGTGGAGGTGCCCTGAGGCACGGTGAGCGGAATCCACGTGGAAGGGTCTGCAGCGGTAGCCGGATCCATGTCGTACGTCCTTCTGCGAGGGTGGCCCCACACGCTCGGCCAAGCGTGGAACCTCTACAAGAGCCAGTTGCGACATAACCCACTACACTGGGGCCACGTCTGCTCCGGGAACACGGCCCTTGGTCTCAAGCTGGATTCTGCTGCTGGTCTCGGTGGCCTACGCCGCGCTGTTGTTCGGCGTGGCGTGGTGGGGCGACCGGCGGCCGATGTACCCGGATCGCCCGTGGCTGCGCCCGGTGGTCTACAGCCTGGCGTTGGCGGTGTACTGCTCGTCGTGGACCTTCTACGGTGCGGTCGGCACGGCGGTGCGCAACGGCATTGGCTACCTGCCGATCTACCTCGGCCCGCTGCTGATGCTGCTGTTCGGCTGGCGCATCATCGAGCGCCTGGCGCTGATCGCGCGCAGCCAGAACGTGGTCTCCATCGCCGACTTCATCTCCTCGCGCTTCGGCCGTTCGCGGCGGCTGGCCGCGCTGGTCGCCGGCATCGCGCTGATCGGCATCGTGCCGTACCTGGCGCTGCAGTACAAAGCGGTGGCGATGAGCCTGGAAGTGCTGACCGGGCACCACGGTCCCACCGGCTATTTCGAAGACCCGGCGTTGTATGTGGCGCTGCTGATGGCGCTGTTCGCTACTTTGTTCGGCACCCGCCAGATCGATGCCACCGAGCACCACCACGGCATGATGCTGGCCATTGCCTTCGAGTCGATGATCAAGCTGATCGCGATGGTGGCGGTGGGACTGTTTGCCTTCCTCTGGCTCAATGACCGTGGCGAAGCAGTGGTGCGCGGCGCGCATACGCTGTTCACCGGCCTGCCCCCGGTCGGCTTTATCTCGCAGACTCTGCTGGGCTTTCTGGCCATCATCTGCCTGCCACGCCAGTTTCACGTGGCGGTGGTGGAGTGCGCCGATGTCGGCGATGTGCGGCGTGCGCGTTGGATGTTCGGCGGCTACCTGATCATCATCTCCGCGATGGTGATTCCCATCGCCACCGCCGGCGTCTCGCTGTTTGGCAACGGTGGTACGGTCGCCGACGACAGCATGGTGCTGGCCCTGCCCTTGGCCGAAGGCCGCCGCCTGCTGGCGCTGGTGGCCTATGTGGGCGGTTTCTCGGCGGCGACCGGCATGGTCATCGTCACTTCCATCGCCCTGGCCACCATGGTCAGCAACGACCTGGTGATGCCGGTGCTGCTGCGCCGCAGTGGCGACCACCGCGAAGCGGCGGAGGTCGCCTCGCGGGTGTTGTGGATCCGCCGCCTGGCGATTCTGATGCTGGCCTTCGCGGCCTACAGCTACTACCGCGGCAGCAGCAATGACAGCACCCTGGCCTCCTATGGGCTGATGGCCTTTGCCGCCGTGGCGCAGTTCGCGCCGGGCCTGATCGGCGGGCTGTACTGGCGCGGGGCCAGCCGTCGCGGTGTGGAAGCCGGCATCGTGCTGGGCTTCGGCACCTGGATCTATACCCTGCTGCTGCCGGCGCTGACCCATGCCGGCTGGACCGACCCGGCCTGGCTCACCGCCGGTCCCTTCGGCCTGACCTGGCTGCAGCCGCAGCGCCTGTTCGGCATGAGCGGCTGGGACCCGCTGACCCACGGTACGTTCTGGTCATTGCTGATCAACGTCGCGGCGATGGTGCTGGGTTCGGTGCGCTGGCGCCCGGGTGTCGATGAACGCCTGCGCGCCGCGCCGTTCCTCGACCCCTATGCCGAACGTCCGTCGGTGGCCGGTGCCTGGCCTGGCCATGTGCACGTGGGGGACCTGCTGGCGCTGGCCTCGCGGGTGGTGGGCGAGCGCCACGCCCGGCGCGCCTTCTTCGAACAGGCGCAGTCGATGGACCGCGACCTGCAGGCCTCGGCACCAGCAGACCGCGCCTGGGTGCAGTTCACCGAACGCCTGCTGGCCGCATCGATTGGCGCAGCATCGGCACGTCTGCTGCTGACCAGCCTGTTGCGCGGCTCGGGCATGGACCTGGGCGAAGTGGTCGCGGTGCTGGACGAAGCCGGACAGGAGCTGCGCTTCAATCGCGAGATTCTCTCCACCACGCTGGAGAACATCAGCGCCGGGGTCAGCGTGGTTGACCCGGAAATGCGGCTGACGGCCTGGAACCGGCGCTACCAGCAGATGTTCGGCTACCCCGACGGCATGCTGTACGTGGGCCGGCCGGTGGCCGACCTGATCCGCTACAACGCCGAGCGTGGCGAGCTGGGCGAGGGCGACATCGAACTGCAGATCAACCGCCGCATCGGCTACATGCGGGCCGGTTCGCCGCACATCTTCGAGCGCACCCGCAGCGACGGCAAGGTCATCGAAATGCGCGGCCAGGCGCTGCCGGGCGGTGGCTATGTGACCAGCTACAACGACATCACCGACTACAAGCACGCCGAAAAAGCCCTGCTGGAAGCCAACGAGACGTTGGAACAGCGTGTCGCCGAACGCTCGCATGAAGCCGAAGTCGCCCAGCAGTCCAAGACCCGGTTCCTTGCGGCGATCAGCCATGACGTGCTGCAGCCACTCAACGCGGCGCGACTGTTTGCCTCGGCATTGCGCGACAGCCACCACAACAACGACGAGCAGCGCCACCTGGCCGAGCGCGTGGACGCGTCACTGCGCGCAGCCGAGGAACTGCTGGACGGGCTGCTGGACGTGTCGCGCCTGGAAGCCGGTGGCCTGCATCCGGTGGTGGGGGAGTTTGATGTCAGCCTGCTGATGCGCGAATTGGCGGCGCAGTATTCGCCGGTCGCCGCCGGACGTGGCCTGCGCCTGGACCTGTTCGCGCGCCCGGCCTGGGTACGCAGTGATCGCCGCCTGCTGCGCCGTGTGCTGCAGAATTTCCTCGCCAATGCGCTACGCTATACCCGCCAGGGCCGCATCGTCATGGCCGTGCGGCACCGCGGTGACAGCATCGAGCTGCAGGTCTGGGACACCGGCCCGGGCATCCCCGAACACCACATGCAGCAGATTTTCGACGAGTTCCATCGCTACCAGCAGCCCTTCGACTGGGGCGAACAGGGGTTGGGGCTGGGGTTGTCGATCTGCCAGCGCATCTCGCGTCTGCTCGATCACCAGCTCAACGCCCGCAGCCGGGTCGGCAGTGGCAGCATGTTCTCGATCCTGCTGCCACGTGCACCCACCCCGCAGTTGCCGGCCCCAGCGCCGGCCGCCGCAGAGCGCCCGCAGCGTACCGATTCGCTGGCCGGCATGCGCGTGTTGTGCGTCGACAACGACCAGGAAATTCTGGACGGCATGCGCGCGCTGCTCGGGCGCTGGCAGGTTGACGTGATTACCGCCAGCACCGTTGACCAGGCGCTCGATCAGGTGACGTCCTCGCCGGACGTGATGCTGGTGGACTATCACCTGCATGATCGTCTGGACGGCCTGGACGCACTGGTGGCGTTGCGTGAGAAGGCCGGGCGCGACATTCCTGGCGCGTTGCTCACCGCCGACGGTCGCGATGAACTCAAGCGGATGGCCCGCGAGCGCGGCTACCGGCTGCTGACCAAGCCGATCAAGCCCGCGTCGCTGCGGGCGTTCCTCACCGCCCATTCGCGACTGGCCGGCTGATTCGGAGTCGTCTCAGTTCAATCCGGCAGCACTCTGCCTATGCTCCGCGACCAGACCCCGTCGCCTGGAGCCCGCGTGCTTTCCATTCCGTATCGCGCCGTCCTCAACATGCCGTTGCAGTCCGACTGGGCGCTGCCGACCGCCGCCGCGCTGGGCGCGGCGGTCGGAGGCGGCATGGCGGCGGCGCTGCAAGGGATGTCCAACATGCTGCCGGGTGCCACCTTCGGCAGCATGCTCGGGGTGGGCTGGGCCAGCGTGCTGCAGGGCATGGACGAACAGGAGGCACGTCTGCGCGCGCATCACGCGCAGGTTCGCGCATTTGCCGATTACCCTGCGGTGCAGGCGCTGCTGCGCCGGGCGGGAACCAGCGTCGACGATGAGCTGGCGCTGCAGCGGCTGTCCGGCAAGCTGGAGGCTGACTTCGCACGGATGACCGAACGCTTCAACGAATACTGCGTGCTGCGCGATCTGGCTCCCAATCGACTGATCGGCGAGGTCATTCGTCATTTCTATCTGACCCACTGCGCGGATCGCGGCATCGTGCTGCTCAGCAAACGCAACGCCCATGCCTGCTATCTGGTGGCCACAAACACGCGCCATCAAGGTGACATTGCCCAGGCCATGAACCAGGAGGGCGTGGGTGCCGGGACCGCTTTACGCCAGATGCGCTGCCCCTATCTGCGCGTGGATCTGGCCAATGAGCGGCTGTCCGACGCACGTGCCTTCACCACTGAAGTGCGCGACGGCGAATGGCAGGTGCTGCCGGCGGAGCTTCCACCCGGCCAGACAACCCAGACGTTTGCACCAGGACCCCTTGTGCACGCGGTCCGTCGTCGCTGTCCACGTGCGTCCTGCGCGCGCGCCGGGCGACCGGCTTCGTTACCGGAAGCTGCGGTGCCGTCGTCGGGCGATGCGCTGGTCATACAGCGAGGGCCGCTGCTGCGTGCCAAGTTGGCGGCGTTACCGTCCGAATGTCGCACCTGGCGGGAACTGGAGCGGATTGAGCAGGATCTGGCCGCCCACCGACCCTGCGGCCACCTGATCACCTACCAGGGCGAGGAATACCTGGCCAGCGACCTGCATATGGGCGGGCGTCGCTGCCCGGGGCGTAATGCGTGGCGGCTGCTGCACCGACGCATTCCGGGTGGACACGAACTGGTCGACATCGTCGACCCGCACGGTCCGCGTCGTTAGCCGCCTGCGGCGCTCAGATGTTCATACAGAATGGTTGATCCGACGAGGATCAGAATCACGCCACCGACGATCTCGGCGCGCTTGCCGACCAGCTGGCCCAGCGCCCGGCCGAGCATGATCCCGGTGGTGACCATGACCAGCGTGCACAGCCCGATCACCGCCGCCATCACCCCGATATGCACGTTCAGGAAGGCCAGGCCCACGCCGACCGCCATTGCGTCGATGCTGGTGGCGAAGCCGGTCATCGCCAGGTGCCAGAAGCCGTGGTGCTTGTCCGGGTCTTCGTCGGCGTCGTCTCCCTCGGGTTTCACCCCGTTGATGATCATGTGGACACCCAGCGCACCCAGCAGCACGAAGGCAATCCAGTGGTCGAACGCTTCCACGTAGGACGACGCCGCACGGCCCAGCAACCAGCCGATCACCGGGGTGACCGCCTCGATCACGCCAAAGATCAGGCCGGCGCGCAGGGCGTCGACGAACCGCGGCCTGCGCATGGCCGCGCCTTTGCCGATCGCCGCAGCGAAGGCATCGGTGGACATGGCAAAGCCGATCAACAACATCGAAACGGGGGACATCGGGTCACGTGGCAGGTCGGGCATGAGACGGACAACGATCCACGTTCGCGCCCAACCTGACGTTGCGCACGCGGACCGCTGGTCTCGCCAACCATCACAGGCTGCCCGCACCACGGCGCATTGGCCGAGTATGTTGATACGGGCGTTTCCTTCGCAGGAAACAGGCTACTCCCCAAGGGGACGCGAAGCTTAGCACCGCGAACGGCGCTCACGGCCGTAACGGGTGAATTGCGCAGGGCATGCTGCAATGTATAGCGTCGGCTATATCGGTACTGCCGGCCGCTGGCCGGCAACCACGCAAATGCATCATCGCCCGACGTAGTGCCGGGCCATGCCCGGCAACCACGCACACCCAACACCGCGCGAAAAAGCAGCGGGGCAAGCCCCGCTCTACGTCAGTCCTCTTCGGGCGGCAGCACCAGCGGCTCATCATCCAGCGTCAGCTTGCCGGCCATCAGCACCGCCTGGGTGCGGTTGGTCACCCCCAGCTTGCGCAGAATCGCGGTCACATGCGCCTTGATCGTGGCTTCGGAGACGTTGAGGTCGTACGCAATCTGTTTGTTCAACCGCCCCGCGCCGAGCATCTGCAGCACCCGGAACTGCTGCGGGGTGAGTTCGCGCAGACGCTGCCCGACTAGGCGCTCCTCGTGCCCGGTCTCCGGCACGCTGTGCGCTTCCGGCGGAGCCCAGGTTTCGCCATCCAGGATGGTCCCCAGCGCGTGGCCGATCGTGTCCGAATCGGCCGACTTCGGAATGAAGCCGAACGCGCCGTGGTCGAGCGCCCGCCGCATGACGGTAGGCTCCTCGCGTGCGGACACCACCACCACCGGCAGGTGCGGATGCAGGGCGCGCATGTGCACCAGCGCGTTGAAGCCCTGCGCGCCGGGCATGTTCAGATCCATCAGGACCAGGTCGGCGTCGTTGTGTTCGTCAGCCAGGTGGTACAGCGCTTCCACGCTGTCGGCTTCGTACAGTTCAACGCCGGGAATCACCCGCTGCACCGCGCCGCGCAAGGCTTCGCGGAACAGCGGGTGGTCATCGGCAATCAACAAGGTAGGCATGTGGGGGAGCCTGTCTCACTTGACCTTGCGTTCTTCCACCAGCGACGCCACCACCGACGGATCGGCCAGGGTCGAGGTGTCGCCGAGCTGGTCCGGAGCGTTCTCGGCGATCTTGCGCAGAATGCGGCGCATGATCTTGCCCGAGCGCGTCTTCGGCAGGCCGGGGGCCCACTGCAGGTGATCGGGCGCGGCAATCGGCCCGATCTCCTTGCGCACCCACGCCACCAGCTCCTTGTGCAGCTCGTCGCTCGGGGCTTCATCGGCCACCAGGGTCACATAGGCATAGATGCCCTGGCCCTTGATGTCGTGCGGGAAGCCGACCACGGCCGCTTCGGCGACCTTCGGGTGCGAGACCAGCGCGCTTTCCACTTCGGCGGTGCCGATGCGGTGGCCGGAGACGTTGATCACGTCGTCGACGCGACCAGTGATCCAGTAATAGCCATCCTCATCGCGACGGCAGCCGTCACCGGTGAAGTAGCTGCCCGGGTAGGTGCGGAAGTAGGTGTCGATGAAACGCTGGTGGTCACCGTACACGCTGCGCATCTGGCCCGGCCAGGAGTCGCGGATGATCAGGTTGCCTTCGGTGGCCCCTTCCTGGATCTCACCCTCGGCGTTCACCAGCGCCGGCTGCACGCCAAAGAACGGCAGCGTGGCCGAACCCGGCTTGAGGTCGATTGCGCCCGGCAGCGGCGAAATCAGGATGCCGCCGGTTTCGGTCTGCCACCAGGTGTCCACGATCGGGCAGCGGCTGTCGCCGACCACCTCGTAGTACCAGCGCCAGGCTTCCGGATTGATCGGCTCGCCAACGCTGCCGAGCAGGCGCAGCGAGCTGCGCGAGGTGCGCTTCACCGGGGCTTCGCCTTCGCGCATCAACGCGCGGATCGCGGTCGGGGCGGTGTAGAAAATGGTGACCTGGTGCTTGTCGATCACCTGCCAGAAGCGCGACGTATCCGGATAGTTCGGCACGCCTTCGAACATCAGCGAGGTCGCGCCGTTGGCCAGCGGACCGTACACGATGTAGCTGTGGCCGGTAACCCAGCCCACGTCGGCAGTGCACCAGTAAATGTCGTCCTCGCGCAGGTCGAACACCGACTCGTGCGTGTAGGCCGCATACAGCAGGTAGCCGCCGGTGGTGTGCAGCACGCCCTTCGGCTTGCCGGTCGAACCGGAGGTGTACAGGATGAACAGCGGATCTTCCGCGTTCATGCGTTCCGGCTCGCACTGTGCCGGCTGCGGGTCGACCACATCGTGGAACCAGCGGTCGCGCGGAGCCTGCATGTCCACCGCGCCGCCGGTATGGCGCACCACCAGCACCGTTTCCACGGTGGTGGTGCCCGGAATCTTCAGCGCTGCATCGACGTTGGCCTTCAGCGGAATCTTGCGGCCGCCGCGCAGACCTTCGTCGGCGGTGATGATCAGCTTGCTGCCGCAGTCGATCACGCGGTCGGCAATCGAGTTCGGCGCAAAGCCGCCAAACACCACCGAGTGGATCGCGCCGATGCGCGCGCAGGCCAGCATGGCGACGG
The DNA here is from genome assembly GCF_031834595.1 of Stenotrophomonas oahuensis. NCBI lineage: Bacteria > Pseudomonadati > Pseudomonadota > Gammaproteobacteria > Lysobacterales > Lysobacteraceae > Stenotrophomonas > Stenotrophomonas oahuensis. The sequence goes on along the minus strand of NZ_CP115541.1, from coordinate 1,519,151 downwards.
CGGCGTCGACGATCATCGGCAGGTAGATGGTGACCCGGTCGCCCTTCTTCACGCCGAGGCTGCGCAGCGCGTTGGCCAGGCGGCAGGTGCGCTCGTACAGCTCGCGGTAGGTCACGCCCTTGGCCGGTGCGTCCGGGCTGTCCGGTTCGAACAGCAGCGCGATCTTGTCGCCGCGCGCGTCCAGATGCCGGTCGAGGCAGTTCACGCTGGCGTTGAGCTCGCCATCTTCGAACCACTTGATGCGGAAATCGTCCAGCTGGTAGCTGACGTTCTTGATCGTCTTCGGCGCGGTGTACCAGTCCAGCCGCTGCGCGGCCTTGCCCCAGAACGCGTCCGGGTTCTCCACCGACTCTTTGTAGAGCTGCTGGTAGGTGTTCTTGTCAATGCGCGCCTTGGCGGCAACGTCCGCCTTGACGGGGTAAAGATCAGCCATGGCACCCTCACTTGCACGTGGACTTGGGTTGTGCGTTTGCAGCATAACCCGCGAATGTTCCCTCTCAGTTTGCCGCATCCACCGCACCCCGCGTTACCCCGGCGCTTAGACCTTGGTCGTAAAACACCACATGCCAGGCGGGGCAAGGCTCCTGGCGACCTCCTGCCTTCGACCAATGGCGAATAGCCAGGGTGCGTCAGCCGGCCGCACGCTCGGCTCGACCGTGACCCCACACGCGGCGATCACTTTGCCACCCGGGAGAGAGGGCAACATGAGTACCCGTATGTTGAAGACCGTGCGCAAACCCCTGGCGACCTGCTTGCTGGTCGCTCTGGTTGCGCCCGGCATGGCGTTCGCACAGACCGCCAAAGAGCAGGCACTGGAGGCACGCGTTGCTGAACTGGAGCGCCAGGTGCAGCTGCTGCTGTCTTCGCAGCAACAGCAGCAGACCCAGATCACCCAGACCCAGCAGGACGTCACCGCCGTGCGCACGGTCCAGGCCGAGCAGAAGCCGGCAGTACCGGCCGGCAAGCAGCCGATCCAGGTCACCACCATTACGCCGGGCGCAGCGCCGGGCACCACGGTCAAAATTGGCGGCTTCATCAAGGCCGATTTCCTCGCCACCCAGACCGGCGACGGTCAGCTGGCCGACGACGCCACCGGTCGCGCGCTGTACCTGCCCGGTCAGACCCCGGTCGCCGGTGCTGGCGGCAGTGGCGAGAAGTCGGACGTGGACTTCAACGCCCACGCCAAGTTCTCGCGCTTCAACCTGGGCATCGACAACGTGAGCGAATCGGGCAACAAGGCCGGTGCGTTCTTCGAGATGGACTTCTTTGGCAACTCGCTGGGCAACCAGACCGCCACCAATACCTACGGTGTGACCCTGCGCCACGCCTACATGTACTGGAACAAGTGGCTGGCCGGTCAAACCTGGTCGAACTTCATGGACGCGGCGTCGCTGCCGGAAGCAGCCGACTTCGTCGGTCCCACCGACGGCGTGCTGTTCGTGCGCCAGACCCAGATCCGCTACACCAACGGCGGCTTCAGCATCGCGCTGGAAAACCCGGAAACCACGGTGTTGACCGGCACCCGCAATCCCGTCACCGGGGCATGGACCAATGCGTCCAGCAACTCCGACCGCGGCAGCCTGCCGGACCTGACCGCGCGTTATGGCTGGAAGGGCGACTGGGGCACCTTCGGTGTCGGTGCCATCGTGCGCCAGCTGAAAGTGGACAACCAAGCCACTGGCGCGGACGCCGACAAGATCGGCGGCGGCCTGACTCTGGGCGGCAAGTGGGTGATGGCCGACAGTGACACGCTGCATTACCAGATCAGCGGCGGCGAAGGCATCGCCCGCTATGTCGGTCTGGGCGTCACCGCGGATACCGCCTACGAGGTGGCGAGCGACGAACTCAACCCCACGGGTGTGCTGGCCGGTTATGTCGGTTGGCGGCACGCCTTCACCCCGAAGCTGCGTACCAATCTGATCTACGCCCGCAGTGACTACGACAACGACGGAACCCTCGGCCCGCTGGTGACCAAGAGCGTGCAGAGCATCCGCGGCAACATCTTCTACACGCCGATGCCCAAGGTCGATATCGGTGCGGAGTACATGTATGGCGTGCGCGAGATTGAGGACGGCCGCAAGGGCGACATCAACCGCGTGCAGTTCACTACGAAATACAGTTTCTAAGTGTTTGCCGGGCAAGACCCGGCATTACAAAAAAATGCCGGCGTAACGCCGGCACACCACCATGCTTCGGAGGGGAAGCGTCTCATGACCAGCACACCTACAACCGCGCACGATTCCGCGGGGTCCCTGACCAAGGGCCACAAGAAAGTCATTTTTGCATCGAGCCTCGGCACGGTGTTCGAGTGGTATGACTTCTTCCTTTACGGCTCGCTTGCCGCGATCATCGCCAAGCAGTTCTTCAGTGGCGTCAACGAAACCACGGGCATGATCTTCGCCCTGCTGGCCTTCGCCGCCGGCTTCTTCGTGCGTCCGTTCGGCGCGGCCTTCTTCGGCAGCCTCGGCGACCGCATCGGCCGCAAGTACACCTTCCTGGTCACCATCCTGATCATGGGCATCTCGACCTTCCTGGTCGGTGTGCTGCCCAACTACGCCTCGATCGGCTTCGCCGCACCGGTGATCCTGATCATCCTGCGTCTGGCCCAGGGCCTGGCCATGGGCGGTGAATACGGCGGTGCCGCCACCTACGTGGCCGAGCATGCGCCGGACGACAAGCGCGGCCTGTACACCAGCTTCATCCAGTGCACGGCCACGCTCGGCCTGTTCATGTCGCTGCTGATCATCCTGGCCTGCCGTTACTTCCTGGGCAACGAAGCTTTCGAAGCCTGGGGCTGGCGCATTCCGTTCCTGGTCTCGATCGTGCTGCTGGGCATCTCGGTGTGGATCCGTCTGCAGCTGAGCGAATCGCCGCTGTTCCAGCAGATGAAGGCCGAAGGCAAGGGCTCCAAGACCCCGTTCCGTGACAGCCTCAAGGGCGGCAACCTGAAGCTGATGCTGCTGGTGCTGCTGGGTGCGGCCGCTGGTCAGGCGGTGGTGTGGTACGGCGGTCAGTTCTACGCGCTGTTCTTCCTGAGCAGCATGCTGAAGGTGGAAGCCACCACGTCGTACCTGCTGATTGCCGCTGCACTCGCGCTGGGCGTGCCGTTCTTCATCTTCTTCGGCTGGCTGTCCGACCGCATCGGTCGCAAGAAGATCATCCTGGCCGGCTGTCTGCTGGCGGCCGTCACCTACATTCCGATCTTCAAGGGCCTGACCCACTTCGCCAACCCGGCCATCGAAGAAGCGCGTTCGTCTTCGCCGGCGCTGGTCGTCGCTGATCCGTCCACCTGTTCGTTCCAGTTCGATCCGGTCGGCCTGCGCAAGTTCACCAGCTCCTGCGACGTGGCCACCGCCGCGCTGACCAAGGCCGGTGTGCCGTATGACGTGCAGCCTGCCGCCGCCGGTTCGCTGGCGATGGTGAATGTGGGCAGCGCCAGCGTCACCTCGTACGAGGCCGCCGGCCTGACCAAGGAAGAAGGCAAGGCCAAGGCCGATGCGTTCGGTGCCGAGCTGAAGACCGCGCTGACCAGTGCCGGCTATCCGTCCAAGGCGGATGGTGCCCGTATCAACATCCCCGGCACGATTCTGATGCTGTGGATCCTGGTGCTGTACGTGACCATGGTGTACGGCCCGATTGCCGCCTACCTGGTCGAACTGTTCCCGACCCGCATTCGCTACACCTCGATGTCGCTGCCGTACCATATCGGTAACGGCTGGTTCGGTGGCTTCCTGCCGGCGATCTCGTTCGCGCTGGTGGCCGGCACCGGCAACCTGTACTACGGCCTGTGGTACCCGATCATCATCGCGCTGATGACGGTGGTGGTGGGTGGCCTGTTCCTGAAGGAAACCAAGGATGTGGATATCACCAAGTAAGAACGATCGGTGATGGAAGAACGAAGGGCCGTGGTGCGAACCACGGCCCTTCCTCGTTCGGGTTTCCCGAAGCCACGCAGGGCGTGGCTCTACGCTGGCTCCTGACCGTAGAGCCACGCCCTGCGTGGCTTCGCGGACCCTGACACGCGCATTGCTATATTCCGCCCATGACCGACGCCACCACCCCTCCTGACGCGCTTCCCGCCCTCGTCGCCACCCTGCGCCAGGCGTGGCAGGCCAATCGCCCGTCACTCGACCAGCGCCGCACCGACCTGCTGACACTGCGCACCGCACTCAAAGCGCGCCTTCCGGAAATGGCCGAAGCCATCGCCGCCGACTTCGGCCATCGCTCCCACCACGAATCGCTGATCGCCGACGGCATGACCGTGCTGGGCGAGATCGACCACCTGCTCCAGCTTCTGCGCAGCTACGCAAAGCCGCGGCGAGTCGGGGTCGGCTGGCGGTTCTGGCCGGCCAAGGCGCAGCTGCGTCCGGTCCCACTGGGCGTAATCGGGGTGATCTCGCCCTGGAACTACCCGGTGAACCTCGCCCTGATACCGCTGGCCACCGCCATCGCCGCCGGCAACCACGTGCTGCTCAAACCTTCCGAACACACCCCACGCACCAGCGCCTTCCTGCAGTCACTGCTGGCCGACGTGTTCCCGCCCGAACGCGTGGCGGTGGTGCAGGGCGACGCCGCACTCGCCGCCGCGGTTGCTGGCGCAACGCTCGACCATCTGGTGTTCACCGGCTCCACGGCGGTCGGTCGCAAGGTGATGGCGGCCGCCGCGCCGAACCTCACTCCGCTGACCCTGGAGCTGGGCGGCAAATCCCCGGCCATCGTCTGCAGCGACTACCCGCTGGACAAGGCCGCTTCGCGGCTGGCGACCGGCAAGTGGTTCAACGCCGGCCAGACCTGCATCGCGCCGGATTACGTGCTGATCGACAGCCGCCGCCAGCGTCAGCTGGTGCAGCAGCTGCAAACTCAGGTGCAGGCGCGTTACGGCGACTTCCGCGATCCCTCCGACTACACCCGCATCATCAATGAAGGCCAGTACCAGCGCCTGCAGGGATACCTTGCTCAAGCGCGCGAACGCGGCGTGCCCGTGCTGGAGCTGGCCCACATTGATCGCGACCGCGCAGATCGCGAACGACTGATCGCCCCCACCGTGGTGCTGGACCCGCCCGCCGACCTGGATCTGATGCGTGAGGAAATCTTCGGGCCGATCCTGCCGGTCTGCGCCTACCCGGACCTGGAGGCAGCCATTTCCGACATCCAGACCCGCGACCGCCCGCTGGCCTTGTACGTGTTCAGCGAACGCCGCGAACCGGTCGAGCAAGTCTTGGGGCAGGTGGTGGCCGGTGGCGTCACCGTCAACGACACGCTGCTGCACTTCGCCATCAACGGCCTGCCGTTCGGCGGGGTCGGGCCCAGTGGAATGGGCGCGTACCACGGCCGGGCGGGCTTCGACGCCATGAGCAAGCTGCTGCCGATCCTGTACCAGTCGCGCTGGGCCGCCAGCGACCGGCTGAAGCCGCCGTATTCGAAGATCGCCGGGCTGCTGAAGCTGCTGGTGCGGTAATCCGCTCATCGGAACAAGTCGGGACTTGACTGTATCTCAAATGAGATACAGTCTGACCCAATACCTGCACCGGAAAACCACGATGGCCGCCCAGACCTCCATGCTGCATATCCGAGTGGATGAGAAGCTGAAGGCTGACGCCACCGAAATGCTGGCCAACGTCGGCCTGACCGTTTCCGATGCGGTGCGGATTTTACTCACCCGCATCATCAAGGAAGGCGGGCTGCCGGCAGGACTCACGGCGGACCCGGAAGCCCATGACAAGTGGTTCCGCGCCAAAGTGCAGGAAGCCCTGGCCGATGGCCAACCGACTCTGCCGCACCAGCAGGTAGTGGACGACGCGCAGGCGATGATCGACAGGAAGCGGCGCACTAAAAGCTGAGTGGTAGTGCGGGCCGCTGGCCGGCTCCTTGCATTGCCGGCACCATGCGGATGCCGGCCAGCGGCCGGCACTACCGGTAGAATGCCCCCATGAAAATCGCCTCCTGGAACGTCAATTCGCTCAACGTGCGCCTGCCGCACCTGGAACAGTGGCTTACCACCTTCGCCCCGGATGTCGTCGGCATCCAGGAAACGAAGATGGAAGACCACAAGTTCCCCGACGCCGTACTGGCCGGGCTCGGCTACCGCAGCGTGTTTGCCGGGCAGAAGACCTACAACGGGGTGGCGCTGCTGTCGCGCGAGCCGGCGCAGGATGTGCAGATCGGTATTCCCGGCTTCGAAGATGAGCAGAAGCGCGCCATTGCCGGCACCGTCAACGGCGTACGCATCATCAACCTGTACGTGGTCAACGGCCAGGACGTCGGCACCGACAAGTACGAGTACAAGCTGCGCTGGCTGGAAGCCGTGCATGCCTGGGTGGCCGACGAACTGAAGAAGTACCCGGAGCTGATCGTGATGGGCGACTTCAACATTGCCCCGGAAGGCCGCGATACCCACGACCCGCTGGTGTGGAACGAGAACCACATTCTCACTTCCACCGCCGAGCGCGGTGCGCTGCACAAGCTGCAGCAGCTGGGTCTGCATGATGCCTTCCGTCTGCACAACGATGAGGACGGGGTGTTCAGCTGGTGGGATTACCGGGCTGCGGGTTTCCGCCGCAATCTGGGTCTGCGCATTGATCTGACCCTGGTGTCCGACGCGCTCAAGGCGCGTGCGGTGGCGGCCGGGATCGATCGCGAGCCGCGTACCTGGGACCGGCCGAGCGATCATGCGCCGGCATGGGTGCAGTTGGGTTGAAATGAAAAGACCCGGCGGTGAGCCGGGTCCAAGAGGTGCGTGATCGGCGTAACGACCAACGGTCGTTACCTACCGGATGCTCTTTCTGGTGAAGAGATTCACTATGGCCAGCAGGATCACCGCGCCGATCAATGAGAACAGGAACGTGCGGATGGTGATCGCTTCGTTGATGCCACCGCCGAACAGCCAGCCGGCGAGCAATGCGCCGACAATGCCGACCACGATGTTGAGGATGATGCCCTGCTGTGCATCGCGGCGCATGATGATGCTGGCCAGCCAGCCCACCACGCCACCCACGATCAGCCAGATGATGATGCCCATGATCTTGACTCCCGGTTTGTCGGTGCGACGGCGCAAGTTGACGGCAGATGCCGTGAAGTTGCCGTGCAATCGCACCCACAACGCATTCGCATGAGCTTGCCGGCCACTCTCGAAGGGCCGTGGCGCTTCGGCCCGGTCACGGTCTGGAAGCTGCCGCACGTACACGGCACCCGCGGCGAGCCGCAGGCGCGCGTCCTGCTGGCCGAACAGCTGGGCGGCCAGCCGGAAGACCTGCCGCTGCTGCGCGACGAGCGCGGCCGGCCGGAACTGGACGGCCGTCTGGCCCACCTCGGCACCGGCTGGAGCCACAGCCACGGCCTGCTGCTGGTGGCGCTGGGCGAAGGGGTCAGGCTGGGCGTGGACCTGGAGCCGCTGCGACCCCGCCCGCGCATGCGCGAAATCACCGAACGCTTCTTCCATCCGGCCGAGGTCGAATGGCTGCTCGGTCTGGACGACGCCGGCCTGAACCACTGGTTCTTCCGGGTCTGGTGCGCCAAGGAAGCCCTGCTCAAGGCGCAGGGGCAGGGCATCTCGTTCGGCCTGCACCGGCTGCAGTTGGCAGCGGCGGCCGATGGAACCCTGCATCTGGCCTGGTGCGACCCGGAACTGGGCCCGGCCAGCCGCTGGCACCTGCACGAGTGGCAGGCTGCTCCGGACTTCCGCGCCGCGCTGGCCTGGTACGCGCGCTGAGCGCGGCCGGCATCCGGGCAATCCCTGCGATAATGCCGGCATGACCGCACACATTCTTTCCCCCGGCGTGGCCGACGCGCTTGCGCGTGGCCTGGCCGCGATGCAGCTTGACGCCGCCCTGGCCGCGCCGTTGCTGCAGTACCTGACCCTGCTCAACCGCTGGAACAAGACCTACAACCTGACCGCCATCCGCGACCCGCTGGAGATGGTCACCCGCCACCTGCTCGACTCGCTGGCGATGCAGCCGCACCTGGAGCGCGGCACCCTGGCCGACCTCGGCACCGGTCCCGGGCTGCCCGGCATTCCACTGGCCATCGCCCGCCCGCAGCTGCAGGTCACCCTGGTGGAAAGCAACGGCAAGAAGGCGCGCTTCATGCGCGAGGCCGTGCGCCAGCTCGGGCTGACCAATGCCCGCGTGGCCGAATCGCGCGCCGAGGCGCTGGACGAACCGGGCGCATATGACAACCTGACCGCGCGCGCCATGGACACCCTGGCCGGCATCATCGAGGTCGGAGGGCACCTGCTGCGCCCCGGTGGCCGGCTGCTGGCCATGAAAGGCGTTTACCCCCACGATGAGATCGCCCAGCTGCCGGCCGGCTGGACCGTGGAAACCGTGCTGCCGCTGCATGTGCCGGGCCTGACCGGCGAGCGTCACCTGGTCGTGGTGGCCGGTCCGTGAGCCGCCGTCGGGCGGGTCGCAAAGCCCTTCCGGCGCATCTCACAGTGCATGACACGCCCCTTATACGCATAATGACCAGTCCCACTCCCTGCCGATGAGGCTCACCCGCATGGCCCGCATCATCGCCATCGCCAACCAGAAAGGTGGCGTCGGCAAGACCACGACCGCCGTCAATCTGGCCGCTGCCCTGGCTGCTGCGCCCAAGCGCGTGCTGCTGGTCGACCTCGATTCGCAGGGCAACGCAACCATGGGCAGTGGCGTGGACAAGCGCGAAGTGGTCGCGTCCACCTGCGACCTGCTGCTGGGTGAAGTCACCGCCGAACAGGTGCGGGTCACTGCGCCGGAAGGCTACGACCTGCTGCCGGGCAACATCGACCTGACCGCCGCCGAGATCCAGCTGATGGACCAGGGCGAGCGCGAGCAGCGCCTCAAGCGTGCCTTGGCTCCAATCCGCGACCAGTACGACTTCATCCTGATCGACTGCCCGCCGGCACTGTCGCTGCTGACCCTGAATGCCCTGGCCGCTGCCGATTCGGTGATCGTGCCGATGCAGTGCGAGTACTACGCGCTGGAAGGCCTGAGCGCGCTGGTGGAAACCATCGAAGCGCTGCGTGCCAGTCTCAATCCCACGCTGGAAATCGAAGGCGTGCTGCGCACCATGTTCGACGTGCGCAACAACCTGGCCAATGCCGTCTCGGCCGAGCTCACCGACCACTTCGGTGATCGCGTGTTCCGCACCATCGTGCCGCGCAACGTGCGCCTGGCCGAAGCGCCCAGCCATGGGCAGAGCATCGTCGGCTACGACCGCGCCTCGCGCGGCGGCGTCGCCTACCTCGGGTTGGCCGGCGAGATCATCCGCCGCAACCACCAACGCAACACGGCCGGCACGGCCATGGAGACCGCCTGATGACCAGCAAGCCCGCCCTCGGCAAGAAACGCGGCCTCGGCCGTGGCCTCGACGCCCTGCTCGGGCCCAAGGGCGCGGTGACCCAGGTGCAGCAGGCCACGGCCGTGGTCGAACCGCTTCCGGGTGAGGTGCTGCGCAAGCTGCCGGTGAAGCAGCTGCAGCCCGGCAAGTACCAGCCGCGCCGCGAGATGGACCCGACCAAGCTCGACGAGCTGGCCGAGTCGATCAAGGCACAGGGCGTGATCCAGCCGATACTGGTGCGCCAGCTGGCGGCTGACAGCTACGAGATCGTCGCCGGTGAACGCCGCTGGCGCGCCTCGCAGCTGGCCGGGCTGGACGAAGTGCCGGTGGTGGTGCGCGAGCTGGAAGACCGCACCGTCATTGCGATGGCGCTGATCGAGAACATCCAGCGCGAAGACCTCAACCCGCTGGAAGAGGCCGAAGCGCTGCAGCGTCTGATCTCCGAATTCACCCTGACCCATGCCGAAGCTGCACAGGCCGTCGGCCGTTCGCGCGCGGCGGTGTCCAACCTGCTGCGCCTGCTGGAACTGCCGGTCGCCATCCGGGTGCTGCTGGAAAGCCGCCGCCTGGAAATGGGTCACGCCCGCGCATTACTGACCCTGGCTCCGGAACTGGCCAGCAAGCTTGCCCAGGAGGCGGCTGACCAGGGCTGGTCGGTGCGTGAGGTTGAACACCGCGCCCAGCAGTTTGCCGCCGGCAAGGTGCCCGGCAACCTGCGCAAGAAGCCCAGCCCGGGTGCCCCGCAGGCCGACATCGCCTCGCTGGAAACCGAACTGTCAGAATCGCTCGGCGCACGCGTGGCGATCAACCACGGCCGTGGTGGCAAGGGCAAGCTGATCATCCACTACACCGACCTGGATACCCTGGACGGCGTGCTGGAAAAGCTGCGCGCGCGGAAGGGCTGACCCCTCCCGGTGTCACGACCAACGGTCGTGACCTACCACCCGACGTAGGACACCACCCCATGACCATCCTCGTTACCGGTGCTGCCGGCTTCATTGGTGCCAACACCTGCCGGGCGCTGGTCGAGCGGGGCCAGCCCGTAGTCGGGCTGGACAACTACAACGATTACTACGACCCGCAGATCAAGCGCGACCGCGTGGCCGCGCTGTGCCCGGATGTGGATATCCGCGCGCTGGACCTGACCGACCGTGAGGGGCTGGCCGCGCTGTTTGAAGAGGTGCAGCCCACCGCGGTGATCCACCTGGCCGCCCAGGCCGGTGTGCGCTACTCCCTGCAGAACCCGCACGCCTACGTGGACAGCAACCTGGCCGGGTTCGTCAACATGCTCGAGCTGTGCCGCCACCGTGGCGTGCAGCACCTGGTGTATGCCTCCAGCAGCTCCGTGTATGGCGACTCGGCCACCCCGCCGTTCTCCGAAGACCAGCGCATTGACCGCCCGCGCTCGCTGTACGCGGCGACCAAGGCCGCCAACGAACTGATGGCCTACACCTATGCCCAGCTGTATGGGCTGCGTGCCACCGGCCTGCGCTTCTTCACCGTGTACGGGCCCTGGGGTCGCCCGGACATGGCCCCGTTGCTGTTCTCGCGCGCGGTGCTGGCCGGCCGGCCGATCGAGGTCTTCAACGACGGGAAGATGCAGCGCGATTTCACACACGTTTCCGACATCGTGAGCGGTATCCTCGGCGCGCTGGCGCATCCGTCCAGCGAGGACGTTCCGCACCGTGTCTTCAATCTCGGCAACCACACTCCGATCGAGCTGGAGCAGTTCATCGGCATCATCGAGGCCGCCGCCGGACGCCCGGCGCACAAGGTCTACAAGCCGATGCAGCCCGGCGACATGGTCCGCACCATGGCCGACACGCGTCGTGCGCATGACGCTTTTGGCTATGAACCGGCCACGCCCATCGAGCGCGGATTGCCGCCCGTGGTCGACTGGTGCCGCGATTATTTCGGCGACCGCGCCTGATTCCCGCTCGGGTATTCATCTTCGGATAACGTTGCCTACGGAGAATGCGCGGACCTTCAACGGCCGCGAACCCATCTCCAGGACACGATCATGAGCGAACCCCAGCTGTCGGTCGTCGTCCCGGTCTTCAACGAACGCGACAACGTCCAGCCTCTGATCGAAGAGATCACCGCCGCCCTGCGCGGCCGCGTGGCGTACGAGATCGTCTACGTCGACGACCACTCCCGCGATGACACCCTGGCCGTGCTCACCGCGCTCAAGGCGACCACCCCCGAACTGCGGGTTCTGCATCATGTCACCCAGAGCGGGCAGAGCACCGCGGTGCGCACCGGGGTCAAGGCCGCGCGTGCGCCGTGGATTGCCACCCTCGACGGCGACGGGCAGAACGACCCGGCCGACATTCCGCGCCTGCTGGTTGCGCGCGATGCCGCGCAGCCGGCGGTCAAGCTGTTCGCCGGCTGGCGGGTCAACCGCCAGGACAGCGGCAGCAAACGCTGGGCCAGCAAATGGGCCAACGCCATCCGTGCCCGCATGCTGCGCGACGACACACCCGATACCGGCTGCGGCATCAAGCTGTTCGAGCGCGCTGCCTTCCTCGACCTGCCGTACTTCGACCACATGCACCGCTACCTGCCCGCGCTGATGCAACGTGCCGGCTGGCAGACCGTGAGCGTGCCGGTCAATCACCGCCATCGCACCGCCGGTGTCTCCAAGTACAACAACCTCGGCCGCGCCCTGGTCGGCATCCGTGACCTGCGCGGGGTGGCCTGGCTGATCACCCGCAGCCGTCGTACCGCCGTGGAAGAACGCTGATGGAACTGCATTGGCTGGACCAACCGATCACCTGGCTGTTCTGGACCGGCCTGCATGTCACCGGCTGGAAGCTGATCGGCTACACCGGCGCGCTGATGTTCGGCGGGCGCTGGCTGGTGCAGTTCATTGCCTCGCGCCGTGCCGGCAAGCCGGTCATCCCGCGGCTGTTCTGGTACATGAGCGTGGTCGGCAGCCTGATGACCCTGAGCTACTTCCTGTTCTCGGCCAAGCAGGACTCGGTGGGCGTGCTGCAGAACCTGTTCCCGGCCTTCACCGCCTTGTACAGCCTGCACCTGGACATCAAGCATCGCGGCTGGAAGCGCGATCGCGCCGAACATTGACCCCCAACGTTCGATACATGCCACGCTGAACCCGGGGTGCCATGATCGGAGTTCGCCTTCCCCGGGAACCCGTCTGCGTGAATACCCGTCTGTCTGTTGCCCTGCTGCTCGCCCTGTCCCTGCCGGCCGCCGCCTACGCCGCACCGCCCGCCACGCCTTCCGCGCCGGCCAGCGTGGCCACCGAATCACCGGCTGACGCCGCGTTCCGTGCCATCTACGAGAAGGAATGGGCCTGGCGCCAGGCCGGTGGCGGCGAAGCCAGCGAGGATGGCGACGGCCCGGCCCAGGCCACCCGCATGCCCGACGTCGGTGCCGCCGCCCAGCAGGCGCGCTTGAAGGTCTGGGACGACGTGCTGGCCCAGCTGGACAAGGTGGACGTCAAGGCGCTGTCGCCGACCAACCAGGTCAACTACGCGATCTACCGCGACCAGGTCTTCAACCTGGCCGCCGAAGTACGCCTGCGTGGCTACGAGATGCCGTTCAACTCGGACTCGTCGTTCTGGTCCAACCTGTCGTTCATGGCGCGCCGCGAAATGAAGTCCGCCAAGGACTATCAAAACTACATCGCGCGCCTGAATGATGTGCCGCGCTATTTCGGCCAGCAGACCGACAACATGCGGGCCGGCTTGAAGCGTGGCTTCAGCGTGCCGCGCGCCGTGCTGGATGGTCGCGAAGTGGCGATCAGCATGGTCGCCGACCTGAAGGATCCGACCGAATCGCCGCTATACGCACCCTTCAAGAAACTGCCGGCCAGCATTCCCGCTGCCGAACAGGCGCAGCTGCAGGCGCAGGCGCGCCAGGCCATCAGCAGCAGCGTGGTGCCCGCCTTCGGCAAGCTGCGCACCTTCTTCCTCAACGAATACGTGCCGCAGGCCCGTACCACCTTGGCCGCCGAAGCGCTGCCGGATGGCAAGGCCTACTACCAGCAGCAGATCCACGAATACACCACGCTTGATCTCACCCCGCAGCAGATCCACGAGATCGGCCTGAAGGAAGTGGCGCGCATCCAGGCCGAGATGAACACCATCATCCAGCAGGTGGGCTTCAAGGGCAGCTTCGCCGAGTTCCTGACCTTCCTGCGTACCGATCCGCAGTTCTATGCCAAGACGCCCAACGAGCTGCTGTACCGCGCGGCGTGGATTTCCAAGCGCATTGATGGACAGATCGGCAAGTACATGACGCTGCCGCGCGCCCGTTTCACCATCGTGCCGGTGCCGCCGGACATCGCCCCGTTCTGGACTGCGGGGCGCGGCGGCATGGGCACCTACTGGCTGAACACCTACAACCTGCCGGCCCGTCCGCTGTACAACCTGCCCGCATTGACCCTGCACGAGTCCGACCCGGGCCATGCACTGCAGGGTGCGCTGGCCGCCGAGCAGGGCGAACAACCCGAGTTCCGCCGCAACGCCTACATTTCCGCCTATGGCGAAGGCTGGGGCCTGTACAGCGAGAAGCTCGGCGTGGAAATGGGTATCTATGAAACGCCCTATGAAGATTTCGGCCGGCTCACCTATGAGATGTGGCGCGCCGCGCGCCTGGTGATCGACACCGGTGTGCACCACAAGGGCTGGACGCGTGAGCAGGCCCTGGCCTACCTGCGCGACCACACCGCGCTGAGCGAGCATGAAGTCACCACCGAAGTGGACCGCTACATTTCCTGGCCGGGCCAGGCGTTGAGCTACAAGCTGGGCGAGATCGCCATTGTGCGGCTGCGCGCGCAGGCCGAAAAGGATCTGGGCGACCGCTTCGACGTCAAGGCCTTCCACGACGCCGTGTTGAAGCAGGGTTCGGTGCCGCTGCCGGTGCTGGAACAGCAGATCCAGGCGTTCATTGCCGAACGACGCGCGCCGTGATGTCGGCTTTGGCATCGGAATCGATTGATTCTGTCGATACTGGAAGCCAGTTCGCACTCTGATGGATGCGGATCACTATGGTTGGGGACGCGCGCCACGCTGGGCGCGCGTCATCCCAAGGAGTAGTGAACATGCTGGATGCCCTGAGCGCGCTGCGACAGCGCATATGGGTCAGCGCGCCGCGCGAAGCCCTGCCTGGACTACCGACGGCTGAAGGCCAGCCGCAGCTGCAATCGGTCCGCAACGGGGAAATGCCTGCCGCCGCTGCGGTCACGCCCACGCCAGACCCCACCGCTCGCTTTCTCATACCGCCCAAAGAGGCGCGCGTCCTCCTGGGTCTGCTGCGCGACTCGCGGCGCGCGCTTGACCCCGATTACCTGCTCCGTGCCGGTTCTTCAGAGCAGCACGCACAGGCGCTGTTCTACCGCATGCGCACGGCCCTGCTGGCCGATGTGCGCGCCATGCCGGTGGCCGCACCCGCGCACGGCATGACCGCGCCGACCCTGGAGGGCTGTCAGCACCCGGCCGACGTACTTTGCCGCCTGCTCACCACCCGTCCGGGGCTGATCGTGGCGGAAGCCAATGCCGGTCGTGCCAGCAAGCAGCTACTGATCCAGAACATGGCGGTGCTGCGTTCGCTCGGCGTCGATACGCTGTACCTGGACCAGCTGCAGTACGACCTTCATCAGAAGCATCTGGACACACTGCACCGCACGGGTCACCCACCGGAGCCCCTGCAGCACTTCATGCGCCAGATCGACAGTGGCCACATGACCGACACGCAGGGGGGCAGCACCTATGCGGCCGTGCTGGATGCGGCCAGCCGTGCGGGGGTGCGCGTGGTGGCGTTGGACCAGATGACCAGCTACCACCTGAAAGGCGCTGCCGACGAGCTGGACAGTCCACATGAATCCGCCGCCGACCTGCGTGTGCGGGTGATCAGTCATGTGGCGGCGCAGCGCATCATCCATGACCAGCGCCAGCGGGAGCATCTGCAGGGCGTGCGCCGCTGGGTCGCATTGCTCAGCAACGGCTATGCCGGCAGCACCAACGGCATTGCCGGGGTGGGGCCGAGGCTGGGCATTCCCGCTCTGCGTGTGGAAGATGCCGATCCCGGCGAAAGCACCCAGCTGCGAGCCGGCTTCGATCCGGGCCGCTCGATTCCACCTGGGCCATTGACCCACAGCGGCGAAATGCAGTGTGACTACCTGCTCAAGGTCCCCACGCAGGGCAGGGGCGGCCTGCTCAGCACACCCGAACCCTGCAGCGCCGAGCAGGCACAGGCGGCGCGTCAGCTGCGCGCCGCCATTGCCGGCTGCAGGGCCGCGCTGTCGCGCGTGGGTACCTACCGACTGGTGGAACTCGACAGCGGTGAGCAGCTGCTGGTGCGCCGGTCCGCCGGACGCGGCCTCGTCGCTCACCGCATTGTGCCGACGGAGGCGGGTGGCATCCGTCTGCAATCCACCGAGGAGGCCGGTTCCGACAGCCGCTCAGCTGCGCCGCATGAGTTCCGCGATCTCGATCATCTGCGTCAGGCCCTGGCCAGCCGCCTGGAAGAGGTCCCGCGCGGCACCCCCGTATGAAGCGCGCCCGCCCCTGCGATTGTGTAACGACCACGGCGGCCGCTACCCTGCCGGCCATGCTGTCCCGCCTGCGCCACCGCTGCCCGTTGCCGCTCCGCCTGTTTCTGCTGGCGGTGATGCTGCTGGGTACCGCCGGTGGCGCGCTGGCGTCGGCACTGGGTGATCTGCATGCGCTGTCGCATGCAGATCACCCCCCGGTGTCGCATCCCGCGTCGGAACCGGACCACGATGACGGGCATGGCGACGACGATACCGGTGGCCGGCTGCTGCATGCGCTGGTGCACTGTGGTCATTGCCACGGGCAGGGCGGCATGCTCGCCTTTGCCGCGCCCAACTGGCAGCTGCCGCCGGCTCCCGCGCATGCGGTTCCGGCGGGTCTGGACGATGCGCTGCGTTCGCAGCCGCCGGAAAATCTGCTGCGCCCCCCGATAGCCGGTTGACGCCACGCGGCTCAGTGCCGCGTTCGCTGAACCTTTCTGCTATCTGGAGAACCCCATGTGGACGCACGTGGCCGCCTTTGCGGCCTTGGCGTTCGTGCCGTGCGCCTATGCGCAGGGCACGCCGCCCGCCATTTCTGTTGAGCACAGCGCCGAACGCACTGTTCCCGGTGCACCCGCGCCCGCGCTGACCCTCGACGACGCCATCGCCCGCGTCGCCCGCCAGCACCCCGACCTGCGCCTGGTCGACGCACAGCGCCCGGTACTGGAAGCCCGACGCGACGCGGCCACGCTGCGGCCACCGCTCACCTTCGGCGTTGAGCTGGAGAACGCGCTGGGCACCGGGGCCGCGCGCGGCCTCGATGCTGCCGAACTCACGGTCAGCCTGGCCGGGGTGCTGGAGCGCGGGGGCAAGCTGGATGCTCGTCGCACCCTGGCCCAGGCCAATCTGGATGCGCTGGCCCCGCAGCGCGAAATCGCCCGGCTGGACCTGATGGCCGAGGTCGCCCGCCGCTATCTGGCGGTGACCCAGGCCGGGCAGCAGTTGGAGATCGCCCGCACCGACATCGAGCAGCGACGACGTGCTGTGGCCGCTGCGCGCCTGCGTCTGCAGGCGGGTGCTTCGCCCGAATCGGTGCTGCTGACCGCACAGGCACAACTGGCCCAGGCCGAACTGGACCGCGACCGCGCGCTGCAGATGGCGCAGTCCGCCAAGGTCGCACTGGCCGCGCTGTGGCAGCAACGCCAAGCCGACTTCGATACTGTCAGTGGCAACCCGCTTCAGCTGCCCGCCTTGCAGGATCTGACCGTATTGACTGACCTGCTGCAGGGTACGCCGGAGCTGGCCGTTCTCGCCGGGGAAGGCCGCATCCGTGACGCGCAACTGCAGTTGGCGCGGACCCAGGCCAGGCCGGACTTCAACTGGCAGGTGGGTGTGCGCAACAACCGCGAAAGCCGTGACACCTCGCTGGTCGCCGGCTTCAGCCTGCCGCTGGGTGGTGTGCGTCGCGCCGAGCCGGAGATCCGTGCGGCCGAAGCCGAGCGCGCGCTGACCGGCATTGAACGCCAGGCGCGCGAAATGCAGTTGTACGCCACTCTGGCCGAAGCCCATGGGCGCTACCAGACCGCGCGGCTGGAAGTCACGCGACTGGCGCGCGACGTGCTGCCGCAACTGCAACGCGCCGAAAAAGCCGCCGAAACCGCATGGCGGGCAGGCGCGGTGAGCTACATGGAGTGGGCGCAACTGCAGGCGCTGCGCATCGAAGCGCGGCAACGCCAGCTGGACGCCGCGATTGCTGCGCAGACCGGCCTGATCGAGATCCAGCGCCTGACCGGGCAGAGCCTGCTTGTCAGCGACACCACCCCCATACCGGCTGCAGTGTCCACGGAGGACCGCCCATGATTGCTTTCACCTTCCGCACCGTTCTGGCCGCCGCCGTGCTGCTGGCCGTGCTCGCCCTCAGTGGATGCGGCAACGACGCATCGTCCGCAGCCACGACCGACACCGAAGCCGATCATGACCATGCGCCGGGCGAAGCAGCGGGGTCCGACGGACACGGCGACACCCACGACGATGAAGGACCGCAGCGCACGACCATTTCTGCCGCCATGGCCGAGCAGGCCGGCATCCGCGTCGCTGCGGTGACCGCCGGCACCATCGCTGACGAACACGACGTACAGGGCCTGCTGACCCCGGTCGACGGCCGCGTCGCCCAGGTAATGGCGCGCTTCCCCGGCCCGATCCGCACGCTGCGCGCCAACGTCGGCGACAGCGTCAGGGCTGGGCAGGTGCTGGCCAGCATCGACAGCAACCTGAGCCTGTCCACGTACACCGTAAGCGCGCCGATCAGCGGCGTGGTGCTGGCACGGCAGGCGCAGGTCGGCGGTGTGGCAGGCGAGGGCACGCCGCTGTTCGAGATTGGTGACCTGTCCACGCTGTGGGTGGACCTGCATATCTTCGGCAATGACACCCAGCACATCACCGCGGGCGTGCCGGTGACCGTGTCGCGCATGACCGACGACGTCGCCCAGGCCACCACGCTGGAGCGGGTGTTGCCCGGTACCGCCACCGCCAGCCAGAGCACCGTTGCCCGCGCATCGCTGCGCAATGACGACGGCCTGTGGCGCCCCGGTGCGGCGGTGAAGGCGCGCATCGTGGTGGCGACCACCGCCGCCGCCAAGGTGGTGCCGCTCACTGCCGTGCAGACCCTGGACGGCCAGTACGTCGTGTTCGTGCGCACTGGCGACACCTATACCTCGCGCCCGGTGAAGCTGGGTGCTCGCGACGCGCAGAAGGCCGAGGTGCTGGAAGGTCTCAGCGTCGGCGAAGAGGTCGTGGTCGAACAGAGCTACGTGATCAAGGCCGACATTGGCAAGGCGGGGGCCGCGCATGAGCACTGACCGCCTGCCGTTGCTGGAACGCATCATCGGCGCGTCCATCGCGCACCGCTGGTTGATGATGACGCTCACCCTGGCGTTGATCGCGGTGGGCATCTGGAGCTTCACCCGGCTGCCGATCGACGCCACCCCTGACATCACCAACGTGCAGGTGCAGATCAACACTGCTGCGCCGGGTTACTCGCCACTGGAGGCCGAGCAGCGCATCACCTATGCGGTGGAAACGGTGATGGCCGGCCTGCCGCGGATGGAGCAGGTGCGCTCGTTGTCGCGCTACGGCCTGTCCCAGGTCACCGTGGTGTTCGAGGACGGCACCGATATCTACTTTGCCCGGCAGCAGGTGGCCGAACGCCTGCAGCAGGTGAAATCGCAGATTCCGGTGGGTCTGGATCCGCAGCTGGGGCCGATTGCCACCGGCCTCGGTGAGATCTTCATGTACACCATCGACGCCGATCCCAAGGCGCGCAAACCCGATGGCACCC